>JBAUAJ010000114.1:0-38037 GCA_049675585.1 Thermoplasmata archaeon
GGTCGAAGGCGCGCCCGGCGGCCCCGCCGCGTCCCCGTCCCCGGCCGAGCGCGGCGCGTCGGCGCCCGTCGGGGAAGGGAGGGCATCGTGGCCGCCGACGCTCCCCTTAGCGGTTCCCGCTTCGACCGCGCTCAGCGCTACATCGGGGAGCGCGTCACGGAGGCGCTCCAGCGCGTCGATCCGGCGGCGATCGAGGGAGCGGTCCGGATCCTCCGCTCGGCTCCGCAGGTGTTCGTCTACGGAGCGGGCCGCAGCGGGATCATCGGCCGGGCCTTCGCCATGCGCCTCGTGCAGGCCGGGCTGCGCGCGTACGTCATCGGGGAGAGCGTCACGCCGATCGTCACCCCCGGCGACGCCGTCTTCATCCTCTCCGGCCAGGGAGAAAGCTACTCCTCCATCCAGACCGCGAACATCGTCCGTCGCGAAGGGGCCCAGCTGATCGTGCTCACCTCCCGCGCGACCTCCAAGCTCGCGCACACCGCGACCCAGCTCGTCACGCTCGAATTCCCGGAGGACCCCGAGCGCTCGAAGCTCGCCCCCCTCGGAACGCTCTTCGAATCGGCCAGCCTCCGCCTCACCGACGCGATCGTCGCCGAGCTCCTCGCCGTGCGGGGGGAGACCGAGGCGTCGATGCGTCGGCGCCACGCCATCATCGTCTAGCCCGGCCGCCCAAACCTTATGGGGCGAGGACCCTCACCGCCCGACGTGCCCCGTCCCGAGGCCGCCGAGCAGACGCTGCTCCTCGTGCCGTCCCGCTTCTTCGTCACGAGCGGCAAGGGGATCAACAAGACGAGCGAGCTCAACGCCTTCGACCTCGCGCTCCTCCAAGCGGGGATCGGCGAGCAGAATCTGGTCAGCGTCTCCTCGGTGCTCCCGATCGGCATTCGGCAGACCGACCGGGCCAAGATCGCCCGCGGCGCGATCACCCACTGCGTGCTCGCCCGCCACAGCGGCGGTGAGGGCGAGGTGATCAGCGCCGGGATCGCCTACGGCTTCCGGGCGGATGGGCAGGGTGGCTACGTGGCGGAAGGGCATCTGCACGGCACGCAAAAATCTCTCAAAGAGTTCCTCAAATGGCGGATGCAGGAGATCGCCCACTTCCGCGGGGTCGAGCTGCGCCGCGTGCATTACCGGACCGAGGAGCTCTCGATCCCGATGGACCACTACGGCGTCTGCATCGCGGCGTGCGTCTTTCTGCCGTGACCCGCGGGCTCCGTTAGAGGAGCTTGCGGAACAGTAGCTTGTCCTCGAGGCTCCCGTCGATCGAGAGCTTCCGGAGCACGAGCGCCTTCATCGGCCCGATCTCCTTGCGCACGAGCTCGTCGAACGTCGTCTCGTCGGTGGTGATCGTGAGGTCCGCGCGGCCCGTGGGGGCGGTCCGCAGGTTCGTGAGACGGCCGCCCGAGAGGTCGACCGCGTAGTTCGCCTCGTCCGTGATCCGGATCTGGATCGTCCGCTCGATCCCCGCCAGCTCCTCGGACATCGCCGGGGTCCGCTCGGCGTGGCGGTTGAACCGGTCCACGAGGGACGCGAGCGTCTCTTCGACCGTCATACGCGAAACCCGTCCAGCGTGAGAGCCGGTCGGGGCAGGATAACCCTTTTCGTGGTCGCCCAGGAGGCGCGCATCCAGATCGGCGGGGGCGCGCCCGCGCGCACCGTCCGCCGGACGAACGCGACCGTCCGCTCGTCCGACGGATATCCGCTCCCGATCTCCTCGCCGAGGCGCTCGGCGAGGCGCCCGATCGCCCGGTCCCGACGTACCTTGGCGACCACCGAGGCGGCGCCGACGAGCGGGATGTCCCGGTCCGCCTTGTGCCGGGCGACGACCCGCGTCGTCCCCCCCGCGAGCGCGGCGACCGTTCGGCCGAAGCGCGCGGCGTCCACGTCGCACGCGTCGACGTAGGCTACGTCGGGAGCGAACGATCGAAGCAGTCGGGCGAACGCACGGGCCTCGAGCTGGTTCAGCTGCCCGCGCGCGACCGATCGATCGATCGTGCGCGGGGCGATCGAGACGGACCGGCACGCGCCGAGGCGGGCGAGCCGACCGTAGACCGCCTCGCGCGCCGCCGGGGTCAGACGCTTCGAGTCCTTCGCCCCGGTCGCGGAGACCTCGTCGAGCCGGTCGGACGGGATCGCCACCGCCCCGACGACGAGCGGGCCGAGCCACGAACCCCGTCCCGCCTCGTCGATCCCCACCACGATCCCGGGCATAGAGGTCTCCACGGCGGCGCCCAGCCTCGAGGGCATTATCAGATCGAGGCGGTCGGTCCGGTGGGACGGCGGAGCCTGCCCCGCGGGCGCAGCGCGATCGGCCCGGCGCGCTGAAAGCCTAAAATACGCCACCCTGGGTGGAGCGCCCCTCGGAGGTTCAGGATGGGAATCTGGCAGGGCCGCTCCCGCCGCAAGCCGACCGGGGGTCGCCTGCGGCCGATCCGCAAGAAGCGGCGCTTCGAGATCGGGCGGGAGCTCCAGACGGCGACGCTCGGGACGGGCGCCGACTCCACCAAGAAGTACCGCGTGCGGGGCGGGAACCGCAAGATGCGGATCCTCACCGTCCGGACGGTGAACGTCTTCGACCCCGCGACGAAGAAGATGCAGACCACCCGCATCGTCACCGTCCGGGAGAACCCGGCGAATCCCAACTACGTTCAACGCAACATCATCACGAAGGGCGCCATCCTCGAGACCGAGCTCGGCCTCGTCCGCGTGCGCTCCCGACCGGGCCAGGACGGCGTACTGAACGGCGTCCGCCTCCCCGCCGCGCCCGCGTAACCCGGCGCCGGCGAAGCCGATGCCGGAACATTTCTACGTCTACCCGGCGTACCTCGACCGCAAGCTCTCCCGAGCGGACGGCCGCCGCGTGCCCGAAGCGGAAGGGACGGCGGACGTGACGGCCGAGGAGATCGCCCAGGCCGCGAAGCGGCTCGGATGGAAGGCGGAGACCGAGCCGACGAAGCAGTACCCCCGTCGGTTCTACGCCTACGCCGGCCGGGTGAAGGTGACGAAGCGGGTCGGGAGCCCGAAAGCGAAGGCGCTCCGCGCGCTCGCGATCGAGGTCCGCAGGCTCCGCGCCCAAACGGAGAAGAAGTAGCGATGGAGGAACCCGGGACGGTCTATTTCACCGGAACGGCCGGGGCCGGCAAGACGACGTTCGTCCGCGCCCTCGCCGACTGGATGAAGGCCGCTGGCTACGATGCGACCGTCGTCAATCTCGACCCGGGCAACGAGAACCCCGGGCTCAATCCCGACATCGACATCCGGGAATGGGTCCGCCTTCCCGATGTCCAGGACGAATACGGTCTGGGGCCGAACGGCGCCCAGGTCGCCGCCGCCGACATGATCGCCCTCAAAGTGTTCGATGTGAAGGCGGCGATCGCCGAACTGAAGACCGACTACGTCCTGATCGATACCCCGGGCCAGATCGAGCTGTTCGCCTTCCGGGAGGCGTCGAAGGCGATCGTTGACGCCTTAAGCGGCGACCGATCGATCCTCACGTTCCTCTTCGATCCGGCGCTCGCGCGCACCCCGGGGGGATTCGTCTCGCTCCGGATGCTCAGCGCGACGGTCGAGTTCCGATTCCGTCTGCCGATGCTCCAGGTCCTGTCGAAGTCGGATGTGCTGAGCGCCGACCAGCTCGCGGAGATCGGCCAGTGGGCTTCGGATTCGGACGCCCTGTACGCCGCCGTGACCCGGGACGCGCCCACGCCCGACGTGCAGCTGTCGACCGAGCTGTTCCGGGCGATCGAGACGATGTCCCCGCTCTCGGACCTGCTCACGGCGTCCGCCACGGAATCCCTGGGGCTCGACTCGTTCTATCGGTCGTGCCAGCGGGTCTTCGCGGGCGGCGAGGACCTCGAGCCGTCGCACGCACCCACCAACGACTGACGATTACGCGTCGTCGCCGAAGAAAAGGCCCATGCCGGCCGACGCCGCCTCTTCCTCGTCCTTGAATTTCTGGTAGAGCGAGGCCGCCTCCGCGGCGGTCGGCCGTTCGCCGAGGGGATTGAGCAGTTCCTCCGCCCGTCGCACGGCGTCGGGGGCGCCTTCGATCAGCACGTAGGTCCGGTCCGCGGGCCCCCCGAGGGCGGCCGCCGACCGCACCTTCTGGCTCTGGCGGGAGACGGTGTCGTCGGCGAGCGCTTGGTCGAGCTCCGCCTTCTTGGCGGTCGGAATCGAGAACAGGGCCCACGTCATGGCGCCGGCCGACCGCGCTACCCTATATGGGAGTTGTGACGCGGACCGGCGCGCCGGGCCGGCCGCGAAGGCAGATGAACGACCTCCGGGTCGGTCGGGCATGGCGACTCCGTCCGACGGCCCGCCGTACCTTCTCATCGGCACGGCCCACGTCATCGACCTGGCGGCGCCGATCCGCTCGGTGCTGACCGGCCGACCGCTCGACGGGATCGCGGTGGAGCTCGACCGCGAGCGGGCCCAGGTGCTGTTCGATCCGACGCCGACGCACGGCCGGCCGGCGCAGGTGCCGTTGTTCGCCCGGCTCTGGTCGATCCTGCAGCGTCGCCTGGGCGCCGATCTGGGCGGGGGCCCCCCGGGCTCGGAGATGCGGACCGCCGCCACGGTCGCCCGCGAGCGCAACTTGCCGCTGTTCCTGATCGACGACCCGGTGCGGGCGATGCTGAATCGGCTGATCACGACGATGCCGCCGAAGGAACGCATCTCGCTCCTGGTCGGTTCGATCGTGGGGCTGATCCTTCCGAGCCGGATCGTCCGGGACCAGATGGAGGATTACGTCGACCACCCCGAAGAGATCGTCGCGGAGCTGCGGCTGGCGAGCCCCACCATCGCTCGGGTGCTGCTCGACGAGCGGAACGAGCACATGGCGGACCGGCTCGCCGACATTCGCGCGCACGGCTACCTGCGCGTCGCGATCGTCGTCGGGGACGCCCACGTGGAGGGACTGCGTGCCGAGCTCGTGAAACGTCAGATCCCGACCGAGGTGCTCGGCTTCTCCGAGCTGCGCCGGATCACAGCACCGTCATCGAGCTCTGCGTAGCGTTCTCGATCGCGCGTTCGAACGCCGCGGCGAGCTCCGTGATCGCCGGGGAGCTCCGCTCCTCGACCCGCCCGTCGTCCGAGAGCTCCGAGATCCACGGCTCGACCGGCAGGCGACCGAGCACCGGGATCCCGTACTCTTGCGCGACCCGGGCGACCCGGCTCGCGCCGAACAGCTCGATCCGCTCCCCGCAGTGCGGACAGGCGATCCAGGCCATGTTCTCGACGACCCCGAGGAGCGGGACGTGCAGGTCGCGGGCCATGTTCATCGCTTTCTTGACGATCAGGGCCGCGAGATCCTGCGGGGTGAGCACGAACACCATCCCGTCGATCGGGATCGTCTGGAAGACGGTGAGCGGGACGTCGCTCGTCCCGGGCGGCATGTCGATCAGGAGGTAGTCGAGGGCTCCCCATTGCACCGATCCGAAGAACTGGGTGATGAGGCGGGTCACGAGCGGGCCGCGCCAGATGACCGGGGTCTGCTCGTCCTCGACCATGAACTGGGACGAGACGACCGGGATCCCGGTGCGGGACGGAGCCGGCTCGATCCCTTCCCCGCGGTCGACGAGCGGCCCCTTGATCCCCAGCATCTTCGGGATCGACGGGCCGGTGATGTCGGCGTCCAGGATCCCGACGGTGCGGCCGCGTCGACGCAGTTCGGAGGCGAGCAGCGCGGTCACGGAGGATTTGCCGACCCCGCCCTTCCCGCTGCCGACCGCGACGACGTGCGCGATGCGTCCCTTGTCCATCCGCTGCAGGGTCCCCCGCGGACCCCGCGCGGGCGCGGCGTGCCCGGAGGGTCCGGGTCCGGCGGAGGCCGGCGGGGGCGCCGTCGGCCCGCTGCCACCGCTCACGGCGGAACGACCGAGCGTTCGTATATAAGCCCCGGCCCGGTCCGATAGCGGAGTCACGATGACGATCGGTTCTTCGCCGGAGTTGGACGAGTTGTTCCGGCCGTCCTCGGTCGCGATCGTCGGTGCCTCGAACCGACCCGGCAAGGTCGGCACCTCCCTCTTCCGCAACATCCTCGCCGCCGGCTTTCAGGGGGTCGCGTACCCGGTGAACCCCGCCTGGAAGAGCGTCTCGGGGGTGCGATGCTACCCGGATGTGCGCTCCTTGCCCGAGAGTCCCGAGCTCGGCGTCGTGATCGTCCCGGCGCCGCTCGTGGCCGACACCGTCGAGGAGCTCGGAAAGGCGGGTGCCAAGGGCGTGGTCGTGATCTCCGCCGGGTTCCGGGAAGTGGGCGCCGCGGGCGCCGCCCTCGAGGCGGAGGTCGTCCGCCGCGCCCAGAAGTACCGCATGTCGCTCGTCGGACCGAACTGTTTCGGCGTTTTCGCGACCGACCCCGCGGTCTCGCTCAACGCGACGTTCAGCGAGAAGCTCCCGCCGCGGGGGAACATCGCGTTCGTCTCCCAAAGCGGCGCGCTCGGCGCCGGCATCCTGCAGTACGGGATCACGCAGCGGATCGGTTTTTCGAGGTTCGTCTCGGTCGGCAATCGCGCCGGGGTCGACGAGAACGACCTGCTCCGTTCACTCGGCCGGGACCCGGCGACCGGGGTGATCCTCCTCTACGTGGAGAGCCTGGCCAACGGCCGAGATTTCCTCGAGGCGGCGCGCGAGGTGACGGAGCACAAGCCGGTGCTGGTCATCAAGAGCGGGCGCACGCCGGCCGGGGAGCGCGCCGCGATCAGCCACACCGGCTCGCTCGCGCAATCCGGCCGGGATCTGCTCTACGACTCGTTGTTCGCGCAGGCGGGCGTCCTCCGGGTGAACACGATCGGCGACCTGTTCCGCGCCGCCAAGATCTTCGGGGCGGGGCTCGCCCTCGACGGCCCGCGGCTCGCGATCCTTACGAACTCGGGAGGCCCGGGGATCGTCGCGGCCGATGCGGCGGTCCGCTACGGGCTCGAGATCCCCCCGCTCCCCGCGCCGCTGCGCGCCGACCTCGCCCGGCGTCTTCCGTCGATCGCGTCGGTGGCGAACCCGGTCGACATGACCGCGGATGTCGGAGCCGCCCAGTACCGGGAGGTGCTCTCCGCCCTGCTCGCGTCGAAGGACGTCGACGGGATCCTCGTGATCTCCACGCCGACCGGCACGATGACGGGCGAATCGGTCGCGCGCGCGATCCTCGACGCGAAGGGGACGACCGCGAAGCCGATCACCGCCTGCCTGTTCGGCCTCACCGACCTCTCGAACGAGGTGACGTTCCTCGAAGAGCACGGCATCCCCACGTACGCGTTCCCCGAGGAGGCGATCGAGGGGCTGGGCAGCCTGGCCCGGTACCGCGCGTGGCTCACCCGCCCCCGCACGGAGGTCCGCACCTTTGCGGTCGATCGGGACGCGGCGCGGGCGGTGATCGAACGCGCCCGCGCACGCGGAACGACCGTGCTCGCCGAATACTCCGCCCGCGAACTGCTGGCGGCGTACGGCATCCGATTCCCGCGCGTCGCGCTCGCCCGAACGCTCCCGGAGGCGCTCGACGCCGCCCGGCAGATCGGATACCCGGTCGTGCTGAAGGTCGCCTCCCCGGATATCGCGCACAAGACCGACGTCGGGGGGGTCGCTCTCGGACTCGCCGACGCCGAGTCGCTTCGCCGATCCTGGGAGCGGATGGAGACGGCCGTTCGGGCGGCCGTTCCGAACGCACGGATCGAAGGGTTCGAGGTCGAAGCGCAGGTGACCGGTGGGAAGGAGGTGCTGATCGGGGTCCAACGGGACCCGAGCTTCGGCCCGGTGGTCGTCTTCGGTCTCGGAGGGATCTACGTGGAGGTGCTGCGGGACGTCACGTTCCGCCTCGCCCCGCTCCGGTCGCTCTCGGCCCGGCACATGATCGAATCGGTGAAGGCGTTCCCGCTCCTGCAGGGCGTCCGCGGCGAGCCGCCGGGGGACCTGGACGCGCTCGCCGAGACGATCGAGCGCGTCTCGCAGCTGGCGGTCGAGCTGCCAGAGGTAGTGGAGCTCGACATCAACCCGCTGATCGTCCGACCCGTGGGGAGCGGCGTGATCGCGGTCGACGCACGGGTCGTGCTCGCTCCGTCTTCCAGATCGGGACCGAACGCTTCAGCTCCTCGATGAGGAATCGGGAGGTGGCGAACGCCTCGGCGCGATGACCGCAGGCGGCCCCGACGACGACCGACACGGCGTTCACGGGGACCGTTCCGAGCCGGTGCCACAACACCACCCGTTCGGCCCCGAAACGGCGGCGGCCCTCCGCGGCGATCTCCTCGAGGCGGCGGATCGCCGGAGTCCGGTCGCACTCGTAGTCGAGCGCCCTCACGCGCCCGCGCGCGGTTCGATCCGGACGCACGCGCCCGGCGAACAGCACGATCCCCCCCAGCCCCGGTCCCGACAGCTCGCGTTCCGCGGCCGCGAGGGAGAGGGGTCGCTTCGAGAGTCGAACCCCCATCCGCTATCCGCCTCCGTAGGGCGGGTGCACCGCGAACGCATCCCCCGGCCGCACCCGCGCGCGAAGATCCGCGAGGTACTCATCGTTCCGGACGAAGCGACAGGCCGGGAGCAGTGGGGCGAGGTCGGGGAACTCTCTGGCGAGCCGACGCACGAGATCGCGCGCCGGGACGCCGGACGCCGGAACCGGCAGGTCGACCGTCTCCCGGCCCGCGGCGACGCGGGCCGTCGCGTACAACCGCACGCGAACGCGAGGCAAACTCACGCCGGGGAATGCGTCCGGACGCCGTAAGGATTTGCGGTTGAGGGGGTAGCGATTAATACCGTGGCTCGCTCGAATCTCTCGTGGAGGAGATCGCCGTCCGCGTCGGGGGCCAGGCCGGCGACGGGATCGCCTCGCTCGGCGAGGGGATCGCTCGCTGTTTCTCCCGGATGGGCCTGCATGTCTTCGGCTTCAACGCCTACCAATCGGTGATCCGCGGCGGCCACGTCTGGTTCCAGGCACGCGCCGGCACGGGCCGACCCCACTCCCAGGGAGATGGGGCCGACATCCTGTACGCCCTCGACCGGGCGAGCGTCGACATCCACGCCTCGGGCCTGCGGCCCGGCGGCACCGTCCTCTTCGATGCGGAGAAGTTCGCGGTCGCCGACTCCGACCTGCCCCCCGGGGTCAAGGGCCTTGCCGTTCCGACCCTCGAGATCGCGCGCAAGTACACGAGCCAGTCGATCCTCCAGAACGGGGCCGGGATCGGAGCGACGGCGTGCCTCGCGGGGATCCCGCTCGACCTGCTCCACCAGGTGCTGACCGACTCGTTCGGCCGCAAAGCCGGCCCGATCGTCGACTGGAACCTCGGGGCGAGCGCGGACGGCTACCACTTCGCCGAGCAGCACGCGAGCGTGAACGCCCATGCGCTCGCCCGCCGCGGGGCGGCGAAGTTGTTGATGACGGGGAATCAGGCGATCGCGCTGGGCGCCGCCGCGGGCGGCCTCAAGTTCCTCGCACAGTACCCGATGACCCCGGCGTCGTCGATCATGCACTGGCTTGCGGCCCACTCCACCACGCTCGGGATCGTCGTGAAGCAGGCGGAGGACGAGATCGCGGCGATCCACATGGCGATCGGCGCGTCGTTCGCTGGCGTGCGGTCGATGACCGCGACGAGCGGCGGCGGATTCTCCCTGATGGTCGAAGCGCTCGGCATGGCGGGAATGACGGAAACGCCGCTCGTCGTGGTCGAGTCGCAGCGCGCCGGCCCGTCCACGGGACTTCCGACGAAGACCGAGCAGGGAGACCTCAACCTGATGCTGGGGGCGGGGCAGAGCGAATTCCCGCGCGCGATCCTCGCGCCGGCCGAGCCGCACGAGGCGTACGCGGCGACGGTCGAAGCGTTCCGATTGGCCGAGGAGTGGCAGACGCCGATCCTGCTCGCGAGCGACCTCCACCTCTCGGAGAACTTCGCCACGGTCGATCGGGAAGAGCTGCCGCTCTCGGTCGAGCTTCCGTCCTTGTTCGCGGTCCAGCCGAACGGGCACGAGTATCTCCGCTATCAGTACTCGGCGTCCGGCGTCTCGCCGCGGGCGATCCCGGGCCAACCGGGGCTTCAGTTCGTCGCCGGCTCCGACGAGCATGACGAGAAGGGCCACCTGATCTCGGACGTGAAGGCGGGGATCCCGCGCTGGGTGTCGGAGCGGACGAAGATGATGGACAAGCGGATGCGCAAGCTCTTCGGACTCCTCAAGAACCTCCCGTCGCCCGTGCTCGAAGGTCCCGCGGACGCGCCGCTGACGTTCGTGGCGTGGGGTTCGACGGTCGCGGCGGTGCGGGACGCGATGGGGATGCTCACCGAACGGGGGCAGCCGACCAACCTCCTCCGGTTCCCGACGGTCTATCCGCTCGATCCGAACGCGGTGCGCGCGGCCGTGGCGAAGGCCCACAAGACCCTCCTGATCGAAGCGAACTACTCCGGCCAGTTCGGTCGACTGCTCCGGGCCGAATCCGGCATCGACCTCTCCGTCCGCTTCCTCAAGTACGACGGCGAGCCGTTCTACCCGCACGAGGTCGTCGCGCGTGCGCTCGAGGTGATCCACGATGGCCGAAAGTAGCCCCCGACCCGTTCCGACGACGACCGGTCCGGCCCTGCCGATGGTGGGGAAGTCGGACACGAAGCCGACCTGGTGTCCGGGGTGCGGCGACTTCGGCGTCGTCGCGGCGATCGAGATGGCGTTGAAGCGTCTGCAGATCCCCAACCACAACGTCGTGCTCGTCTCGGGGATCGGCTGTTCCTCTAACCTTCCGCACTTCCTCTCCTCCTACGGGTTCCACTCGATCCACGGGCGCGCGCTCCCGGTCGCGGAGGGGATCCGCTGGGCGAATCACGGGCTGACCGTCATCGGCACCGGCGGGGACGGCGACGGCTTCGGGATCGGGTGCGGGCATTTCGTCCACGCCATGCGGCGGAACGTCGACCTCACCTACGTGACGATGGACAACCAGATCTACGGGCTCACGACCGGCCAGGCGAGCCCCACCTCGCGCATCGGGCAGAAGACGAAATCGACCCCGACCGGAGTGATCGAGAACCCGGTCGACCCGATCTCGCTGGCGCTCGCGAGCGGCGCGACGTACATCGCCCGCGGGTTCTCCGGGGACGTGAAGCACCTCGCCGACCTCGTCGCCGCCGGCATCCAGCACAAGGGGTTCTCGTTCGTGGACGTCTTCAGCCCGTGCGTGACGTACAACAAGATCAACACCTTCGACTTCTTCCGGCAGCGCGTCTACAAGCTCGAGAGCGCCGGCCACGACCCGACCGACATCGTGCGGGCCTGGGAGCGGTCGCTCGAGTGGGACGACAAGATCCCGATCGGGCTGTTCTACAAGGCCGACCGGCCGACGTACGAGGATCTCGAAGAGGTCCTCCAGGCCGGTCCGCTCGCCCTGCAACCGGCGGGGATCCGCGGCGGCGAAAAGCTGCTCGACGAGTTCGTCTGATCGTTTCCGCCCGAGGGCGCCGCGCTCAGCCGCAGGCGAACGCGATCGCCGACGGGTCGGTAGAGAACAGGTAGGCATCCCCCTGGTGGAACACCACCGGGTAGACGGAGGGCTCGTGAAGGAATGGGTTGGGCCAGAACGCCTTCCAGAGGACGGTGTTGTTCATCGTGACCGCGATGAAGCTCGGGTGCAGCGACGCGAGGGCGCTCGTTCCGACGCTGTCGAGAGTCCCGTTCGTGAGCTGTGCGACGACGGTACGATACGCGGCGCTCTCCCACGGCCAGTCCGGCACGAGGGGATACAGCAGCGTGATCCCCCGGGCATACCCCGGCAGGAACTCCGCGGCGCTCCCGGGGGCGACCAGCACACGACTCCCCGCGGGCAGATTCGCGCCCGCGCAGGCGAGCAGCGCGAAGTCGGCCGAGGAGACCGAGCCGAAGTCCGCGTACTCCTCTCGGAGCACCGAGGAGAGATCGGTGGGCGTGAGCACGATCCCCGGCGCGAGGATCGCGAGCGACACGATCAGGGCGAACGCCGGGAGGGCGGCCGGTCCCGAACGCGCCCCCGTCCGGGCCCGGCGGAATCCGGAGCTCGGTGACGGGGGCGTGGAAGGGGACGGGGGCGGGCGGGCCAGTCGATCGAACAAAAGCACGAGCGGAACCGCCGCCACGAGCCCGTAGACGGTGAACAACCAGATCGAAAGCTCCGCCCCGCTCGACAGATAGGAGATCTCCCGGGCGACCGGCCAGCCCGCTCCGGCCGCCGTGAGCAGCAGGAGCCATGCGATCGTGGAGGTACCCGCCGCCAGCGCCCAACCGCCGAATCGAGAGAGCTCGGGCCGAGAGTCACGGTCCCGGGGCCAGAGGAGCAGGAGACCGACCCCGACAACCAGCAGGATCGCCAGTTCGGCCCGGACGGCGGGGATCGGGGCGAGCTCGATGTCGCCCGCACGGAACAGGAACGGGTCGATGCTCCCGTAGAGCTGCGCCAGGGAGATTCCGGTGGCTCCCGGCGTCGGGGGAATCGGCGCACCGGGGACGAACCCCGGGCTCCGGAGCCCGAGCGCGAGCACGTAGAGCGTCGGCGCGATCGCCACGAGGCTCGCCGCGAGCGCGGCGATCCATCGGCTCAACCGGCGCAGCGCGCCCCGAATTCCCGGAGCACCGCGCGCGAGGGTCAGCCCGAGCAGCGCCGGGAACAGCCAGTCGGCCCCGACCGGGTTGAGCGCGGCCGAGTAGCCGAGGATCAGCCCGAACCCGAGCGCATCCCCCCACCCCGGAGGTTCCGCGCGGACCCAGTCGAGAGAATGGGCCGCGAGCAACAGGACCAGCGGGAACGCGATGGCGAAGTCGTTGCTTCCCCCGACGAGCGACCGGGTCGCCGGTCCGAGCGCGCCCACCACGAGGGCGACCGCCGCACCGGCCCGGGGGGTCCCGAACAGGCGACGACCGAAAACATAGCCCGAGAGCGGCGCGATCGAAAGGAACAGCGGGGTGACCAACAGGGCGGTCCGCGCCGGAGGGAGGCCGAAGTCGAGCTGCGCCGCCCCAAGCCAGACGGTCGTACCTTGGGGGTACAGGATCATCGACGAGGCGTAAGGCTGGAACGAGATCGGGAGATGGCCGTGCTGCAACAGCAACGCCGTGTAGGTCGTGAGGAGGCTCGAGTCGTAGGTGTTACCGGTCCCCACGGGAAGCGCGGCGGAGATCTCCACCAGGTACAGGCCGAGGGCGGTGAGGAGAGCGAGCGCGGGGGCCCAGCCGATCAGAGCGGAGAACGTCCGATCGAGGGCCGGTCGGATCCCCGCGCGTCGACGGGCGAGCGCCGCAACCCCGAGGCCGAGCCCCGCCGCGATCGGAAGCCCAAAGACCACCGGCCGGCCGAAGGCGTCGATCGGGAGCGCCGCGACCAGGTAGAGCGCCGCTCCGCCGAGATACAGGTCGAGCAGGAACCGCTCGATCGGCTCGGAGACCCGCCAGAACGGGACCCACCGCCCCCCGACGAACCGGACCGCCTCGCCGAGCACGGCGGCCGCGATCGCCCAGACGAGGAGCGCGGCCGCCCAGAGGGCGTCCGGCGGTCCGGGAACGGCCACAGGCGGACCGAGCGGTCGCCCGCTTAAAGAGCCGTGGGCGGACCCTCGGGTCCCATCGCTACGTATTTACCGTCCGAGGGAAGCGTGCGGCCGGGAACGAACGGTGGCCGCGGAGAGCGGGGCGGACATCCGGGAGGGTCTCTCCACGGTCACGCGCGGCACGATCGTCGTCATCACGTCCACCCTCCTCCTCGTATTCTTCAACTTCCTGTCGCGCGTGATCCTGGTCCGGGGGATCTCCCCGGACGACTGGAGCGCCTTCTCCCTCGGCCTCGCGCTCGCCGGGATCCTCTCGTCCGTCGGGACGCTCGGCCTGCCGAGCGCGGTCGCGCGGAGCTTGCCGTACTCGACCTCGGACGCCGAGCGTCGCACCGTGGTGCGCGCCGCGCTCTGGGCGACCGTGGGATCGGCCGCGGTGCTCGCGGTCGTCCTCGGCGGGCTCGCCCCGACCCTGGCGTCGCTGGTCGGTGAACCCGCGCTCGCGCTCGGGCTCGAGCTGTTCGCGATCTCGATCGGCGCGTCGATCGTCAGCACGCTCCTCGCCTCCATCTTCCAGGGGTACGCCGACGTCACCCCGAACGCCCTGTTCGTCCAGATCCTGAGCCCGGCGCTGTTCCTCGCCTTCCTGCTCGCGTCGTTCGCGCTCCCCGCCCGCCATCTCACCTATCCCGCCGCCCTCGTCGCCTACGCGCTCGCCAACGCCGTCACGCTCGGGGCCGTCGCCCTCTACACCGTGCGCCGGCTTCCCCGCTGGCTACCGCCGGGCCCCCGGGCGCCGGAGGCGAGCGCCCGTCTGTTCCGATTCGCCGCGCCCCTGTTCGTCGCGGGGGCGATGGTCAGCCTCGCCGGCTTCGGCGACACCGTGGTGCTCGGGGTGTTCCACCACAGCGAGGTCGGGACGTACACCGCCTCCCTGACCCTCGCCCGGCTCCTGCAGATCGGCATCAGCGCCGCGTCGTACATCTTCCTCCCCGTCGCGACCCGGTTCCTGCGGCGCGGGAACCCGCGGGCGGTGCAGCTCACCTACGCGACGGTCACGAAGTGGATGGCGCTCCTCTCGATGCCGTTGTTCTTCCTGTTCTTCCTGCTGGCGCGCCAGTCGCTCGCCTTCGTCTACGGCGGAACGTATTCGGTGATCGTCCTCCCCCTCGAGATCACGGTGGCGGCGGCGTTCACCGCAACGCTCCTCGGCCCGGGCGCGACGACCCAGATCGCCCTCGGGCGGGCCCGTCTGCTCGCGTACAACTCGGTCGCCGCGGGGCTCTCGGACGTCGCGATCGCCCTGTGGCTGGTCCCTACCTACGGATACGTCGGCGCCGCGATCGCGTGGGGGACCTCGAACGTCCTGTACGCCGGGCTCTGCCTCGGTGAGCTCGCCGTGCTCGACACCATCCACCCGTTCCGGCGGTCGTTCGTCATGCCGCTCACCGCCTCGCTCCTGCCCCTCGCGCTCCTCGTACTGCCGTTCCGCACCGGTGTCCCGGTGTGGACCCTTCCTCTGATCGGCCTCGGCGTCGCGGGCGCGTTCGTCGTCGCCGTGCTCGCGACCGGGAGCCTGGACGAAGGCGACGGTCTCCTACTCGGGGCGGTCGAGAGCATGATCCGGCGGCCGATCGGGATCCTGCACCGCCTGGGCCGATGGTCGCATCGACGATCCCGCACCCCCTAGGGCGGGCCTCCCGGCGACGCGATCCGGCCGGTCCCGCAGGTAGTCCACGAGCAAGAGGACCACTCCCGCAGCGAGCAGGAAGAGCACGTACTGGGCGACGGTGTTCGCCACCGGGACCGACCCCGCCGCGTCCGCGACCGCGCCCGCGATCAACAGCACCAGCGCTCCGCCGATCACATATCGGGAATCCAATCGCGCCCACACGGAGTAGACCATGTAGGCGGCGAGCAGCGCGAGGAACAGGAGAGAGTAGGGTACCGCCATAGGGACTCGACTCGCCCCACGTCTCTCCCGCTCAAAATCGTACCCGCCGGCCGGGGCGTCCGCACGGCCCTCGGGGGACGTATATCGGCCCCGGGGTCTCGTAGACTTTACATAGGCCCGCCTGCATCTGAAATGCTACAGGGTCGCCGTACCCTCATCGCATGTCGGACAGCGCACGTCGTCGCATCGTTCCCGTATCGCTGGGGCTCGCCATGCTCGCCGTCGTGGTCGTCGCCGCGCTCGTCCCGAACGCGGGGACCGTCTCGGCCGCTTCGAACTGCCCGTACGGCAACTGTCCTCCGACCAGCTCCTCGTTCCCGGCCTGGGAGATCGCCTCGATCGGGGCGATCATCGTCCTCGGCCTGCTCGTCGGTCTGTTCGTGCTGATGCGCCGCCGCCGCCCGCCCCCCTCCGAAGGGATGGCGGCCGCGGGCGGTTCGGGTGGCGTACCCCCGTCCGGCGCGACCCAGACCGGACCGGGCGGGCCCTACACCGAGGAGAACACGGCGACCTCGTATGTCGAGACGCCCGAGGATGTCGCCGGACCCCAGCCCAACCTCGTCGGGCCCGCGGTGGGCGCCGCCGGGGGGGCAGCCGCCGGCGCGGGGGCGGAGTCGGAGCCGGACATCGATTCGTTGATGGCCGAGCTCGACAAGATCTCGGGCGAGATCCTGAAGCGGACGCCGAAGAAAGGCGCGCAGTCGGCCGCCGACGAAGACACCGACTCTTCGTCCCCGTAGGCGATCCGGTGCGGGCCCCTGGCCCGACTGTGTTAAGAACCGGCGACCGCTCGTTTCACCCATGACTCCTACTCCCGACCCGGTGGCGGACGACGGGCTCTTGGACGAGCTACGTCGGGCGATCGATCGGGCCCCCGCCCGACCCCGGGAGATCGAGGTCGGCATCGCACTCTCGATCGCCCTCGGACGACTCCGGCCGGCGGTCTCGTGCGGGGGTTGCAGCACCCCGCTCGAGTTCGACGGCATCCCGGCGCGGACCAACGCGCGACTTGCGGAGCCGTTCCGCCTGATCCTCGACGGAACCGCGGACGCATAGGGGCGCGCGCAGGTCGTTCGTGACGATCGCCCTCGTCCAGACGGTCGTCGAGCTGACGGTCCGCATCCTTTCCGTCATCGGCCTGCCCGGCTTGTTCGCCCTCATGGTCGTCGAGAGCTTCGGCTTCCCGCCGCTCCCGAGCGAAGTGATCCTCCCGTTCGCGGGATTCCTGGTCGCCGAGGGAACCTATCCGCTCGCCGGGGCGGTCGGAGCGGCGCTCGCGGGCGGTCTGATCGGATCCTATGCCGGCTACGCGGTCGGCCGCTGGGGCCGAAGCCGCCTCACCGGAGCGGGCCTCGGCTTTCTTCGCCTGGAGGAGCGGCACATCGCCGAGATGGATGCGTTCTTCGAACGGCGGGGCGAGATCACCGTGACGATCGCACGCCTCGTGCCGGTCGTTCGGAGTTACATCAGCTACCCGGCGGGGACCGCCCGGATGAGCCCGGTCCGGTTCGGGGTCTACACGCTCGTGGGAGCGACCCCGTTCACTCTCGCGCTGATGTACGCGGGGTTCGTTCTCCGCTCGCACTGGGAGGTCGTCGCTTCGTACTTCAACCTCCTCGACTACGTGGCCGTCGGGGCGATCGGGGCGGGCGTCCTGTACCTCGCTTTGCTCGTCGTCGGCGTCCTGGCCCCGGGCTGGCCCCCCCGCCGACGCGCCCCGGCGTCCCCGTCGCCGTCTCCGACCGACGTCGGGTCCCCGGGACGGGAGTCCTAGGGCGGCGTTCCGCTACCGTCGGGCGTGATTCGCCCGGGCGGCCGGGGCGAACTCCGGAACGACGACGCGGCCGTCCGGTCGCCCGACGTACTCTCCCTCTCGAACGATCCGCTCGCCGTCCCTCCAGTGCTCGACGGGGAACACCGCCTCCCAGCCTTCGAACGCCGTCCAGCCGCACGGAGCGTGCAGCTCCGCGGCTCGGAGCGTACGGCGGGCGCGGAAATCCACCACCAATAGGTTCGCGCGATGCCCCGGTGCGATGCGGCCGAGCGGTTGGCCGAACCATCGGGCCGGGCGATCGCAGGCGGCCCGCTGCAGGACGTCGAGCGAGAGCTGCCCGGAGCGGACCTCCGCGAGCATCAGCGGGAGCATCGTCTCGAGCCCGGGCATCCCGCTCGGAGCGCGGTCGAATCGGAGGGACTTCCGATCGACCGGGTGCGGGGCGTGGTCGCTCGCGAGGCACGGAATCTCCCCGCGTCGGAACGCCTCCCACAGCCCGGCCCGATCGGCCTCGCGTCGGAGCGGCGGGTTCACCTTGAATCGGGCGTCCCCGCCGGATCGGTCGGACAACAATAGATGGTGCGCCGTGGCCTCGAACGATCGGCCGCGGCCCCGCAGCTCGGCCACGGACGCCGGCGTGGTGACGTGGGCCACGTGGAGGCGGAAGCGATCGGGCACCGGCCGCAGGTGAGCGAGCGCCCGAGCCTCGGCCCGGGGTGGTCGGTGGGAGTCCCAGCCGGCCGGATCGATCGGGGCGACCTTGTCGGAGAAGGCGGTCGGATCCTCCGCGTGCACGCTGACCGGCAGGTCGAACGGCGCGAGGCGCTCGAAGAGCGCGGGAATCTCGGCGGCGCTCGGCGCGGCGTCGATCCCCGTGGTGGGGCTCAGATAGACCTTGAGCGCGCCGGCCCGGGCCGCCAGCCCGGGGATGCTCCGGGGAACGACTGGACTCCCGTAGAGCAGCACGTCAACCGCGGCCCGGCCGCGGACGAGCGCCGCCTTCTCGTCGAGGCGGTCGGAGTTCGTGACGGGCGGGACCGTGTTCGGCATCTCACCGATCAGCGACACTCCTCCGAGCGCCGCCTCGAGCGTCCCGGAGGCGACGGATTCGCCCGACCCTCCGGGCTCGCGCAGGTGGACGTGCAGGTCGGTCGCCGCCGGCAGGATCACGGCCTCGCCGACATCGTGCCGTCGACCGCCGTCGCGCACCCGACCGACCGACTGGATCCGGCCCGCTTCGTCGATCCCGATCTCGACCGGCTGGAGCCGACCTCCGACCCAGGCCCGGCCGGCGAGCACCTGCGCGGGGGGATCGGAGACGGACGACCGGCGCTCGGACGCGCGCCCGCGGGCCGGCGCTGTCATTCGGTGGCCCGACACGGCCCGGTGTAAAGAAGGGGCGGGTTAGGCCCAAAGCTGTTTTCTTTCTCGACTCCTCCGTCCGGCGTGGTCGATCGACGACGCCGGGCGCGGACGCGCACCTACGCGCAGAGCGGCGTCGATCGGTCGGCGGTGACGGGAGCGCTCGCGACCTTGCTCGCGCAGATCCGCCCCACCGCTCCGCCGTCCCACGGCCGGCCGATCCGGCTTCCGGGCCACTATGCGGGGCTGGTACGGATCGGCCGGGAGACGATCGCCGTGACGACCGACACGGTCGGGACGAAAGTGATCCTCGCCGAGGCGACGGGCCGGTGGGACGAAGTCGGGGAGGACATGGTCGCCATCAACGTCAACGACCTCGCGGCCGTCGGAGCGCGGCCGGCGGCGATCGTGGACACGATCGTCTGCGCTCGGCCCGACGTCGGGCGATTCCGCGCGCTCGGCCGGGGCCTCTCCCGCGGGCTCGCGGCCGCCCGGTGCTCCCTCCTCGGAGGGGAGACGGCGGTCGTGCCCGATCTGGTGCACGACGTCGACCTGGGGGCGACGGCGATCGGGTTCTTTCCCGCCGGTCGGGCCCCGATCACCGGACGGAAGATCCGACCGGGAGATCGACTCCTCGGCATCCCGTCCGCGGGAGCCCACGCGAACGGATTCACGCTCCTCCGCCGGATCCTCTCGGAGTCCGCGATCGACCTGCATCGCCCCCGTCCCGGAGGTCGAGGCGCGGTCGGCTCCGAGCTGATGCGTGCGACGCGGACCTATTCGGAGGCGATCGACGCCATCGCGGGGTTGCCCGGAGTGCACGGTCTCGCTCATATCTCGGGGGGCGGGGTGCGCAATCTCGTCCGGCTCCATCCCGGCGTTCGCTTCGAGCTCGACCGGTGGCCCGCGCCACCGGGGCTGTTCGACTGGATCGCCCGCACGGGCGGGATCTCGGCGAATGAGATGTTCCAGACGTTCAACATGGGGATCGGATTCGCGATCGTGGCCGCCCCTCGGTCGGTCCCCGATATCCTCCGCGGCCTGCGGCGGAGCGGCGCCCCGGACGCGTTCGAGATCGGCCGCGTTCGTTCGGGCCGCGGCGTTCGACTCCCCGCCTGGGGGCTCGACTACTCCGGGTACTCGTAGCGGGACGAGGCGACAGTTCTCCGGGGGAACGCACTATCGCGACGCACACCGGGCCTGCGAACGCTCCCCCGGCGATGGGCCGAGGACGAGCCGCGTCGGTCGGGATGGCCCTCGGGGCCGCCTTCGGCTGGTCGACGTACTACCTGTTCGTCCTCTGGGACACCCCGGGGACCGCCCCTTCGGCGATCCTCCTCTACCCGTTCCTGTTCGGCGCCGCGGCGTACACCGCCTGGGCGTTCGCCCAGGGGAACGGGCGGGCCGTCGCGACGGTCTGGAGAGCCTCCGGCGCCTACCTGCGGGCGGGACTGATGCTCGCGATGCAGCTCTCCGTTCTCGCGGCGACCTATCTCGCCGGTCCGGTCGACGCGTCGCTGCTCTCGCTCATCGGTGACGTGGTCGCTACGCCGCTGATCGCGGCCGCCCTGTTCGCCGGCCCCCGCAGCTCGCTCGGCCGACCGCTCTTCGTGGCCGGACTGATCCTGAGCCTCGCGGGGGGGACGCTGGCGATCGTCGGCGGGCAGCGGGTCGGAGCGATCCACGGCTTTGGATGGCTCGCGGTGATCGTCGCCCCGCTCGCCGTCGCGTTCTATTTCCTCCTCGCCGCCCGGGCCTCCGACGAGGCGCCGCCCGCCGCCGTCGTGGGCCAGTCCCTGCTCGGCGCGACCATCGGGGTGCTGATCGTCGCCCCCCTCCTCCCGGGAGGGTGGGAGGGGATCGCGCGCGTGGGGGCGCTCCCGCTCGCGCTCCTCGCGGTGAACGGGCTCGTGAGCTTCTTCGTCGCCCCCGCCCTCTACTTCCTATCGATCCGGCGGGAGGGTATCGGCGTGCCGCCGATGCTGATGACCGCGATCCCGATCTTCACCCTCGTCCTCTCGGTCGGCGTGCTGAAGGAGCACCTGCCCGAGCTCGCCTTGGCCGGGATCCCGATCGCGGTCGTCGGGGCCCTCGCGACGCTGCGGTCGGTCGTGTCGGCCCCGACGGCGCAAGACCGCTGGGCGCGCCCCGCGCCGTGATCGGGCGGTTACTGCCAGTCGACGAGGCTCCGGTTCGATCCCCGGCGTCGGGCCGTCTTTCCGATCTCGGCGACCGGTGTGTCGAGGGTGGCGGCGGGCCCCGAGGGGGGGGCCGGAACGTCCTCGACGTCCGAGGACGCCGGGTCATCCTCCGGCACGGCCAGCCGGCGCTGGTGGCTCCCGCGCAGGAGCGCTGCCGCGTCCCAGTCGAACACCTCCGTCACTCGGGCGAGCGTCTGGGCGACCCGGTCCGCGTAGTACTCCCAATCCGGCTCCATCGTGAACGGGCGGCCTTCGACCCACGGCTCGACGGCCTGCGGGCTCTCCCGCGAATTGGTGACGATCCACGCGACGCGCATACCGGGGATCACGTCGTACCCCTCGTCCCGCAGCCGGCGGTAGATCCGCAGGAACGGGAGCGCGTCGCGGGTCGACTCATTGTACTCCTTCTCGGCGCGGACCGACCGCGAGATGACCAGGCGCTCGACCGGGACCGCCTTGTTCCGGACCGTCTGTACGAGCTCGCGCGAGCGACGGACCGCGCCGTCCGTGTCACCCTTCAGGACCAGGTCGAAGACCTGCAGGAGGGCCTCCGACTGGAAGTCGAAGGCGTCCGACCGCCGGGTCTCGTAGCCGCGGATGATCACTTCCTCCCGCGGCCACACCGTGCGGCCGACGTAGCGCTTCTTGGCGCCGTGGGAGAAGAACGTCTCGTAGACGGTCTGGAACTCGAACGTCACCCCTTCGCGACTGAATCGGCGGGCGACCCCTTCTCCGAACTCCCGCGCGCCCTCGAGCGTCGCGACCGGAGAGCGGACGAACACCGAGTCGGTGTCGGAGTAGACCACCTCGAAGCCGTCCTTCTCGAGGTCCCGGATGATGGAGGTGATCGCCTCGCGCGCGAACGCCGTGATCGCCGCGCCGATCTCCTTGTTCGTGAACCGGTAGAAGCTCGAGGCGAGGACGCCGTAGAACGAGTTCATCAGGATCTTGACCGCGTTCTGGAGACCGTCGTAGTACGCGGCGAGATCGGGGCTCTCGGCGGCGCGGCCCAGGGCTCGGAACCGGTCCCGATCCGCGAGCAGTTCCCCCAGGATCTCGGGGATGATCCCCCGGCGCACGCTGGCCGCGAGGAAGCGAGCGCCGCTCGGCGCCACGGTCGTCCCCTCGGGAGAGAGCGTCGTGAAGCAGAGGTTCCGGTCGATGATGATCGAGGGGTACATCGACTTGAAATCGAGGGTGACGACCCACGGGTGGATCCCCGCGCGGATGGCGTGGACATACCCCCCCTCGATCGGGGCGTCCCGGCCGGCGTGGTGGCTCGGAGGCACTCCGACCCCCCGCGCATCCGCCCGGGGGACCAGGATCGCATCGATGTACTGGGAGGTACGGCCGTTCAATCCCTCCTCGAGCGGGAGGTGGGCGACCGTGGCGAGGTCGGCTCCCCGTTCGACAGATCGCAGCCGGGTGAGGATGCGCAGCGCGAGGTCGGCGTCGTGCTCGCAGTACTCCATCACGCGACCGGGGTCCCGCGCCCACTCCGCCGAGATGTTGCGCCGGTCGACGTCGAGCTTTGTGTCGTTCAGCAGCGTGCGGGCGACGAACTGCAGCGTCTCCTGCTTCGGCTTGAGATCCCGACGGGCGAACCACCACGCGTCGGCGACGACCCGGCCGGCGATGCGCCAGAGCCGGTCGCCCATCTCCTTCGGAGGCGCCCGGTCGCGGCCGAGGGCGAACGACGCGATGCCGACGGCCTTCGCACGTTCGACCAGCAGCGGAAAATCGTAGCCCCCGATGTTGTAGCCGGTGATCACATCCGGATCGTCCTCGAGTACGATCCGTGCGAACTCCTCGAGGATCTCCCGTTCGGCGACCTGTCCGATGCGGAACGTGCGTCGGGGCCGGCCTCCGCCCTCGGCCACGCCGCAGATCGTGAAGATCGTCCGTTCCCGGATGGCGTTTTCGATGTCGAACGAGAGCACCCGCAGGCTCGGCCGGAACGGGTCGGTGGGACGGATGTCGCGCTCTCCCACCGGGACGACCCGAACGACCTCGGCGACGGTGTATCGCTCCCGGATCTCCGCGGGTTCCTCTTCGGCCTCGAACGTAATGCAGAGCCCGAGGTGCTTGTCGTAGAGGAATCGGTGGACGAACGGGATGTCGCAGGCGAGCACGCTCGCGTCCTCCCCGGCGCGGCGGTAGCGCTCCCGATACTCCGGAACGACCCACGGCTTGTGGATCGTCACGCGCAGGGCGGAATGCGTGCGTCCGTCGACCCAGACCGAGATCTCGTCGGACCGGACCACCTCGGGGTCCTTCGACAGGCGCTCCCGCACCTCCGGCGTCGGGTCGGTGATCTCGAAGTACGGGCGGAAGCCGTAGTAATGGGCCACGAGCGGCGCTCCGTCGCGAGTTCGCCCGTACAGTTCGACGACGACTCCGTCGTCCACGGAATGGTACGATCCGCCCACGACGAACAGGTCAACGGTGCGCACGCGCTGACGAGCCCGACATGCGTTAAATCGGTTTCAACGCGAGATCCCCGAGCCATCGACCGAGCGCCACGACGTCCCCCTGCCAGCGGGCCCGCATCGCGCCGGAACGCAACGACGCCGCGGGGTGAATGAGGGGAAAGAACGGGAGCGGCCCGACCGCGCGGGGCGTCCCGGCGGTCTTCAGGATCGCCGGCGCTTCGGGGTCGACCGCCCGGAGCGCGATGGCGCCGAGCGTCACGAGCGCGCGGGGCTGGAGTAGGGCGAGCTGGCGGTCGAGGAACGGCCGGCAGGTGGCCGCGGCCACCGTGTCGAATCGATTCTGCGGCGGTCGGCACTTGAGGACGTTCAAGATCCCGAAGTCGTCCGGCCCGAGTCCGATCGAGCGGATCGCCGCGTCGAGCAGATGCCCCGATCGACCGACGAACGGTCGCCCTTCCCGATCCTCGGCCGCGCCGGGCGCTTCCCCCACGAACACCACCCGCGGCCACTCCCCGCCCCGGTACACGACCGCCTGGGTCCGCACGGCCCCGAGCGCGCACCGTCGGCACGACTGGATCTCCGCGGCCAGCCTGGCGAGCTCGGCGCGGCGGGGAGCGCGCTCTGGGGCCGGAGCGCTCGACGCGGAGGCGTTCTCCGTCGGAAGATCCGGGTCGTTCGCTGCCACGATTTTCGCCGGAGACGCCCGGTCGCCCTGCGAGCCGGCAGGGACCTTAAATAGGGGCGCCTGGTGGCACGGCCCCTATCGTCAGCATGCCTCCTCCGTCGGGCCTTCACACCGCCGGCCGCCTCACGCGGCTCCGGCAGCGGCGACGCTGGTCGGACCGCTATTACAAACGGCGAACGCTCCATCTCAAGGAGCGCTCCGACCCGCTCGAGGGGGCCCCCCAGGGACGCGGCATCGTCCTCGAGAAGGTCGGGGTCGAGGCGAAGCAGCCGAACTCGGCGATCCGCAAGTGCATCAAGGTCCAATTGATCAAGAACGGCCGTCAGGTGACCGCCTTCGCCGTCGGCGACGGGGCCATCAACTTTATCGATGAGCACGACGAGGTGATGGTCGAGGGGATCGGCGGGCGAATGGGGCGGTCGTACGGTGACATCCCCGGCGTCCGCTACAAGGTGATCCAGGTGAACGGCGTCTCGCTCGACGAGCTCGTGCGCGGCCGCAAGGAGAAGCCGGCCCGATGAGCGGCAATCCGGAGACGTTCACGGTCCCCGACCCGGCGGGCGAGGACGCCGGCCCGGTCGTTCAGCGCCCCCAGCCCCCGGCACCGCCCCCGTTCGCGCTCCCGCCGCTGTTCGGGAAGTACCCGTTCGAGGGCGTGGAAGTGCACGATCCCGGCCTGCTCCCCTACCTCTACCTGCACCCGGTGTACGCCCCCCATACGGAAGGACGGCTCGCGGGCCGGCCGTTCCTGAAGGCCCGGATGCACCTGGTCGAGCGGCTCGCGAACCACCTGATGAAGGGGGGCAAGTTCACCGGCAAGAAGTCGAAAGCGCTCGGCACCGTGCGCAAGGCGTTCGAAGAGATCGCGGCCAAAGAGGGAAAGAACCCGCTCCAGCTCCTGGTCGACGCGGTCGAGAACGCGTCGCCGCGCGAAGAGGTCACTCGGCTGCAGTTCGGAGGCATCTCCGTGCCGCGAGCGGTCGACGCCTCCCCGGCCCGTCGCCTCAACGTGGCGATCCGCAACCTCGCGCTCGGGGCGATCCAGGCGTCGCACAAGTCCACGAAGCCGATCCACTCCTGCCTCGCCGACGAGATCCGACTCGCGTCGAAGGCGGACCTCACGTCGTTCGCTATCGGCCGGAAGGAAGAGGTCGAGCGCGTCGCGCAGTCCGCGCGGTAGGCCCGGAGGGAAGCCCATGACGCACATCCGAGCCGAACTGGCGAAGGCCATTCCCGACATGATGCGGAACATCGACCGCATCCGCAACATCGGGATCATCGCGCACATCCACCACGGGAAGACCACGCTCTCCGACAACCTCCTCGCCGCAGCCGGGATGATCTCGAACGAGCTCGCGGGAAAGCAACTCTATCTCAACTTTGACGAGCAGGAGCAGACCCGCCTCCTCACGATCAACAACGCGGACGTCACGATCGTCCACGAGTTCGAGGGCCAGCAGCACCTGATCAACCTCATCGACACACCGGGCCACGTCGATTTCGGGGGGGACGTCACCCGGGCGATGCGCGCGGTTGACGGCGCGATCGTCGTCGTCTGCGCCGTCGAAGGCGTGATGGCCCAGACCGAGACGGTCCTGCGGCAGGCGCTGCGGGAGAAAGTGAAGCCGACCCTGTTCATCAACAAGGTCGATCGCGCGATCAAGGAACTTCAGCTGACGCCCGAGTCGCTCCAGAAGCGGTTCGGCACGATCATCCAGGAGGTCAACGAACTGATCCGGAAGATGGCCCCGGACGAGTTCATCGACGCATGGTCGGTCGATCCGCGCAACGGGTCGGTCGCGTTCGGCTCCGGCTACGAGAACTGGGCGATCAGCGTCCCCTACATGCAGAAGACCGGCGTGAAGTTCCCGGATATCATCGATTTCGTCTCTACGGGCCGTTCGAAGGAGATCGCGCAGCGGGCGAAGATCAACGACGTCGTTTTCGACATGGTCGTGCGCCACCTGCCGAGCCCCCGGGTGGCGCAGAAGTACCGCATCCCGAACATCTGGAAAGGGGACACCGAGTCGGCCGTCGGGAAGGCGATGGTCGCGACCGACGCCGAGGGACCCGCGTCGTTCATGGTCACCGATATCACGATGGACCCGAGCGCAGGCGAGATCGCGACCGGTCGCGTCTTCTCCGGCCGCCTCCAGAAGGGGATGGAGCTCGCCGTCGTCGGAACGAAGACGCGCAACCGCATCCAGCACGTCTCCCTGTTCATGGGCCCCGAACGCCTCATGGTCGAAGAGGTCACCGCGGGCAACATCGCCGCGGTGATCGGACTCACCGACGCGTTCGCCGGCACGACCATGGCCTCGGACGCGGGCATGGCCCCGTTCGAGGAGATCCGCCACGTCTCCGAACCGGTCGTCACGGTCGCCATCGAGCCGAAGCGGATGGCCGACCTCCCGAAGCTCATTGAGGTGATGCGCAAGATCGCGAAGGAGGACGCGAGCCTGCGGGTCGAGATCAATCAGGAGACCGGCGAGCACCTGCTCTCGGGGATGGGCGAGCTCCACCTCGAGATCACGCAGTTCCGCATCATCAACGACTACAAGGTCGAGATCGTCGCCTCGAAGCCGATCGTCGTCTACCGGGAGCTCGTGCGCTCGCCCGGCGGTCCGTTCGAGGGCAAGTCGCCGAACAAGCACAACAAGTTCTACTTCGAGGTCGAGCCGCTCCCCGCCCCGATGGTCCAGGCGGTCAAGGACGGCGAGATCGCCCAGGGGAAGTCGTTCAAGGACCTCAAGGCGCTCGTCGCGCGGATGGAACAGCTCGGCATCGGCCGCGACGAGGGTCGCGGGCTCGTCGCCGTCGAGGGGACGAACATCCTGTTCGACGTGACGAAGGGGATCCAGTATCTCAACGAGACGATGGACCTGATCGTCGACGCCTTCAAGGAGGCGATGAACCGCGGACCGCTCGCCAACGAGAGGGTCTACGGGCTCAAGGTCCGTCTCGTGGACGCGAAGCTCCACGAGGACTCGATCCACCGCGGGCCGGCCCAGACGATCCCCGCCGCCCGTTCGGGGATGTACGGTGCGATGGTCCTCGGCGACCGCCTGCTGCTCGAGCCGTTCCAGAAGGTGACGGTCAATGTCCCGCAAGAGGTCCTCGCGGGCGCGACCCGCGAACTGCAGCGTCGCCGCGGCGAGATCCTCGATATGACGAGCGTCGGCGACCTGCAGACCGTCTCGGCCAAGGTGCCCGTCGCGGAACTGTTCGGCTTCGCCTCCGACATCCGCAGCGCCACCGCCGGCAAGGTCCTCTGGTCGACCGAGTCGCTCGGGTTCGAACCGGTCCCGATCGAGCTGCAGCCGAAGGTCGTCTCCGAGATCCGGCAACGCCGCGGCCTGAAGCCGGAACCGTACGACGCCGCCTACTACTCCGGGTGATCCCGGACTCCCCGTGGGGGGGGATCCCCCGATGCGGTTCACCTACTACAACCCGTAGTAGGTGTTTCGAGAGAGGTTACTTACTACGAGCCGTAGTAGGTTTGGGCGATCCGCTCCGGCGGGGCGCGGGAGCCTCCAGCGCGTCCAAGGTACGCTGGCCGTCGGGGCGCGGGCCGGCCGCCGACCGCGACTTGAGCGGCCACGACCCTTCGTGGTCGAGGAGCCACCGTTTCCGCCAGAGCCCGAGGCCGAATCCGGTGATCGAGCCGCCCTCTCCGACGACCCGGTGGCACGGGATGACGATCGGGATCGGGTTGCGCCGCATGGCGCCCCCGACCGCCCGCGCGGCCCCGCCGAACCCCGATCGGCGGGCGAGCTCGCCGTAGGTGACGGTGCGCCCCCCGGGGACCTCGCGGAGCATCCCCCAGATCTTACGATCGAAGCCGGAGACCGAGTCGGGGTCGACGTCGACGTCAAAATCCTTCCGGTCGCCGCGGAAGTACTCCTGCAGCTGGCGGGGGGGGCTTCCCGCGGCGAACGGCGGCTTGCGGCGCGTCGCGCCCGGCGGAAGGCCGCTCTGCGGGAGACCGTTCTCGAGGAGGTCGACCACGCGGACGCTCGCGCCCTGGTAGACGATGCGGAACGTGCCGATCGGCGTCGCCACGTCCGCGAACTCGATCGATCCGGTCATGGCGGGCAGGGGACGCCGCCGGCGCCTTATGTCGGTTTCAACCCGGTCCGAGGCTCCCGAGGCCCGACGAGGTGATCCGGAACTCCGCCGACCCTTCGGGGAGCGAGCGGTGCTTCATCAGCACCACCCGACGGCGATCTCCGGCGAGCCGGTCGAACCGCAGGATCGTCTTCGCCGCGTGGTTCAGGAACGAACCGCCGACCGGCTCGAGGGTGCCGTCCCGCACGCTGCGCCAGACCTGGTTCGTGAGGAGCGTCGGCACGCCGGCCCGGAACGCGGTGGCGACCAGGTCCGCGACCGAGAGCGCGAGCGTCTGCCGGGCCTCGTCCTCGTCGGGCGCGGAGAGGGAGAGCCGATAGAACGCCGTCCCCGAGTCGACGACGACGAGCCCCACGGGGCGCTTTCCCTCGCGCGCGAGCGCGCAGGCGGTGGTGACGGCGCGCCCCTGCTCCCCGAGATCCTTCGGCGTGGAGAGGAGGAATCGCTTGAGGATCCGCTCGAGGTCGTCGCCCGCGACCGCGCGCAGGCGGTCGACGCTCACGCCTTCGGTGTCGACGTAGAAGACCCAGCGGTTCTCCCGCGCGACCCGCACGGCGATCTCGAGACAGAACAGCGTCTTTCCACTGCCGCCCTCGCCGTAGATCTCGGTGAGGCAGTCCGTCTCGAGGCCGCCGCCGAGGAGACGGTCGACCGACGCGATCCCCGTCGCAAGTCGGTCGGCCGCCATCTCGGGGACGACAGGGCGCGCCCGCTTAATCTCTCGGACGCGGTTCGTCTCACCGGCCGATCGGGTAGGGGACGCCGACCTCCGCGAGCCGGAGGCGCGACGGCTCCGAGGGGAACGATTCGGGGTGCTCCGTGTGGATCGGGTAGAGCTCCGCCGGCGCGACCGTGCGGATGATCTCGGCGAGCTCGGGGCCCGAGGCGTGTCCGCTCGCGTGCATTTGGTGGAACGTGAGCCCGAAGTGGTCGAGCCAGTTGTGCATCACCCGGTCGCCCACATCGTCCTCGCTGAACGGCTCGCTCATCGAATGGAGGAACGGCACTCCCTTCGGCGGGCGCAGGTCGATCAGCTCGGGAAAGTGCATCTGGTCGAGCGCGAGCAGGTACCGCGCGCCCCGGGCGCGGAGCTCGTCGGAGTCGATCGCTCCCTCGAGGAACGGCTTCTCCCAGGTGAAGTAGCGTTTCTTCTTCCGATGGTACACCCGGAGCCCCTCGCTCGTCCCCGGGACCGGTACGACGCCGGCCGGATATCGGGGAGCGACCGAGGAGAGCAGATGGGCCGTGCGGGCCGACACCACGAACTCCCGGCCGGCGGTCCGCGCGGCGCGGTAGAGCGTCGTCAGGCGGTCGACGTCCCGCGGATAGGTGCACGAAAGCGCGAGGGTCGGTTGGCGCTCGAGCAGGCGGTCCGCCTCCCGGCCCACCCCCTCCTCCGAGAGGCTGCGCCGCGGGTCCGGGCCGGCGCGCGTTCCCTCGATCAGGAGCGCCGCGGGCTGCTCGGCCGCCGCGGCGCGGAAGAACGCGTGGGTCTCCGCGGCTCGCGGCCCGTGGTGGCGGAAATCGCCGGTGTACACGAGGCTCCCCTCCGAGGTGCGCACGATGAACCCGTAGGCGAACGGGATCGAGTGGTCGACCGGGTAGGGGATCACCTCGATCCGGCCGACCTTCACGCTCGCGCGGTCGGCGAACGTCGTCCAGCGGTGCTCGCCGTAGCGCATCATCGTCGAGGTCTCGATCGCGTCGAGCAGCACCCGGGTGCCTTCCCCGACGTGCACGGGGATCTCCGGGTCGATGAGCGACAGGTAGCCGGCGTGGTCGGCGTGGGCGTGGCTGACGAAGACCGCGTGCACCTCCGGCGCGCGGTAGGCGAGGTCGGCGTCCCCGAGCGCCTCGCGGGAGTAGAACCCCTCGATGCGCGGGACGAGGTCGAACTCGAGCAGGTCCTTCGCCGGGTTCGTGGAGCGCGGCTGCAGGTAGTCCACGTAGTACTGCTCGAAGCGGGGAGAGAACGACGGGCCGAAGTCGAACAGGACCCGGTCGGGGCCGTCCTCGATCAGGATCTTGTTGCCGCCGATCTCCCGGACCCCACCGAGGAACGTGACGGTGGGCCGACCCATCTCCCGGGGAGCGGGTCGACCCCTTTAGTCGCTTCGGCGGCGTCCGGGCGCACGGCAACGGATTAGCCGCGTCGCGCGTCCCGGCGCCATGGGACTCGCCTACGTGGGCCTCCGGGTGACCGACCTCGACCGATCGATCCGGTTCTATACCGAGGGACTGGGCCTCGTGGTCGGGGTCCGCGGGCAGATGAGTCACGGGGGAACTTTCGTGGGGCTCAAGGACCCGACGACGGGCGCGCAGCTCGAGCTCAACTACTATCCGGAGGGGCATAGGTTCGCGACGCCGTACACCCCCGGCGAGGGCCTCGACCACCTGGGGTTCGAGGTGCCGGATGCGCGCTCGACGATCGAGCGATTGCGCGCGCAGGGGGCGGTCGTCCGGGTCGAGCCGTGGCTCGAGCGCGAGCGGTTCTGGATCGGGTTCGTCGCGGACCCGGACGGCCTCTGGGTCGAGGTGCAGAGCGAGGTGCCCCGAGGGGCGGTCGGCGCTACCGCGCCTTCAGCACCTTCTTGACGTTCGGGTGCTCCTTCGTGAAGATCTTGCCTCCGCAGTTGTCGCAGCGGACGCCGAACAGGTTCGCGTCGGAGGGGAGCGCCTCTCCGCACCGGATGCAGCGGAACATGGGATCGTTCGACCGGTCCGGCGGGTTTAAGCGTTGCCCGCCGCGACCTCGCGCTCCGCCCGGCTGATCGGCGGCGGGGCGGCGAAGACGTAGGCGTTGGAAGCGAATCGGGTGCCGCAGCGGCGGCACTCGAAGATGCCGCTCGCGACCCGGCCGAGGGTGGTGGTGGCGCACCGCGGACAGGCGGCCGGCTTGCTGCGGGCCCGGTCGATCTCGAGCACCCGGCGGCGGATCCGAATGCCGTAGCGCGGACCCATCCAGCCCGTCGAGCCGACCTTCTTCGTCCGCTTGCTCACGCCCGACCTCCCCGGATCTGCTCGCGCAGCCGGTCCCCGTGCACGAACGCCCTGCGCACGAGGGATTTGACGTCATCGGGCGAGAACGCCCCTACCAGGCCCTTCTGCATCGCGACGACTCGGCCGGTCTCGTCGGTGGCGATCGTCAGGCGGCCGTGCGCCGCGCGCTCCTCGTCGAACGTCGGGTCGACGACCAGACTCTCGCCGAGGCGCACGAACGTGCACTCGACCGGCACGTGCTGCATCGCGAGCGGGTAGTCCGCGTCGGCGATGCCGAACCGCTTCGCCGGAACGATCGCGCGGCTGAGCGCGGTCGCCGCGGCGAGGCAGGCCGTGTCGATCAGGTTGCCCGCATGCGCGAGCACGTGCATGTCGACGTAGCAGACCCACGTCTTCTCTCCGGGGGTGACGCAGAGCTTCGTGAGGTCGATCGTTTCGGCCGCGCGGATGGCGCGGTCGACGACCCGGGAGACCTCGATCGCTCCGGGCTGCGGAGGTCCGGGCTCGAACGTCGGGCTCGAGAGGGGGATCAGCTCGGCGTTGGTCGTGAGGACGCCGGCGTTGGGGGTGTCGGGGAACGGCTTGCCCGGCTCGAGCTTGATGCCGCAGAGCACGGCCGTGTCGCCGAGGCGCGCGAGCGCGCTGCCGTCCGCGGTGGAAACGAATCCGGGAGTGAGGGTGAGCGGGCGGTACTCGTCGAGGCCGCGGCCGTCGACCCTCTTTCCGTCGGCGGCGAGGTCGAGGATGTGGGTCGTCTGGATGTCCGCCGTGACCTCGTCGCTCATGCGCCCTCCGCCATCGGGGTGACGGTGTACCGGGCGCGGAGCGCCGCCTTCATCTTCTCGTAGATGTCGCGGCAGCCGACGACGCCGAGGTCGAGGGCGGTGCTGAGCTCCGCCTCGGTCATGTGGCCCTCCATCTGGAGGAGCACGAGGCGCCCCGACTGCGGCACGAGGGCCATCGGGAGGTCCGCCTCGCCGAAGTTGTCCTCTTCCTTCTTGAGATCGAGCGCGATCGCGCCCGAGATCTTCCCGACGGCGACGGCCGGGAGCAGGTCGACCATCGGGATCCCGGCGTCCGCGAGCGCCACCGAACCGGCGACGAGGCCGGCGCAGCGCGTACCGGCGTTCGCCTGCAGCACCTCGATGTAGACGTCGATGCTCGTCCGGGGGAACTCCTCGGTGAAGACGACCGACTGGAACGCCTCCCCGATCACCTTCGAGATCTCCTGGGATCGGCGGTCGAGGCCGGGGCGCTTGCGCTCATCGACCGAGAACGCCGCCATGTTGTACTTGCACTGGATGACCGCGCGGTCGTTCTGCTGAAGGTGGCGTGGATGGACCTCGCGCGGTCCGTAGACCGCCGCCATCACCTTGTTCGCTCCCCACTCCACGAACGCCGACCCGTCGGCCTGGGGAAGTGTCCCCGCCTGGATCTGGATCGGACGCAGTTCGTCGAGACGTCGACCGTCGATCCGACGCCCGTCCGGGCCTAGCAGCACCGGGACCTCTTTCGCTCCCACGCTTCCCATCGTATTCCTCCTCGAAATTGACTTACGGCTCGGGCGAACCGAACGATCCGGGGTCCGGCGCCTCCGGGTCCCATCCGGGGTCGTCGCCGCCCTCGGGGCGCTCGTCCGCCGGCCCGGCCGGCGGGGTCGGGATCCCACCGGGCGCGGTCCCGTCGGGACCGACCGTAGGGGTCGTCGCGAGCAGATAGCTCTCGACCCGATTCGTGAGGCCGGAACGCTGGCCGTTCTGCTCGATCATGCGCAGCACGTCCGTGACACGGCGGATCGCCTCGGGCGATCCGTTGACCCAGACCCGCCCGTTCTGGCCGATCGCCACCTGGGCTCCGGTCTGGCCAGTGATCGTCTGGATCATCGACCCTCCGCGGCCGACCACGCGGGGGATCCGCGCGGGGGAGATGCGGACGATCGTGCCGCCCTCGAGCTTGCCGAGCCCGTCGCCGATCATCGTGACGCCGATCCGGCCGGTCGCTTCGAGGTTCTCCACCTGGACGACCACGGAGTCGCCGACGCCGAGAAAACGATCGGTCTCGCCGATCTCCACCTTCCAGGGCGTGCCGGTCATGTGGAGGGGCGCCCAGCGCGGAGCGCCGATGTCGAGCAGCCAGAACGTCGTCTGCACGTCGGTCACGGTGCCGAGCACCACGTCCCCGGCTTTGGGAATGTATCGCCCCGAGAGCGGGATCACCTGCACGACGGGCGGACGCTCGGAGACGAGCCCCAAGACGCTGGCGTAGACCTTGCCGCCGACGCGGTAAGTGCCCGGTCCCGGCTTCAAGCCGTGCCCCGGGATCTCTTCCCCGGGAAGAACTAGTATCCGTCCCTCGGACGGACGCGAAGGATTACCTTCGCGGCCCCGCCCAGGGGGGCCTGGCCGATGACCTCGAGCCATGTTTCTTGCTGCACCGGGCCGCGCGACGGGCGTGCGCTATTTAACCAGAGCGGTCTCGGCAGCGCCCTTCGTGCGCGCGCTCAGCTTCTCGTAGAGTTCCGTCTGCACACCGGCGGGAATCTCCACGATCCCGGTCCAGGAACCGTCGCCCTGCCACTCCTCGGAGATGAGGCGGCCGATCGACTTCACCTCCCCGATAACGCGGGGATAGTGCTGGGCCGGCAGGCGGATCTTCACCCGCACGACATCGAGCCGGATCGGGAGGAGGGGCCGGAGCTTGGTGAGGACCTCCTGCATCTGGGTATCGAGCGGCTTGAACGGGTCGATGTGGATCTTCGCCTCCTCCATCGCCGCCTCGATCCGGGCCGGAGGGTGCGGTGCGCCGGTCTGGGGGTTCATCGCGTTGCGGGAGATCGTCGCGACGATCTGCCGGCGCTTCGCCTCCTGGAGCTGGTGGCGTTGCTCGGTGGTGACCTGCACCTCCCCCTTGAGCACGATCTGGCGGGCGATCTCGGGCAGCGATCGGGTGTGGAAGATCCGTTCGAGCTGTTCTTCCGAGATCTTGTCTCCCTTCTTCGCGTCCTTGAACACCTGCTCGAGGGCGAGCTTGTCGGAGAGGTCGACCTGCTTTCCGTCTTTGAGGTCCTGGACCGCCTGCGGGTCGACCAGCACCTCGAAGCGCGAGCCTTGCGTTTCCCAGCGGGCGATCACCGCGTCTTCGACGGTCACCATGGGACGGCTCGCGGCGGCCTACGACCGGCCGCTGCGCGTTGGGCTACCGGCGGGCGGAAGCCGCGCGACGTACTTCTGGATCTCGTCGGTGCCGAGCCGGGTCATCCCCCGGTCACGCTCGACGGTGCAGACCTCGACCTGGGCGAGATTGCCAGCCTCCTCGAGCCCGGCCCGCAATGCCTCGAGTGCGAGCATCGTGGCTCCATCGCGGTCGAGCCCGGGCTTGTACTTCTGCTCGAAGACATCCATCACGGGCCCCTTGTTGCCGCCCGTGCTCGCGGCGCGGAAGCTCGTCAGGGATCCGGACGGCTCCGTCTCGAACAGATGGATGCCGGAATCATCATACCCGCCGACCAGGAGCGCGGTGCCGAACGGGCGAACGCCTCCGAACTGGGTGTACTGCTGCTTGTAGTCGCAGATACGACGCACGAGCAGCTCGACCGACATCGCTTCGGCATACGTCACACGATTGACCTGGGAAGCGAGGCGAGCGTAGTCGACCAGGACGCGGGCGTCCGCGACCAGTCCGGCCGTGGCGCAGGCGATGTTCTCGTCGATCTGATGGATCTTCTCGAGGCTCGACGGCTCGGCGAGCCGGGGGTTCGGGATCCGCCGGTCGGCGATCAGCACGACGCCGTTCGAATAGACTACCCCGGCGGTCGTCGCGCCGCGGCGGACGGCTTCGCGCGCGTACTCGACCTGGAAGAGGCGGCCGTCCGGAGAGAAGACGGTGATCGCCCGGTCGTATGCCATCTGGCCGGGTTGCATCTCCATGGCCGTACCCTCGAGCCGGGCACCAAGGACCCCTTTATAACGCCCGCGCGAGGAGTGGCGTTCTCGTCATCCGGTAACGCTCTGTTCGGCGCCGTTCCGCCTCGAAACCGGGCCCGACAAGCGTATGAGCCGCCCCCGACCGTATTCGTTCGTGACGGCGGCGCCCCCCGACGAAACCCTCGGGCGCGCCACCCGACTCGCGCACGCACGATCCACCTATCTGCGGGCGGCCGCCGAGCAGTCGATCGACTGGCATCCCTGGGGTACCGACCCGTTCGAGCTCGCGCGCCGGACGGGCCGGCCGGTCCTGCTCGACATCGGCGCCTCGTGGTGCCACTGGTGCCACGTGATGGACGAGACGACCTACTCCGACGCGGAGGTCGCCCGTCTGCTCGGCGAGCATTTCGTGGCGATCAAGGTCGACCGGGACGAACACCCCGAGATCGACCGACGCTACCAGCGGCAGGTCGGGGCGCTCACGGGCGAGGGCGGCTGGCCGCTGACCGCATTCCTGACCCCGGCCGGCGAGGTGTTCCTCGGGGGGACGTTCTTCCCCCCCACCGACGGTCACGGCCGCCCCGGGTTCCGCCGACTGCTCGGCGAGGTCGCCCGCCTCTGGCGGGAAGAGCCGGAGCGGATCGCCGAGAACGCGCGCGGAGTCCAGGAGGGCCTGAAGCGAATGCGGGATGCCCGGCCGGTCACCGCCCGCCATCGGACCTCTTTCGCCGCCGAGGTGATCGCGGAGGTACGGTCGAGCTTCGATCCCGTCCACAGCGGATTCGGCGGGGCACCGAAGTTTCCGCATCCGACGGCGATCTCCCTCCTGCTCCAGGACGACTTTTCGTCGGGCGCCTCCCGCAGCGCCGAGCTCGCGCGCGCCACCCTCGTCGCCATGGGGGACGGAGGAATGTACGACCAGGTCGGCGGCGGGTTCCACCGCTACTCGGTGGACGCGGGCTGGCATATCCCCCATTTCGAGAAGATGGCGGTCGACAACGCGGCCCTCCTCGGGTCGTATGTGGACGGTTACGTCCGCTTCGGCGACCCTCGGTTCTCGGAGGTCGCTCGGGGAACGATCGGCTGGGCGCGGGAGGTCCTGGGAGATGCGGCCGGGGGCTGGGGCGCCAGCCAGGACGCCGACAACGCCCCGGGCGATGACGGTGGCTACTTCACATGGACGAAACCTGAGCTCAAGGCGGCCCTCGATGCGGACGAGCTCCGCCTCGCCGTACGCTGCTTCGGGATCGGCACCGACGGTCAGATGCCCCACGATCCCGACCGCAACGTGCTGTTCCGGATGCTTCCGGTCACCGACGCGGCCGAGCGCCTCTCCTTCCCGGACGGTCCGGAGGCGGCCTTTTCCCGCGTCGTGGAGAAGCTCAAGGCGGTCCGAGACCGCCGGCCGACACCCCAGGTCGATCGAGCCCTGTACGCCGACCTGAACGGTCGGTTCCTCGGAGCGTTCGCTCGCGCCGGCCCGGTACTCGAGGAGCCGTCCGTGCTGACCGACGCCCGGCGGGCCGCCGACCGCTGGATACGGGACGGGTTCACACCGGAGCGAGGCATCGGACATCGGCTGGAAGGGACGGCCTCTGCCGGGTTCGGTCTGCTGGACGACCAGGTCTCGTTCGCTTCGGGTCTGATCGAGCTCGCCGGCGCGACCGCCGAAGCGCGGTACGCGGAGACGGCGGGCGCATTGCTCGATCTCGTCGACCGGGAGTTCCGCGGCGACGGCGGGCTGTTCCGGGACGTCGCCCCGAGTCTCTACGATGGACCGGTGATCGGCGGGATCGGAGATCCGTCGTATCCCCTCGAGGACTCGCCGCATCTGTCGGCGAACTCCGCCGCGGCCCTCGCGTTCTTCCGCCTGGGGGCGCTCCTCCACGATCCGGGCTGGACCGAGAAGGGAGAGGCGCTGCTCGCCCCGCTCTCTAGCCGCCTCGCGGGCTCCGGTCTGTTCGGCGCCGGGGCGGCGCTCGCCGTGGGCCTTTCCACGATCGCGTCCGTCTCGGTGGTCATTGACGGCGCCGGCCCTCGGGCCGAGGCGCTCCGTCGAGCCGCCCGGATGACCTACCATCCGAACCTGCGCGTCTTCGATGCGCCCGTCGCGCCCCCGTTCGGGACACCGTTCGCCGGACTGCCTCCCGGGACCGCGGGAGAACCGCGCGCGCTCGTCTGCGCCGGGACGACGTGCGCGCCGCCGGTCACCGACCCCGAGACGTTGCGCGCCCTGCTCTCGGCCGGTGGTGCGGCGCGCCCGTCGGCATAGGCACCACGCCGAGATCGGTCCCGTCGAGAAGATAGGCCCGCGCGATCCCCCGAGCGAGGAACTGCCGGTACAAGAACGAGCGACCGCGCGCCGGGCGCTCCCGGTTGAGCGCTTCGAGGCCGGCGAGCGGATTGAACGGCGGCAGCACGACGAGCTCCCGGACGAACGGCCGAACCCGCCCCTCCACCGCAGGAAGGCGGGTCGGGAATTCGACCCGGATCCAACAGGGCCTCTTTCCGTCCGGCATATCCTCGGTCGGGGCGAATCGGTAGCCGGGGTGCAGGTGGCCCGTGACCCACCGACGGCAGCCGAGCAGCTCGTCCGATGGCCACCGATGCCCGTGGAATATTCCCACGCCGCGACGGGCCGCCCCGGTCGCCGGGTGGACCTCGACCTCCCGAGGGAGGTGGCGCTCGAGACCCGCATCGTGGTTTCCGAGCACGACCTCCACCCGCAGGCCCTCGCCGAGGAGGGCGGAGAAGAAGTCGAACAGGAGAGGGCGCAGCGGGAGCGGGGTCCCGACGATCGGATGCTTTACGTCGCCCGCGATGACGATCGTGCCGGCGCGTTCCGCTCGGGCCAGCGCGACCAGGCGGTCCTCCATCTCTCCCGCCGAACCGCGCGGGGGCCCCATCGGACGGGCAGACGTGCCCGCGAGTCCGAGGTGCAGGTCCGCGACGACGAGGGCCCGCGTCGTTCGCGTCCCCTTCCCGTCGAGGACCAACGCCGGGGCGTCGGCGACCGGTCGCAGCGTCCGCCGCACGGGGAGCCGACCGGGCCCGCGCCCATAGGGTTCGCGGCGTCGACCGTCCGCCGCGAGACCGGCCGCAC
>JBAUAJ010000115.1:0-1883 GCA_049675585.1 Thermoplasmata archaeon
CCATCATCGCGAGGACGTTCGCCCGTCGCGCCCGGGCGAGCTCCGCCGAGCGTTCGTTGCCGGCGGCGAGGGAGAGGCGGAGCTCCTCGGTGTGCTCGGCGAGCGCCTCCGGGTATTTGCCGAGGTAGTACAGCGCCTCCCCGCGCAGGCGGTGGAGCACCACCTGGACGATCGGGTGGCCGGTGAGATCGACCGAGCCCAGGATCCGCTCGGTCGCCTTTTCGGCGACCTTCCACTCGCCGCGGTCGGTCTGGATACGGGCCAGGTAGAGCTCGAGGAGTGCCATGATCTCGGGCGGAAGCCGTTTCGCGAGCCCCTTGCGACCGAGGTGCTGGCGCAGGAGCTGCTCCGCCTCCTGGAGCTGCCCCATGTACCCGATCTGCTGCGCGAGCGACAGGACGAGCTCGGTCTCGCCGCCCCAATCGTCCGGATGCAGGCGCCGGAAGATCTCGAGCGCGCGCTCGAGGTGCTCCCGGGCCGCTTCCGGGGAGGAGGCGCGCTCCGCGATCTCCGCGGCCGCGCGATTGTACTCGAGCGCCTTCGGATCGACCTTCCCGAGGTAGTAGTGCCGGGCGAGCGCGTAGATCGTCGCGAGGTCGCCGGCCCCTTTCTCCTCCAATGCCTCGCCGACCTTGCGGTGGAGCAGCCGGCGACGGCTCGCGGTCAGATGTCCGTAGAGCTCTTCCCGGAACCGCTCGTCGGCGAACGAAACGATCTCTCCCGGACGCTCGAGGAGCAAGCCCCGCCCGACCAGGCCGTCGACCGATTCGGCGAGCCGTTCCTCTTCCTCGCCGCTCGCCCGCAACAGCACGTCGAACGGAACCTCGGAACCGATCACGGCAGCGACCGCCAACGTCCGCTGCCCGTCCGGGTCGAGCGGGGGCAACGGTCCCTCGGCGTCGGGAGCCCCCCCGCCGGCCGGGGCGCGGCCGGAGCCACGAAGCCGCCGGTCGATCTGTTCGAGCAACAGCGGATTCCCGCCGGTCTCGGAGTAGCGACGCGCGATCTCCTCGTCGGAGAACGCGCGCCCGGGCTCGCGGTGACGCAGGAAATCCGCGACCTCGCCCGAATTGAGCGTCCGCAGGAGGATCCGCCGGGCCTCCGTCGCCTTTTCGAGCGCCTCGAGGCGGGCGCGGCGGACCGGGGAGAGCGCGGCGTACGTCCGCACCGTTCCGAGGATCCACAGCGATTGATCCTGGAACTGCCGCGCGAGGAACTCGATCGCCTCGAGCGACCGTTCGTCCGCCCGGTGCAGATCCTCGAGAACGAGCACGAGCGGACCGCGTCGGGTCAGCTCGCCGAACTGTTCGGCGATCGCCGACCAGAGCGGGTCGCGCAATCCGGTCCCGCGGTCCTCGGCGTCGCTCAACGCCGACAGGAGCCGGTTCTCGATCCGGATCGGGGTCCGCAGCCCCGCGTCGTCGAGCCGGGGGGCGAACCCGATCAGCACCCGTTCGGAGCCCATCGGGCCGGGGCCCGCGGCGTCGTCGACCGACGCTCCCTCGAGCGCCGATCGGAGGAGCGCGAACGGCGGGGGCGCGTCCAGCGCCGGGGCCCGGCCCTCGAGCACGCGCACCCCCCGGGCCCGCATGTCCCGCACGAGATCGCGCACCAGCGTCGACTTGCCGACCCCGGTATCCCCGACGACGATCGTGACGCCGCCGGAGCCGGCCCGGGCGTCCTCGAATCGACGGTGCAGCGCTTCGACCGCTTCGACCCGGCCGACGAACGGACGGCTTCCGACGTCCGCCGCGGCCATCGTCGTTCCGACGAAGGGGAGAACCGACTATTTACGCTCGCGTCGAGGGCGGGCGCAGGAACGGGAGCGGAACGACCCGCGCGGGGACCGGTCGGCCGCGGAGCTCGACCGCAACGCTCGTGCC
>JBAUAJ010000116.1:0-3291 GCA_049675585.1 Thermoplasmata archaeon
GTCCTCTCCTACTCGATCGACCCCAAAGCGCCCGCCGCCGACCTGGCCGAGATTCGGGGTCGGCTCGCCTCGGCCCGGGGCCGGTTCTTGGAGCTGTCCGATCTCGATTCTCGTTCGTACGAGTCCGTCCGCACGGCGCGCCGCGCCCTGCGAGAACACCCCGAAGATCCGAGTGTCCGGCCGGCCTACCTCGCGGCGCTCGAGGGAGCCTCGAGCGTTCCGCTCGAGACCGCCCGCGCGGCGTCGGAGCTCGGAACCGCGCTCGCGGCGATTCGGGGGCGCACGAAAGCCGCGCTCGGGAGCGACCTGGTCACAGCGCTCGCGCTGTTCCGCGCGGCCATCGAAGGAGCGCTCGCGAACGTCGCCATCAACCTGGACGACCTCCGCGCCGCCGGCGTCTCGACCGAGGCGATGGACCGAGAGATCGAGCGCCTTCGCCCGGCCGCCTGAACACGCATGCCCGACGTTCGCGCGCCCCGAGAACGACCCGAGGTCTGGGTGAACTGCGCCGCGTCGGTCGACGGCCGCATCGCGTTCGCCGGGGGCGCCCGCGCCCGCCTTTCGTCGCCCGAGGACCTCCGCCGCGTCCAGCGACTTCGGAGCGAGGTCGACGGCATTCTGGTCGGCGTCGGTACGGTCGTCCAAGACGACCCGTCCCTGCGCGTCCACTGGGAGCTGCTCGGCCGTCCCTCGGGCGCCGAGCCGATGCGGATCGTCGTCGATGGATCCGGCCGCACGCCCGAGAGGGCTCGGGTCCTCGACGGCACCGTGCCGACGGTGATCGGCACCACCGATCGAAACCATCGAACGTTCCCCGACCACGTGCGCACGATCGTCGCCGGGACGGCGCGCGTCGACCTCCCCCTCCTGTTCGCTCGGCTGGGGGAGCTGGGGGTCCGCCGCCTGCTCGTCGAGGGGGGTTCGGAGATCCTCGCGAGCGTGATCCGCGAGCGGCTGTTCGACCGGTTGACCGTCTACTACGCCCCGGTCGTGATCGGCGACGGCACGGCTCCCGCGCTCGTGGCCCGACCGTCCGCGGCGTCGTTCGACGACGCACCGGCCTTGGAGCTCGAAGGGCTCGAACGTTCGGGCGAGGGGTACGTGGGAAGCTACGCTCCGCGTCGTAACCCCCGGCTGCGACCCGACCCCTAGGTTCATATTCCCGGTCGCCCGGTGCCTTGAACGCGGAGCCCCTCCGCAGGAACGAGCGTGTCGTCCGGACCGAACTCAAGCCCCGGATACTCCCGCGAGCCGTCGCTCCCGCTCGGGGTGGCGATCCTGGCGGTCCTGATCGGGCTGTTCGGAGTTCTCTGGATCCTCGGCGGAGTCCTGCTCCTCGTGAGCGTCACGGCATTCAGCTACTTCAACGCCGGTGGCCTTCCCTCGGTCCTGCATGCGACGGGCCTCGTCGCGGGCGTCGTTCTACTGATCGTCGGTCTGATCATATTGGGGCTCGCCATTGGCCTCTGGCACCGGCGGATGTGGGCGCTCGTCCTCACCCTCCTCGTGCTGATCGTCGTCCTCGTCTCCTACGGGCTCGCGGGGGCGTTCGTGAGCTACCAGTTCATCGTCTCGCTGGTTCTGTTCGTCTACCTCGTCGCGGTCAATCGCCACTTCTCCTAGGCGGGCGCTCCCGGTCGATCCGACCGCTCCCCGCGCATCCGTTATCAGGCCGGGGAGTTCCCCCGGTTCCCGAGGAGTCGCCCGTGAAGCTCGTTCACTTCACCCTGCAGGACCAGTTCCATTTCGGCATGATCAACGACGCGAACGAGTTCATCGACCTTGATACGGCCTGCCGCGACTACCTCGGGGTCAATCCCGTCAAGGGCGCGGACCCGAGCCGGTTTCGCGACATGCAGGCGTTCTTCACCGGCGGCGCCGACTCGGTGCTCCTGACCAAGAAGATCGCGGAGTACATCGACCGGCGGCGCGCGATGGGCTGGACCCCCCGGGCCGCCACGGGCGCGCGGTTCCTGTTCAAGGCCGAGGAGGGCGTGAAGCTGCTCGCCCCGGTCCCCCAGGGCCAGAAGATCTACTGCCTCGCGCAGAACTCGAAGAGCCATCTCGCCGAGCAGTCGAAGCCGATCCCGGCCCGACCGTACGCGTTCTGCCGGTACTTCAACAGCCTCGTCGGGCCGAGCGAATCCCTTGTCCTGAGCTCGGTCGCGACGTTCCCGGACGTCGAGCTAGAGCTCGCCGTCGTCATCGGGCAGCGCGGCAAGCACATCCCCGTGGAACGGGCGATGGAGCACGTGGCGGGGTACACGATCGCCCTCGACATGGGGTATCGCGATCTGCAGTATCCGACCGACGGGGCGGTCGACTGGGTGATGGGGAAGGGGTTCGACGCGACGATGGCGATCGGCCCGTGGGTCGTGCCGAAAGAGGAGGTCGGCTCCCCGTACCCGCTCAAGATGGAGCTCAAGGTCGGCGACCAGGTCCGCCAATCGGGCGACACGACCGATTACATCTTCCGCATCCCCGAGATCATCCACCATTTCTCCGAAGGGATCACGTTCGAGCCGGGGGATGTGCTGTCGCTCGGGAGCCTCGGCGGGACGCCGGGGTTCGAGTTCGGCAAGGAGACACGACGCCTGAAGGTCGGCGACAAGATCGAAGCGTCGATCGAACGGATCGGCCGGCTCGTCATCCCGGTGAAGGCCGAAGCAACGCCTCCCCCCGCAGCACCAGGAACGTCGCCACCGGCGTAGGGAGCTCGTCCGTCCCGTCCGGGTGGCCCCGGACCGGTTCGGGCTGGAACGGATAGTTGACTTCGGCGAGATAGGTGATCGCCGTCGACCCGCGGTCCGGCGCGGGCACGAGGGCGTCTCGGAACGGGTCGAAGCCGGCGATCGCTTCTCGGGAGAGCGGAACGACGCGGAGCCCAGTGCCGCCGTGGCGCGAATTCGGGAGCCGGATCAGTCGGTGGATGTCGGTGGTGACGGGGGCATCGGTTTCCCCCTGGACCTCGATGGCGGCCCGCGGGACGACCGCCGCGAGAAAGTCGTCGGGAGTATCCTTCCCAAAAATGTCGAGGGTGTGGGACGTTCGGACCTTCTCCGCGCCGCCGTCGACCAGAAGGACCTTCGCCCAGCGAACCGCTTTCGTCTTGGGGATGCCGGCGGCGACCATCTCGGCGGCGGCGACCTTGACGCCGGACCGTTCCCACCGCGCGATGACCCCGAGGACCGCTCGCGTCGTGCGTCCCCGCCACCCGGGGGCGTCCGGAGGCGCTAGGTGGACCGCCTTCGGTCCGGCGCGAGCCCCGCCGTCGTCCGCCTCCTCCCCGTC
>JBAUAJ010000117.1:0-1991 GCA_049675585.1 Thermoplasmata archaeon
CTTGAAGAACGCCAACATTCAGAACCTGCGCGAGCTGGTGCAGAAGACCGAATCCGAAATGCTCAAGACCAAGAACTTCGGCCGCAAGTCGCTCAACGAGATCAAGGACATCCTGCACAAGATGGGCCTGAGCCTCGGAATGAAGTTCGACGATCACGGCCGCGTGATCTGGCCGCCGCTTCCAAGTCAGACCGCGCCTCCGCCACCGGAAGGGGATGCCTCGGCGATCTAGCCGCGACTGAACCATGAGACACCTTAGATCAGGCTCAAAACTCGGGAAGCAGCCGGCGCATCGCCGGGCGGTGATCCGCAATCTCGTCACGAATCTCATCGAGAAGGAGCGCATCCACACTACGATCCTGCGCGCGAAAGTGGCTCGTCCGATCGCCGAGAGGATGATCACGCTCGGCAAGCGGGATTCGCTCCACGCTCGCCGTCAGGCTGCTTCGTTCCTGATGACGCCGGAAGCGACGAAGAAGCTGTTCTCGGATCTCGCGCCGCGCTTTGCCGATCGTCCCGGAGGCTACACGCGGATTATCCGCACCGGATGGCGCATCGGAGACGGCGCGGAGCTTGCGATTCTGGAATTCATCGGCTCGGAGCTGAAGAAAAAAGACAGGAAGCCGCGGAAGGGCGCGGACAAGGAAGCTCCGGAAGAAAAAGAAGAGAAGGAAGCCGTCGCCGCAAAATAATTTTTCGCTGCGGCGCGCGGCCTTTGGTTGAGCCGTCGTTTCAGCCGGAAACTTCAAAAGTCCCAGGCATCGCCTGGGACTTTTTTTTGCCCTGAGCGCGCGCGAAGGGCTTTTCAGGCTCCGGTTTGAGCGCCCGGTAATTCGTTTCGCTTTTGCCGCACGTGGCCCCACAGCATCAGAAGCGCGGCGACAGCCTGTGCCGCGATCCCGCCACTGGTATCAATCAGAACGTCGCCGACGGCGGCAGTGCGCCCGGGCACGAAATACTGGTGCAGCTCATCGAGCGAGGCATAGCAAGCGACGATGGCGATGGCCGCGAGCGCCCAGGCGAAGCGCGAGTCCGGCCGGCCCGCGCGAATTCCGCGAAGAATCAGCAGGCTCAAAATAAAATATTCGGTGAAGTGCGCGCATTTGCGAATGATGTGGTGAATTCTGTAGAGGGTGCTATTTCGCGCGTGGGGCAGCAGCCAGTGCAAAATCGGAATGATGATCCGGCTGGTGTGATCCGAGGTGAACACGCCGGTCGAAAATCCTGAAATTACGACGGCCCACACCAGCGCCGGCCACCACGTCTTCAGCCAACTCACTCTAAAATTCCCCGGCCATGTGGAGGCGCATTACTCGAGCCTGTAGTTCGGGGCTTCGCGGGTGATGATCACGTCGTGGACGTGGCTTTCGCGCAGACCGGCGGAGGATATGCGAATAAATTTGCTGTGCTCCTGCAATTCCTTCAGATTTTGCGCGCCGCAGTAGCCCATGCCGCTGCGCAGCCCGCCGACAAGCTGCTCGACGAGTCCGGCGAGCGGTCCCTTGTACGGGACCTGACCTTCGATGCCTTCGGGGACGGACTTGCCGCGCTCGGCGGTTTCCTGGGCGTAGCGGTCGGCCGAGCCGGCCTCCATCGCGCCGAGCGAGCCCATGCCGCGATAGGATTTGAACGTGCGGCCCTGATACAAAATCGTTTCGCCGGGGGATTCCTCTGTGCCGGCGAAAAGGCCGCCGATCATTACCGCGGATGCGCCGGCGGCGATCGCCTTCGTGATATCGCCCGAGAATTTGATGCCGCCATCGGCGATCACCGGAACGCCGCTGCCGGCGGCCGCGCGCGCGCATTCGGAAACGGCTGTGATCTGCGGCACTCCGGCTCCGGTGACGATGCGGGTGGTACAGATCGAGCCGGGGCCGATGCCGATCTTGAGTCCGTCCACGCCGAGCGAAATCAAGTCGCGCGTGCCTTCCGCGGTGGCCACGTTTCCAGCGAGGAGCTGCATATCCGGAAGCGCGTGCTTTACGGCGCGA
>JBAUAJ010000118.1:0-2315 GCA_049675585.1 Thermoplasmata archaeon
GAGTTTTTTATTTCGTTGGGAGTTGTGCTCAGATCGTTGTCCCTGGCCGAGGAGATTGGCAAGTTCCATTTTAATTGGATGTGACGCGCCGCGGCAGGGATATGTGCGCATGTATTCTGCCGAGTAAGGGAGAGGAAGGGACAGGAGCGCAGGGCGGGATACCCACGCCCGTTGCGACGAAAAGTGTGCGGAAATGGATGAGAGAAAAGGATTTGCGGGTGATCGTGCGTCATGGGAGCTGGGGTAACTGGAATGGCAACGGAAGAGCGGGAATCGGTTAATCGTAATCGGACCCTCCCCCCGGATTTCTTGTAAGCGTTGCAAATAAAGGATTTTAAGTTATTTGGAATGAATACTTGCGGAAGTGTTGCAACCAAAGAATTTAGCGGGAGATAAATTTTATTAAATGGTAACGGGCCAGAAACGGAGAGGCTCGCGGGAGGTTTGAGGAACATACCGGCGAAAGGCAGAGCGAAACAGTGATGAGAGGAGGCCGGGGCGGGCTGGAGCGAGCGAATCACAGGGCATGGTAGCATGGGGTTAGATTACTGTCAAGGTATAGTACTGTAGTTTTATCATTCGAACGTGAGACAAGAAAGTGGTGAGGGTAGAGGGGCTTGCAGCGATTCCAGTAGTTTGGTGAGACGGTTTTGATAGCTATTGGCTGCTTAGCTTAAACTCATCCTGGAACTCGTGCACCGACTAAGCCGATTCTGGTTTGTGGGCTATTTCAGGATATGTGACTTCCCCATCCGTAAGAGTCATGAGAAGCATTCCGTTCTTCTTAACCCACTGAAAGGGGATGTTCTTACGGTATCGCTGAGGATATGGGTCGGGATACTCATCTAGCCATTTGCCAAAGAATCTCTTCAACTCGCTGCCGTGCAGGTATCTAAGATCGACATTTCTCAAATTGTTGCTGTGATCGAAAAAGAGGTGCCCCACTTTCATGTCTCCCAGCAACTTTTGCTTGCCGGTGTTCTTGTGATATTGATACTCGTAACTTCCCTCGTTAAACGCAGACTTAACCTCGTGTTTTGACAGGTCGACGCCCATACCCAGTTTCTTCCCTAGGTCCCTGACCAAGATGGACGCGAAAACCTCCCAATCAGATGACATTGCAGCGCCCGGAGAGTGTACCGCACGGGATTTGTATAGTCGTAGTTTCCCTTGGAAGGGCGTGGCTGCGCCAGGCGACCACTCGGTTCTTTTATCTTCTTAGCGCACTAAGGAACTCAACATGCAACTCTGGTGGGCTTCGTGTTCGTAGGTTTCAGTCGCCACCCTATCGAGTTCTTCGAAGGCTAGACCTTGACAGTCGCAGTAGTGCCGCAAATCAGCGAGTATCTCTTGTATCGCGGCGGCGTCCGAACTCTTCGTCGAAAGCCTGCGTAGGATCTAATCGTCCGATTGATACGTTCTGTACGGTTCTTACGCTCGCGAACTTCGGCCGCTGTCCAATCTGACTCCGGGATCAGACCAGCGCGTGCTTGAACGACCGAACTAATTAATTTGCTTGAACGCTTTCGTTTCATTTTTCCTCGTTTCCCGACGGATCGGACCGTCCCTTCCGCGTATTTCCTAAAGCTACATTCTGGCCAGCCATGAGATACTAACTGTCACCGCTTCTCGTTTTACGAATCGGAGCTTGCTCGACAGCGGATCCTGGAAAATCTCATGGGTCGGCGACTCCCGAAAATTCTTTACGACAAAAAGAAAGAAACGCTCTTTCATGGCCGCAGCAAGCTCGTGTTCCTTGGGCGTCATCGATAGATTCCCAGTCCGGTCTTTCAGCCCCTTCACCTCAACCGCTAGAAATTCCTTGCGTGTCTGCTTCCGCAAGCGGAAGTCGTACCCACACCCAAGGCGTGTGGTGTTTTCCAAGGCATAGCCTTCGAATACGTCGAGCGTGTGATGTATGGACTCAAAATACTGTTCCGCAGCCAAACTCGTGATTAGCCTTTTCGCGAATTGCGTCTCGCTTTCGTCCCGTTCTTCTTCAACCTTGACTTCGCTCCAAGCATTTTCGTCGTATCCGACGAAGGATTTGATCAAACCGCTGAACGATTCAATATCCAGGCCTTTGTATTCCTCAAACACTTTTAAGCAGTAGTCGCGTGTCTGGCGCTTATGCCAGCCTTTGCGTCGATTCGGAAACAAAGGGTCAAACTCATCGCGGTAATTTTTTATAGACGCGGGTTTTGATCCGAGAGCGTATCCGATAACGTTGAATGCCTCGATGAAGCTCTCAAAGCCAAGTTTCCGTAGCCCAAGCAAATCGTACTTTGAAAGAAATAAGCCGACCAGTATCAGCT
>JBAUAJ010000119.1:0-1691 GCA_049675585.1 Thermoplasmata archaeon
CCTCTTCAGCGGGCGTGCCGATGACGCTGACGGTGAGCCCCACCTCGTCGGCTACTTTGGCCGCGGCCAGCGCCGCCCCAACGGCTGACGCAGCGATAATATTGTGCCCGCAGGCGTGACCGATGCCGGGCAGCGAATCGTATTCGGCACAGATGCCGATGTGCAACGGACCCGATCCGATTTTGGCGACGAACGCCGTGGGAAGATCGCAGATGCCCTTGGTGACGGCAAAACCTGCGTCGGCGAGCCACTCACAGAGCCACGTTGACGATTTCTCCTCCTCAAAGCCCAGCTCCGGGTAGGCATGGATACGATGGCTGAGGTCGATCAGGCTGTCGCGGGAGGAATCGAAACGCTCTTTCGCAGCGGATTTTGTATCCATTGAGACAAGGCTCCTTGTCTGACGAGTCTACCATCGGGGATACAACGACTGGCGGTTAAGAAATGGAGCGGGAGACGGGAATCGGACCCGCGACCAACAGCTTGGAAGGCTGTGACTCTACCACTGAGTTACTCCCGCGCTCTCAAAAAAATTATAACATTCAGCGCGTCCGGAGCAGAAATAAAGCGACCGCTAATCCGATGCAGGCGAGGATAATGGCGGAGATCACGCCGGGCCGCGAGAAGCCGGGCTGCCAGGCGCCTTGTCGCAAGCGGCGGACGAGACGGACATGCTGCACGGGCGCGACGATATTAACCAGCACGCCCATCAGAACGAGCGCGATTCCAAACCATTGCGATCCGTAGACCGGTTGGGGACCGGAATCCGGCCGGAGGGTTTGGAACTCGCGGAGGAACAATCCGAAGCGCGCGACCACGAATCCGAAGCCCATCATCGCGAGCCCCGTGCGGATCCATGCCAGCAGATTCCGCTCCGCAGCGAAATAGGTACGAGGGTCCTGCTGCGGATCGTCCGCCACTACTTCTTCGCGACCAGCTCGGGGAACTGCTTTTCAAGCTCCCTGATCTTCGGCATATCGTTGTAGACGATATACGGATAGTTCGGATTCCGCTGGAGGAAGTGTTGATGATACGCCTCGGCGGGGTAGAAGCCTTCGAGCGGAGTGAGCTGCGTCACGATTTTGTGGCGGAAAACCTTGGCCTCGGTGAGCTGCTGGATATACGCCTCGGCGACGCGCTTTTGATCTTCATCGGAGTAGAAAATCGCAGAGCGGTATTGCGTGCCTTCGTCGGGACCCTGGCGGTTCAACTCCGTCGGGTCGTGGGCGACGGAAAAGAAGACTTGCAGCAACTGGCCGTAGGAAATCTGCGAGGGATCGTAGGTGACCTTTACCGATTCGGCGTGGCCTGTGTTGCCTTCGCTCACCATGTCGTAATGGGCGGTGGATTTCTTGCCGCCGGCGAATCCGGAGACGGCATTGGAGACGCCTTTCAAGCGCTCGAAAACTCCTTCCACGCCCCAGAAACAGCCTCCGGCAAAGACAGCGGTCGCGGTCGGAGTGGTGGCCTTCACGTCCGTTGCAGGAGACGGGAGCTTTCCGCCTCCGCAGGCGAGCGCAGCGCCAAGAATCATGGGAAGAACAAGTTTTTTCATGACGATCAGCCTTTCGCTTTCGGTTCAAAATTGAGGGCCGCGGAGTTCATGCAGTAACGCAAGCCGGTCGGCTTCGGCCCGTCGTCGAACACGTGCCCCAGATGAGCGTCGCACCGGACGCACTTCACTTCTTCGC
>JBAUAJ010000120.1:0-1603 GCA_049675585.1 Thermoplasmata archaeon
CTGCCCGCCCAGCGCGAGCATCTCCAAAACCGAGGCATCCTGAAACCCGGCTATTTCGCCGACGTCACCATCTTCGACCCGGCCACCATCATCGATAAAGCCACCTTCGTAAGCCCTGCGCAACTCTCCGAAGGGATCGAGTACACTATCGTCAACGGCCAAATCGAATACGACCACGGCAAACTCACCGGCGCGACGGCGGGCAAAGTCCTCCGCGGCCGGGGCTGGCAGCCAGAAGCTCACTAGCGATCGACGGAGTAGTTTTTAAATATGGGAAGAGCTTTTTGCGGGGTTTCGGGCTGGGCTTACGCGAAATGGAAACCGGATTTCTATCCGGCTAAATTAAGCTCGGCCAAATTTCTCGGCTTCTACGCAAGCCGCCTTAATTCGGTAGAAGTGAACTATACGTTTCGAAGCTTCCCCACCGAAAAGTTGCTCGGTAATTGGATTGCCGCGACTCCTCCTGATTTCAAATTCGCCGTGAAGGCACACCAAAGCATCACGCACATCATGCGCCTCAAAAACGTAGCCGACTCGACCGCAAAATTCATCGCCTTTCTAAGACCTCTGCAAGAAGCAAACAAACTTGGCCCAGTTCTGTTTCAACTGCCGCCCGATCTGAAATTTGATCTGAAACTCTTGCACGACTTTCTTGCAGAACTGCTGGCGAAAATTCGTTGCTCGATAGAATTTCGGAACCCATCGAGGTTTGTCGAGGATGTGTTCGACGCCCTGACCAAGCAAAATGTCGCGCTCTGCCTCGCTGAAAGCGATGACCTAGTCACGCCCAACAAGCAAACCGCCGATTATTGTTATTTGCGTTTGCGAAAGAAAGGATATTCAGCGAACGATCGAAAAGCCATCGCGCGCAGGGTGCGAAGCCTGGCTCAGCAAACCGAAGTCTTCGCTTACTACAAACGCTTTGATGCACCCGAATGCCCGCTTCAAGCCGAAGAACTCCTCGCAGCCGCCAGATCAACTTAGCGTGATCTTGCCCATCTCCGCTACGCGCCGCTCGTAGGTCATCTCTTCCCAGCCATGCTTGCCGAAATACCGCAGGACGATCTTGTGGCCTGGAGCGATTTTCGCGCGCGCCTTGGTCAACGAATCGGAAAGCTCCACCCACTCGCCGTCCACCAGGTAGCTGCCTTCCCATCCTCGCAGTTCGAAATGCCCATCATCTTTAAGGATCAGCGGCGCCGCGGTGCAAGCAATGACTTTCCCGGCGACCATTGCCTGTGTGCACTCATAGCTGCCGGACATTTCTACCGTTTGCGCTTTGGCGGGGGGACTTATGGCGAAACACAAAGCAGAGAAGGCGACGTACCGCAGGAAGCTTTGCACAATCCGTTCCAGTCCCATCGGGGTCTCCACCACCGGGACGCGTTGCTGCGGGGCACCGTCCCTGGCCATTAGTACAGGTGCAGGTTGTCAGCCAAGCCTCCTCCTTACAACTGACTCATAATAAACACTTTAACAAATCGTGGACCTTTACTCCGCCAGCCCTGGGAAGATTCATTCCCCTTTTTCGCACTGCAAGGGACTCTCGACGCAGGGCTGCCGGGCACTCTCGAAAGCATCTTATAAATCCATGTATCTACTC
>JBAUAJ010000121.1:0-1786 GCA_049675585.1 Thermoplasmata archaeon
GCAGTGTAGAGTATGAAACCGTAAGCCAGCAGAACGAATCCCAGCCCTGAAAAGGCGAAGAATAACCGCGGCGAACCTAGAAAGACAGCCGAGAATCCGATCAACAGCGTCGCCAGCCCGTACATCGCGGCCGAGGTGCCGCCTCCACACGATCCTGCGAAAGTAACGAATCCGAGGAAGAAGAAGATCGCACCAATGAGAATCAGGATCACGCTGACTGAAGGCGCCGGCACGGGCGAGACATGAGCATCCTTCGTAGATGACGCCATTCAAGCTCACCCCGTTCGCAGGATGTGGAAGTAGTCTGGGAAGGACAGTCGGGGGGTCAGCGCGCCTACTCCGTAGGAACCGCTGCTATCCAAAACCCCAAGTGCCGGTTTTGCCCGACCGCTCGTTCCCCCCGGGTCCTCGTCGGGCCTCCAGTTTACACCTAGAGACTCTGCGGGGGTTCTAGGTGTCGTTAAATCGACTAAGGGTGCGGTATCTTTGTCGTTCAATCCCCCCTCCTTATGCTAAAAAACTACAACCCCCTTCGAGAGGACCGTCGACCGTCCCCACCCGGCGGCCGCGGTCCCCGACCTGCGGGCCGAACTGCCCCCGAGGCGAGCTCGTCGGAGTGTCATCCTCCCGGCGACCGTTAAGTCGAGCAGACCCTCGCCTGTGTCGTGTCGCTGTACTACGCCGGACTCCGCGTCCGGAATCTGGAGCGGTCGGTCCGTTCTACCCGCGCGTGATGGGGCTCAAGGTCGAGGGCCGAGGGGACGGGCGGGAGTGGGGCGCAGGGCTCTGGGTCACGCTCCGTGACCCCAAGAGCCGCGGAGGGATCGAGCTCAACTGGTATCCGAGGGGATCCAAGTGGGCGACCCCGTTCGAGTCGGGCGACGCGCTCGACCACCTCGGCTTCTTCTTAGGCCACGTGCCCCGCGCCCACCTCGAGCGGATGTACCGACGTCTCCTCGCTGGTGGGGCGAAGCCCACGAAGATCACCCCCCAGTTCACCGAGGGGTGGACCGCGTACGTGACCGATCCGGACGGGAACTGGGTGGAGATCTTCCGACGTCCGACCGCGAGCGAGCTCCGTCCGAAACGGAAAAAGAACCGGCGAGTCGCGGGCAAGCGAAGTTGAATCCACGAGCTCTGTCGCGCGAGCGCGGGGGATGGATTGCTCCCCAGGCGCGAACGGGAGCCGCCGCACCGACGGGGGAAATCGGTTGTCGTTAGAGGTCGGGCTCGTAACCTGCTCCGCGCTCCCTGCGCTCGCAGAGGATGACCGTCTCCTACTCCCCGCCCTAGAGGGACAGGGCGTTCGGAGTCGAGTGTGTGTGTGGGATGACCCGGGGGTCGAGTGGAACTCCCTCGGTGCCGTCGTGGTCCGCTCCACGTGGGACTACCACCGGCACCGGGAGGCCTACCTTGCATGGGCTGAGGGTCTTGCCACACTCCTTCCACTTTGGAACCCGATAGGGACCTTGCGTTGGAACAGCCACAAGTCCTACCTCTCACGGATGGGGTTGGACGGGATCCCCGTCGTCCCGACGGAAACCGGCAGGGCAGGAGAGACGCTCCAGGCGCTCGCGGCCCGGAGAGGGTGGTCGGATCTCGTCGTGAAACCGGCCGTCTCCGCGGGAGCCGAGTCCACCTTCCACGTTCGGGCGGGGGAGTACGCGAAGGCCGAGGAGAGCTACCGCCGAGCGCTCTCTGCCGGAGAACAACTCGTCCAACCCTACGTGACGGAGCTTGACGAGACGGGCGAGCACTCCCTCGTCTACTTCAATGGGGTCTACTC
>JBAUAJ010000122.1:0-3021 GCA_049675585.1 Thermoplasmata archaeon
TTTCTTCACAGTTCAGAAAGGGCTATCCCTCATGAAGGACGGTGGATCAATTGTCCTGAACGCGTCGATCGCTACAATCAAGGGCTTTTCGGGGATGAGCGTTTATAGCGCAACCAAGTGCGCGGTACGATCCTTCGCTCGTACATGGACAAATGACCTGCGCGAACGCCGCATTCGAGTGAATGCGATCAGTCCTGGTCACATCGATACTCCGATTTTCGACAGTTGGCTTCAGGGTGAAGCGCTCGCAAAGATGAAAGAAGACCTGGCCAAAAACGTACCGCTCGGCCGCCTCGGCGATCCAGACGAAATCGCGAAGGTCGTCGCATTTCTCGCATCTGACGACGCCAGTTACATTTCGGGTATCGAACTCTTCGTCGATGGCGGGGTCGCACAGATCTGAAGCATCACATCCCGTATAGGGGGCCAGACCGCTCGTTGACGAATATGAGGGAGATGAATCATGAATGGGTCGGAAGCTATACGTATCCCACCTGCTTCCGGCCTCCCGGTGATGGCGGGATCAGGTACGCACAACGTGGTGTCGGGCGGCGCAAATCGGGCAGAATGGAGCCCATCACTCACCGAACTACATGCTGTCTACTCTTCACGTCTATACAGGACGATCCTTCGTATTACCAAGAATCCAGATGATGCCGAGGACGCGCTGCAAGAAACATTCTTGCGGGTACATCAGGCGTTCTATACGTTCGAGGGTAGGTCAAGCGTGTATTCATGGATGACACGAGTCGCTATCAACTGCGCTCTAACGCTCCTTCGCAGAAAGCGTTCGCGTCCAGAGACTCTCTTCGACCCTTGTCCAAATGATGAGGGTGAAACCATTAAGCGTGCGATCGAGGATCCACGCCCGAATCCGGAAGAGATCTGCGATACGCGTCAGCGACAGCTCATGGTGATGCGCGCAATCGGCACTCTTAGTCCAAACTTAAGAGAGCCAATCCATCTACGGTTGACGCAGGAAGCATCGGTCAAGGAAATTGGCCGAGCCTTGAATATCTCTGAGGCGTCTGTCAAGGCTCGTTTGTATCGAGCACGATTGCGGCTCTCCACCATGAGGATTGAAAGCTCGATTGTCAATCGGAATGACTCAGCTAAAGCGATTGTGAATGGCGAAAGTGATCAGAGTTCAGTGCCGGGCACGATGCCAGGCGGCGCTGATTGCGCGCACTAGGAGAGAGTCGCACGCGCCACTCGACGACTACCCAGAGTGTCGCCGTAGCGACACATTGTCCCAAGACCGACACTTTCACCAGTAAGGCGCAGCGTTGTGCGGCTCTTTTCTGCGCCGCTAGGCTAACGTGGCGAAGAGTCGGCGCGACTGCGGTTTTGGCATGTGACGTGCACCCAGGGAAACAGCCGGCATGCAAGCTAAACCTCGGTCGGTTCATTACCAACATCATTGGGAGAGTGCAATGCCAGCAGATGAATTGAAATACATGTCAGCTTACCGCAGCATCAATATGACACGTGATGCCGATGGCATCTTGACCGTCGAGTTTCACACAAACGGTGGCCCTCTTAACTTCACCGCTCAAGATCACACACAATTCGTGGACGCCTTTTACCGCATCGCGCAGGACCGAGCGAATAAGATCGTAATTCTCACAGGGGCGGGAGGAGATTTCATCCCGAGTGTCGACTTTTCTACTTTCGGGAACGTAGCGGATCCGGGAGTGTGGAGTCAGACCCACGACGAGGGCGTGCAAATCCTCGAAAACCTGGCAAACATTCGTGTGCCGGTTATCGCGGCCGTCGAAGGGCGTGCTTATGTGCATTCGGAGTACGCGCTTCTTGCTGATGTGATAGTTGCCGGAGAAGGCGCGCAATTTAACGATGTGCCACATTTTGCTGGTGGGATCGTCCCCGGCGACGGCATCTTCACGACCTGGAGTTACCGGGCGGGAGCAGGAAGAGCAGAGGCGTTCCTGTTGAATCCCCAGCCGATCAGTGCACGCACGGCGCACGAATGGGGGGTAGTCGCAGAGGTGGTCCCCAACGGTCAGGCTCGCGAACGAAGCCGGGAGTTGGCCAGGCTCTATTTGCAGAAGCCGGAGATTACACGGCGCAATACGCGCATGCATTTTATCCAACCGCTGAAGGAGCGCATTGTCCATGAGGTGGGGTACGGCCTCTCGCTCGAAGGAGCTTCTGCGGCAGACCTTGTCAAATCTATGCAAGGCTGATGCACGTGCAGGACATGTTCGAAGCCGTTACATTTCGATCCTTCGTGCCGAATAGCCCCAGTGGCGCCTCGAAGCGATCTCTGCCGCTATCAAACCAATGAAGACGCACCCGCCAGATGTCGCAATAGCGACTTTTGCGCATCTTTGTGACGCACTAGCGACGCATTGGGCCTGTGCAACTGAAAGTGACAGCTCTGCTGGCAGATCGCTGAAGTCCGCTTTGTGCGAATTTCACCAACGGTGACCGAGAGCCGGATCGCCGTGCTTGAGCCGCTTGGAGCTGTATTTATAGAGCGCCGAGGGTTTGGAACATCAATTGCTCTCTTGTGCTGTGTGGATGGATCACTATCACGAGGAGTTGGTGATGCGACGTCGTCGAGTGCGCCCACAGAGAGCAATTCGAACGCTCTAGTGATTCATCCATGCTTCTGAGTCTGAGTGGTACGGAAGAGCACCTGCTTCCGTGATTGCCGCTCGATCTGGTCTCACCGATTTGATCGTTTCAGTAGGAGGAAAACGAAATGTTTGTTCGCGCTTCATCAGCGATCGTTGCCCTTGTGTTGCTCATGGCTCTCAAGCCCCTCAACACGCAGACACCGGCTACACGAAATGGCTTTGATTTAGTCGACAAGACGGGCAACATTCGCAAGCCAGCGGATGTTCGCGATCTTTACCAGTTGCTCGGAGCATACGACGTGCTCCTCGATCCAAACGGGGAGCAGATGCACGTTACCTACGCCTCTCGTGGTGCCGCTAAGTTCTACCGCGAGAGTGGCAAGTTTGCCGACGGCACGGTTTTGGTGAAGGAAGTGTTTGG
>JBAUAJ010000123.1:0-9531 GCA_049675585.1 Thermoplasmata archaeon
CTCCCGGCGGGCCCGCGGCCCCGGGTGCTCGAGATCGGGCCCGGGGACGGACGCCTCGCCGAGGTCGTCATCTCCGCTCTCGCCCGGTCCGGGATCGACTGCGAGTATGTCCTCGTCGAACGCTCCGAGCCGTTGGGGCGCGCGGCGCTCGCGCGGGCGACCGCGGCGGGCGACGCGAATCGTATCTCGGTTCGACGTAGCCCGTCGGTGGCCGCCGAGGGGCCGTTCGGGGGAGCAGTGATCGCGAACGAAGTGATGGACGCGCTCCCGGCTCGACGGCTCCGGTGGACCGGAGACGCCTGGGAAGAGCTCGGAGTACGCCTCGAAAGCGATCGACTGTCGGCGGCCACGGTGCCGATCCGGGAACCCGTACCCGCCCCTCCGTTACTTCCAGGGAGCGAGCCCGGAACGATCGTAGAGTTCTCGAGCGCCGCGGAGGCGATCGTTCGGGAGGTCGCCGACCACCTGACCCACGGCAGATTCCTGATCCTCGATTATGGAATGGGAGAGGCCGAGCTGCGATCCGCACACCCCCGCGGCACGCTCGAGGCGATCCGTCAGCACCTCTCCGTCGACGACCCGCTCTCCGCCCCGGGCGAGACCGACCTCTCGGTATTCGTCAACTTCGATCGCATCCGCGCCGCCGCCCGCACCGCGGGTTGGCAGGAGAGCTCGTTCGGATCGCAGGCGGAGGCGCTCGGCGCGTGGGGATATCCTGAACTGTTCGCCCGAGCCGTGCGCGAGGCGAAATCCAGCGAAGAGGAGGTTCGCCTCCGTCTAGCGTCGAAGAATCTCTTGTTCGGGTTCGAGCGGTTCCGGGTGCTCGAGCTCGCCGTCCCCGCACCGGGGCCGCCCTAACGGGCTACGCGCCGGCCGGCCGGTGCACTGAGACCGGCTCCGCGACCTTCGTTTCGATCAGCAACTTCGCCGTCGCGGGCGGAAGAGAGACGACGTCGTCGGCCCGCAGGTCGATCGTGTCGGCGCCGACCTCCACGGTGTGACCGTCCGAGAGAATCCGAACGTACGCGAGGGGGGTCGTCGGCCCTCCGACGGCCGGGGGGGCCGGCCGAGGAGGGGCGGCCGCCGGGGGAGGCGGGGCCGGTTTCGAGGCGGCGGGCGCGGAGGGAACGGCGGGCGCCATCGGTTCGAGGAACGGGGCGGAGTTTCCGCGGAACTCGAGCAGCGTGCCGAGCAGATCGTCGAACACCCGTCGCTCTTCGGAGAGGGCATTCGGCAGTTCGCGGGCCCCTCCGATGCTCGCCTGGAACGCGAGCGAGAGCACCTTTTGGATGCGCCCCTCGAGGATGTCGCGCGCGACCTGGCCCGCTCGCTGGAAGGTCTGTCGAGAGATCTCGCCCTTGCGGCTCGACGGATTCTCCCGCAGGTCGGACTCGTAGGAGCGCCGCAGCTCCGCGAGATACGTGCTCGTTGCACCGTAGAAATCGGGGGGCAGCTTCGCGAGTCCACGGCCGGCGGCCTCGTTGCGTCGCCACTCGAGAAGCAGGGTGAATTGGTCGGGCATCGCCGGGAGAGCGCGAACGGTGCTAGGACTATACTAGGTCAGCGGTGTCGGCGAACGTCGATCGGGGTCCGGAGCGTCCGATCGACCGGTAGAACCGATGCGACGCGAACGGGACCCGGCGGTGGCGTTCGATGAATTTGTCGAGCTCTGGCAGAAGTTCCTCGCCGAGGCGAAGGTCCCTGGGACGACGGTGGTCGTCGAAGGGGAGCGGGACCGACGCGCCATCCGGCGCCTCGGTTGGTCCGCCGCGGTCGTGGTCGTGCATCGGGGCCGCAGTCTGTCGGCGACCGCTCAATCGCTCGTCGAGGAGAGTCGACGCGTGATCGTGCTCACCGACTGGGACACTGCGGGCGGCACCTTTGCGCGACGGTTCCGCGAATTTCTGACGGCCGAGCGCGTGGAGCTTGACCTCGACTATCGGCGTCGGCTGGCGCACATTCTCCGGGGCGAGCTCGCCCACGTGGAGGGGCTCTACGGATGGGCGCGGCGGAACGCGGACCGGTTCGGGATTCCGATCGAGCAGGTCGTCGGCAGTACCGAACCCGACGGTCCGGCGCGACCTACGGGATGACCTTCATCTGCGTGCGGCGGGTCGCGCGGCGGTTGCGGCGCCGGGACGGACGCATCCGCTCCGCGCCCTTGCCGCTCCAGCGCAGCCCACGGCCCTCGATCCCCGCGCTCGTGAGTCCCCGGAACACGCGCCCCTTCTGCGACGGCGCGGAGATCCAAGCGATCTTCGGATCGCTCACGATCTCGGGGTGGACGGGGTCGACTAGGATCACTTCGAAGAACTTTTGCTTGCCGTCCTCGCCGACCCAGTAGGAGTTGAGGACCTCGAGGTTCGGGTAGTGCTTTTGCGCGCGCTCCTCGGCGATGCGCCGGAGGCTCTTCGCGAGGGTCATCTGAAGAATCCCCTTGTGCTTCGGTCGGCGACCCGCGATGATCGCCCGCTTGTTCTGGCCGCCCCTGCGCACGCGGACGCGCACGATGAAGTAGCCGCCCTTCGCTCGGAACCCGACCGCCCGCGCCCGGTCGAGCCGGGTCGGGTACTCCAGGCGAGTGACCGTCTGCTCCCGCCGCCAGGTCAGGAGCCGCTCGTGCCGGACGGCGGCCCCTTCGGGACCCATCGTCTGGCGGAACGAACGGGACATGTAGCGATACGACGAGGTCGACATCGAGGGCGGGGCGGGGGACCCAGGCCCCGTTTATAAGCCTGCCGAATTGAGAGGGAACCGGCCGAAGATTTGTCGGCCCGGCTGACGGGAGGCCGCGTTACAGCCCGAAGAAGGCGCTCGCGCCGCGCACGATCTCGGAGAAGGTCAGCCCGAGGTGATACAGCGCGAAGCTGCCGACCAGGATGAACCCGAGCGCGAGCACCGCGTCGAGCAACGCGCCCCCGCGGCGCGAACGGATCGGACGAGCGAATCCCATCGAGACTCCTCCCGGAGGGAACCGGAGACCGGCGTCGGTGAGGATATAGTTCTCGGTTCGAGGTTATACACCCTGCGAGGAGACCGGACCGACGGAGCCCGCGGACGGGCTCTTGGTCGGTGCCCACGGGAGCCGCGGCTCGGTCGGGCGAACGACCTTCGCGGTCGCGTGGCTCTCGGTCGCGATCGCCCGTTCCAGATGGCTCGTGAGCTCGCGCACCAGTCGGTCCATCCGAGCCATTTGGTCCGCGGGGATCTCGAGGGGGCTCTCCCAGATCACCGCGGCTCCGCCGCTCGTGGGATACAATCGGAAGGCGAGGGAGCTCGCGCCCGGGGGAACCGCGGGGTTCATCCGCTCGAGATGCCCGCGGAGGTGGCTGACCGGAGCGTCGGTCCCCTCCTCCTTGACCACGGAGTACCCGAGGTTTTCGAGGTAGGCGGAAAGGTAGCCCGCAAACCGCTCGCGGCCGATGCCGCGGACGCGCAGCCAATCACCTTCGTCGCTTGCCATTCGGTATTCCCCGGTCCAACGTGGTGCGGAGACTCTTCAGGAGTCCCAGCATCATCCGGTACTCCGCCTCGGAGGGCGTCGACCGGCCGAAGACGCGACGAAACAGGAGGATTAAACCCCGTCGTTTGTGCGGGGGGTAGCGGGTGCGGGCGACCAGTTCATCCAGCCGCTCCAGGAACAGCTCCTTCTCGGTCCCGTTCACCTCGATCTGTTCGGGCGCGGGCGTGGTGTCGGGGTCGGTGGGACCGCGGGATCGATGCAGGGCGTAGAGGACGACGGCGACCGCGTGGGAGACGTTGAGGGTCGGGAACTCCCGCCGGGCGGGGATGTGGACGAGCAGATCGCACCGCGCGAGCTCCTCCCGGGAGAGCCCGTTGTCCTCGGGTCCGAAGACGACCGCGAGGCGGCCCTCGAGCGCCCGGGCGATCTCGCCGAGTCGTTCGGGGCTCACCGAACGGCGGAGATAAGCGGTCGATCGGCCGGTCGAGAGGTCGGTCGTTCCGACGACCAGGTCGGCGCCCGCCACGCCGGCGGCGAGATCGGAGGCCCGGACGGCCGACGTAAGAAGGGCCAGCCCGCCCATCGCGCGACGCCGTGCCTCGGGCCCGACTTTCGCCCGAGGGGCGACGAGCACCATCCGGTCCGCTCCGAAGTTCTTCGCTGCGCGGGCCGCGGCGCCGACATTCCCGTCCTCCTTCGGACGCACCAGGACCACATCGAGGCGGACCGTCACCCGGCCGCCTCCTCCGCGAAGAGCCGGCGCACCATCCAGTCCGGATCGAACGGCGCGAGGTCGCCGTATCCCTGGCCCAGGCCGACGAACAGGATCGGCTTCTTCGTCACGTACGCGGCGCTGAGCGCCGCTCCCCCCTTCGCGTCGGCATCGAGCTTGGTGAGGACGAGCCCGTCGACCCCGAGCTCCTTCGTGAACAGGCGCGCCTGCTCGATCACGTCGTTGCCCGAGAGGGCGTCGCCGACGAACAGCGTGAGCGACGGCGCGGCGACCCGGCGGATCTTTTTCGCCTCCTCGATCAGGTTCTCGTTCGTGTGCTGGCGTCCGGCGGTATCGATCAGCACCACATCCGTACCCTTCGCTTTCGCATGCGCGATTGCATCGAACGCGACCGCCGCTGGATCCGACCCTTCCTGTTGACGGATCACGCGGACGCCGAGCCGTTCCCCGTGGGCGAGCAGCTGTTCGATCGCCCCGGCGCGGAACGTGTCGCCCGCAGCGATGGCGCTCGAGAACCCCTGCTGCTTCAGCCAGACCGCGAGCTTCGCGATCGTGGTCGTCTTCCCCGTACCGTTCACTCCGACAAAGAGGATGATGTACGGTTTCGTTGGATGCGCCCGGATCGCTGCCGCGAGGTCGAGCGTCGTCCGACCGAGGATCGAACGCACGGACCGTTCGAGGCACGCACGGATCGCTTCCTCGGCGTCCACGCCGTACTTGAGCTTGCGACCGGCGAGGTCTCGCACGAGGTCCCGTCGCAGCCGCTCGATGACGGGAAGCGCCACGTCCGATTGCAGTAGCACGAGCTCGAGCTCGTCGAGAACATCGTCGATCGTCCCTTCGTTGAGCTTCTTCGCGAGGAATCCCCCACCGAACAGTTCCTCGTCTGCCGCGGGAGCGGCCCGACCGACGGGATCGGAGGGGCGCGCCGACGCCGTTCGCGAGGGTGGGGTCCCGGCGGGGGAGGAAGGAGCCGGTCGGTCTTCGGCGGGAGACGGTTCGGGTTCCGCCGACTTGCGCAGCCGCGCCTTAATCGCGGCCCACATCGGACGGCGCCCTCGCCGTGCGTGACGCGGCGTCCAGCCGACGGGACAGGAGCTGGATCCGCTCGTCGATCGAATTCATCTGAGCTTCGATGTCGTGGACCGCCTGCTCGATGCGGGTGATCCGCTCCGCGATCACCTCGGAGGCTTTTGCCCGGTCCATCTCCGCGGTGACCCCCGACCCGATCCCGAGCAGGATCGGCGCGTCTTTCTGGACCCGGCCCCGAACGTACGCCTCTCCGCCGAGCGGGAGGAGCATCTCATCGCCCGCCGAGGATCGGTCGATCCCCTCGAGGCTCTCGCGCGCCCGCAGATGGTCCTGCCGCGAGGCGATCAAGATCTGGTGCTGCTGGGCGAGCCCGTTCATCTGAGAACGGTAGGCATCGAGCCGGATCAGGTCCTCCTGGAGCTCGGCTTCGGTCGGGATGGGCTCCGCGGACGACGCCATCGGATCGGCCTCCTCGCACCGGCCCGAGCGTAGGGACCGGCCTACGCGCTCCCGGCGGCCGCCGGCCCCGCGGTGACCGTGTCGACTCGGATCTCGTGGCGCTTCACGCCGTGGCACCCGCCGATCTCCGAGAGCGCCCACTCGCGGGCGGTCGCTTCGGTATCGGCTTCGTGTTCCTTCGTGAACGGTTGCCAGAAGCCCCGGCGGGCATAGAACGACCCCGTGACCCGGAAGAGTGGCATGGTTCGAATCCTCGGCGGCGGCCCACCCGGGCGACCCTTTTAAACCTACCCGGGCGGCGGATCGGTCGAGGCGTCCCCCGAGCCGGCGCCGCGTTCGGCCCGCTCGAAGCGGTCGCGCTCGATATGCCATCGCCGTTGTCGCTCGCGCAGTTCGGCCCCCGCGCCACCGGGGAGCTCCTCGATCGCTGGGGCGGCGGCCCGAGGAGAGTCGGATGCTGCCTCGGGGACGCCCGGCTCGGGCGACGCTTCCTCGTCCGGTGCGGCATCGAGGCGGTGCTGCCCTACCCGGCCAGATTCGCGACCCGCTCCCATCGGCGTCCCACCTCCTCGTCCGTCAACGCGACGGTCGGCGAGAAGAGTACGCGATCGCCCCATTCGGTTCGCCCCGCCGCGAACTGATCGACCGCGAGCGGCAGCACGATCCCGTCCGCTCTCGATCGGTCCGCGAGGTCGGCGATCGACCGGCTCCATTCGGCGGCATCGACCGGCGCCGAGTCCAGCACGACGGCCGGATCGAATCGGGAGAGCACGTCCCGGACGAGCCGCTCGCCCGAAGCGGGCGCGACCATGGCGACGCGGCACCCGCGTTTCATCATCATGTAGGCACCGAGCGCGCCCCGCGGACCGTCGACGAGCGCCACCAGGTGCCCGGCCACCCCGAGCGGGAGGCCCCCGGGTCCCTCCGCCCGGTCGAACGAGAGGTACGTGCGCGGCCCCCGCACCTCGACGAACAGCTCGACCGCCGGGTGGGTCAGGTCGACCTTCAGGTTTCGGTCCGCGAACCGCTCGAGGATATCGCCCCCCAGGTCGCGGGCGAGCTCCTGGCTCGAGAACGGATGCGAGCCGGTCCGCCGGGCCCGCACGGCGAACGTCGCGCCCGCCGGGATCCGCGGCTCGGCGAGCTCGAGCAATCGGTCGCGGATCTTTTCCCGATCGGTCGGCACCTCGTGCACGACGCTCACCGAGGTCACGCCGAAGACCCGGCGGACCAGCCGGAGCGCCGCCTCGGGTTCGTCGGCCTCGACATACATGTGACCGCGATCCGACCGGATCCGGGCCGGCACTCCGGCCCGGACGAATTGGTCGAGGATGTTGCGACGGAGGGTCGACTCGAACTCCCGTCGGACGGGCGGAGATTTGAGCGCGAGCTCGCCGTAGCGCACCAGCACGAGCCCGGCCATCGAGAAGGTTAAGACGAGCCCGCCGCTAAAGCGCTTCCCGAGCGCACCGAGGATGACGGCGGAACCGGAGAGCTCCGCGCCGCCGTCCGACCCGTGGGAACCGTTCCTTTCCGCGATCGCGCACGGTCTCGCGGCAGCCGCGCGAACGTGCGGTCTTACGCTCGACCCACTCACGATCCGGGCTCAGCTGAACCTGAGCCCGGGCCCCGAGGGGGACGTGGCGCTCGCGGTCCACCGGTTCGCCGCCGCCGCGCACCGCCCGGCCCCCGAAGTCGCCACTGCGCTCGCGGCCGCTTTCCCCCCGACCGCGGGAGTGGAATCGGTACGCGCCACGGGGGCGTACGTGAATGTGCGGGTCGCCGGCCGGGATCTCGTGCGCGCGACGCTCGACCTCGTGTTCGAGCGCGGAGCGCAGTATGGCCACCGGGTCCCGGTGGGAGCATCGGTGTGCGTGGAGCACACCAGCGCCAACGCCACCGGGCCGTTCCACATCGGCCGCGTCCGGAACGCGATCATCGGGGACACGTTCACCCGGATCCTCCGGGCGTCGGGGGTTCCCGTCACCACCCAGTACTACGTCGACGACATGGGCCGGCAAGCGGCGATGATCACGTGGATCTGGTCGAAGCCGCGGGACAGCTGGCCCGCGCCCATCCGAGCCGCGGTGGACGGCCTCGAGGTATCGGGCGAGAAACCCGACGCGCACCGGGGCCGACCGTATCCGGCGATCAGCGCGTACCTGAAGGAGCACCCCGAGGCACAGGCCGAGGTCACGGCGATCGTCCACCAACTGGAGTCGGGCAGCCCGCCTCCGGCCCATCACGAGCTGACCCAGTCGATCCTGGACGGGATGCTCTCCTCCCTCGCTCGGCTCGGGATCTCCTTCGACGAATTCGTCTGGGAGTCGACGTTCATCACGGACGGATCGGTGGAGCGAGTGCTCGACCGCCTGCGCGCGGCCCCCCACGCTGTATCGGAGGAGAACGGGGCGCTCGCGATCGAGACGGCGAGCTACGGCCTTCCCAAGGAGTCGACGCGCGTCGTCGTGCGCCGCGGCGACGGCACGAGCCTGTACGTGACCCGCGACATCGCCTATCACCTGTCGAAGTTCGATAGATTCGCCCGGGTGATCGACGTACTCGGGCAGGACCATCAGCTCCACGCGCGCACGTTGGATGCTCTGCTCGCGGAGATCGGCGAGAAGCGCCGGCCGGAGTTCATCATCTACCAGGACATCACGGTGCCCGACGGGGGTCGGATGTCGACCCGGAGCGGCTCGGCGGTCTGGTTGGACGCCCTGCTCGCCGAAGCGGTCGAGCGCGCGCGCCGGGAGGTCATCGCCCGTCGAGAGGATTTGCCGGAAGCCGAGATCGCCCGGATCGCCGAAGCGGTCGCGACCGGCGCCCTACGCTATCACATCGTGCGCGTCGCCCCCGAAAAGCCCGTCGTCTTCCGCTGGGAGGATGCGCTCTCGTTCGAGGGCCGGAGCGGACCGTTCGTCCAATACTCCTACGCGCGCGCCGCGAGCCTGCTCCGAAAGGCCGAGAGCATCTCGCTCCCCTACACTTACGATCCGGGCACCCTGGTGCACCCCGACGAACAGTCCCTCGTGCGGATCGTGGCCGGCCTACCACGGGCCGTGGAGTACGCGGCCCGATCGACCCACGTGCAGGGGCTCGCGGGGTACGCGCACGACCTCGCCGACCAGTTCAATCGGTTCTACCACTCCGTCCCGGTGCTGAAATCGGACGCGGAGCGGCCGAGCCGCATCGCCCTCGTCGCGGCGGTCCGGCAGACCCTCGGGAACGCCCTCGACCTCCTCGGGATCTCGCGACTCGAGACTATGTGAGCGCCGGGTCCACCCTCGCGCGAGTAATCGCCAAATAGCATCCCCCGACTGGCGGGACGGTAGGAACCCCCGATGGCGTCGATCAAAGAAGATTTTGAGAAGTTCATCAAGCAAGGAAACCTCATCACCTTGGCCGTCGCCTTCGTGATGGGTGCGGCGTTCTCGGCGCTCATCACCGCCCTGGTGGCGGACGTCTTCACCCCATTGATCGGGGTCGCGGGTCACTTCGACTTCTCGGCGTGGGTCTTCCACCTCCGGGGAAGCGAGTTCCTGCAGGGAGCGTTCCTGAACGCTCTGATCAGCTTCATCACGGTGACGGTCGTCGTCTTCTTCGCGATCGCGCTCCCGTACCAACGGTACATGGACCGGCAGGCGAAGAAGGCCCCCGTCGCTACCCCGACCACCCGCCCGTGCCCCGAGTGCCTTTCCTCGATCCCGCTGGCCGCCAAGCGCTGCTCTTTCTGCACGTCGCCGGTGACCCCCGCCACCCCCGCGGTCTAGGTTAGCGGCGCGCGAGCGCGGGATCGGGGACGCCGGCCGCCGCGAAGCCGCGCGCCCTCAGCCGGCAGGAG
>JBAUAJ010000124.1:0-4097 GCA_049675585.1 Thermoplasmata archaeon
GGCGCGCGACGTGCGACTCTCCCTCGATCCCGAACCGGTCCTCTCCGACCTCGAAGCGGAGTTCCCGGAGTGGCCCGGCTCCGGGCTCGCCGACTCCGCGCGCATCGCGGGCCACGTGCGCGCCCGCCGAGGGGATGTCGACCGGGCGCTCGCCGGCGCGTCGACCGTAGTGCGGGAGACGTATCGCACCGCCGGGATCCAGCAGGTCGCGCTCGAACCGCACGCCTGCCTCGCCCGGGTCGCCGACGGCCGTTGGAGCGTGCGCTCCTCTACGCAGAGCCCGTTCGGCGTGCGGGAGGATACGGCGGCGATCCTCGGGATTCCCGAGTCGTCCATCGTGGTGGACGGCAGCTGGGTCGGGGGCGGGTTCGGAGGCAAAGGGGCCGCCCTGCTCGAACCGTACGCGCTGCTGCTCTCCGCGGCGTCGGGCCGGCCGGTCCGCCTGACGCTCACCTACCGGGAGGAGTTCCTGCTCGGCCGGTCGACGCTCCCCGCCGTGATCCGCTTCGAGACGGGGGTGACCGACGCACGGATCGTCGCTCGGCGGGTCCGGCTGCTGCTCGACGTGGGAGCTTCCCTGCCCGGCCGCGATTTCGCCACGGGATACTCGATCGGATTCCTCCTCGGCCCGTACTCGACCCCGGCGTTCGAGGTGGAGGGATACGCCGTCCGGACGCACAAATCCCCGTTCGGTCCGCACCGGGCGCCGTTCGCTCCCCAGTGCGCCTTCGCCGTCGAATCGCACCTCGACGAGGTCGCGCGGACCGTCGGCGCCGACCCCGTCGCGTTCCGGGCGGCCCATCTCTGGACGACCGGCGGTACGACGCCGTTCGGCCAATCGGTCCGACCGTTCGGACTCTCGGCCGCGCTCGAGGCGGCCCGGGCGCGCGCCCGCGCGTGGCGTGCGACCCTGCCGCCGGGGCATGGCGTCGGGATCGGGATGGGGTTCTGGTCGACCGGCTCCGGGGCCGGAGGGGAGGTCCGTCTCGGTCTGCGCGCTCGCGAGCTCCTGATCATCGAAGGGGAGCGGGAGATCGGCAGCGGCAGTGTCGTCGTCGGGCTCGCCGCGGTCGCCGCCCGTAGCACCGGTCTCCCCCGCGAGCGGATCCGCGTCGAGTATCGCGACACCGCCCGGGCCCCGTTCGACTCCGGGGTATTCGGCAGCCGCACCACCGCCGTCCTGGGTCGGGCGGTCGACGAGGCGCTCACCCACCTGTTCGCCGAGCTCGCGCACCGCCTAGGGACGGACGGCGCCGTCCGCGTGACCGTCGCCGACGAGGAGTTGGTGGTCGAAGGGGCCGGGGTCCGCCGACGGGTGGAGGAGTTGCTCACGCCGACCGAGCGGGAGGGGGATGGGGTCGCCGCGGCCGGACGGTTCTACGGGCCGGAGACCTCGATCGACGAGTCGCTCGTCGAGACGGGCACGTTCTACGGCTACCACGACTACACCGGAGCAGCGCATGTTGCCGAAGTGGACGTCGACCGCGCGACCGGCGCGGTTCGGGTCGTTCGATACGCCGCCTTCCAGGACGTCGGCGCGATCGTCGATCGCGCCTCCGCGATCGCGCAGGTCGAGGGGGGCGTCGTGATGGGACTCGGGACGGCGCTCACCGAAGAGTCGATCTGGTCGGACGACGGACGGCTCGCGAACCCCGGCCTGCTCGACTATCGCATCCCGACGCTCTCGGAGGTTCCCCCGATCGAGGTCGAGCTCATCGAGGGGTTCGCGGGCGACGGTCCGCTCGGGGCGAAGGGGCTCGGGGAGCCCCCGATCATCCCGGTCCCCGCCACGATCGCCGCGGCGGTCCGCGACGCCTGCGGAGCGCATCTCACCGAGCTGCCGCTGACGCCCGAGCGCGTCGCGCGAGCCCTTAAGCTGGCTTGACCGTGCCCGCCCCGATGCCGCTCACCGACCGCGACATCGGGGCCGTCCTGGACGGGTACCCGAGGCCCCCGGTGGTGGCGACGGTCGGCTCCCATTCGGCGATCGACATCGCCGACGGGGCCGCCAGCGAAGGGTTCGCGACCCTCGTGCTCGCCGAGACCGGCCGCGACGCGACCTACTCCCGATACTTCCGTGCCCTGCGCGCGCCCGACGGGGCGCTCCGACGCGGCTGCGTCGACGAGGTCTGGACGTTTCCCCGGTTCGCGGAGATCGGCTCCGCCGACGCGCAGGCCCGGCTCCGGGCGAAGGGAGCGCTCCTGGTCCCGAACCGAGCGCTGAGCTCGTACGTCTCGCTCGATGTGATCGAGCACGATCTGCGGGTGCCGATCGTCGGGAGCCGGGCGCTGCTCCGCATCGAGGAGCGGACGGAGCGGGAGAACTACTACACCCTGCTCGAGCGGGCCGGGATCCCGACGCCCCGCCGCCTCGCGGTACCCAGCGAGATCGAGCGTCTCTCCATCGTCAAGCTGCCCCACGCGACCCGCCGGCTCGAGCGCGGCTTCTTCACGGCGGCGACGCCGTCGGAGTTCCACGCGAAGAGCGAGCGTCTGCGCGCCGCGGGCACGATCTCCGCGTCGGACCTCGCCTCCGCCCGCATCGAGGAGTACGTTCTCGGACCGGTGTTCAACTTCAACTTCTTCTTCTCTCCCCTCGTCCCCCGGGCGGACGGGCTCGAGCTCCTGGGGGTCGACGAGCGGCGCGAAAGCGACCTCGACGGGCTCGTCCGGCTCCCCGCGGCCCAGCAGCTCGAGATGGGAGAGGCCGGGCGCACGCCGCGCTACACGGTCGTCGGGCACGGCACGCTGACCGTCCGCGAGTCGATCCTCGAAGAGGTGTTCCGTCTCGGAGAGAAGTTCGTGGACGCGGCCCGCGCGCGCTCTCCGCCCGGGATCCTCGGCCCGTTCTGCCTGCAGACGTGCCTCGACCGGGAGGGCCGGCCGGTCGTCTTCGACGTCGCGGCCCGGATCGGAGGCGGCACGAACGTCCATCTCGCGCTCGGCCATCCGTACGGGAACGCGCTCTGGCGCACGCCGATGAGCAGCGGCCGGCGGATCGCGGTCGAGATCCGACGAGCGATCGCCGACGGCCGCCTCCGGGAGATCGTGACGTGAGCGCCGCGCCCCCGGCCGCCGTCCCGCTCCGTCGCACCCCGCTGTTCGAGTTCCACCGTCGCCACGGCGCCCACCTCGTCCCGTTCGCCGGGTGGGAGATGCCGCTCTACTACGCGAGCATTCTCGAAGAGCACCGTGCCGTGCGCACCTCGGTCGGCCTGTTCGACGTGTCGCATATGGGGATCCTCAGCGTGGACGGCGCGCGCGCCGCCGCGCTCCTGTCGCGCCGGACGACCGCGGACGTGGAGCGCCTCGCCCCGGGGCAGGCGAAGTACGCTTTCCTCCTCGAGGCGACCGGGCGCATCGTGGACGACCTCCTCATCAGCCGGCTGGACGCGGGGGATGCGGTCGCCCGGCGATTCCTCGTCGTCCCGAACGCCGCGCGGGCCGACGAGATCGAGGAGATCCTCCGGCAGCATCGGACGCCCGACACGACGATCGCCCGGCGGAATCCCGCGGTCGCGCTGCTCGCCGTCCAGGGGCCGGGGTCGCGGTCGTTGCTCGAGAAAGCGTTCGGCTGGTCGCTCGGAGGGCTGGGGTTCTACCGCCTCGGCTTCTTCCCGGCGACGCCCGGAGGTCCGGATCCCGCCGGACGGCTCGGACTCGAGATTCCGGACGCGCTGGCCACCCACCTTCTCGTCAGTCGCACCGGCTATACCGGGGAACGCGGCTACGAGATCCTCGTCGCCGCCTCCGCGGCCGATGCCATCGCGGAACGGTTGGTCGGGCTCGGCGCCCGGCCCGTCGGCCTCGGGGCCCGCGACACCCTCCGGCTCGAGATGGGCTACCTTCTCTCGGGCCAGGATTTCCACCGCGACCACACTCCGCTCGAAGCGGCGCAGGACCGGTTCGTCGACTTCGATCACGAGTTCGTCGGCCGCACGGCGCTCCAGAAGGAACGGACCGACGGTCCCGCGGTGCGCCTGGCCGGGATCCTCGTGGAGGAGCCGGGGGCGATCCCGCGTCACGGGACGCCCGTGCTCGCGAACGGCGCGAAGGTCGCGGAGGCGACCAGCGGCGGCCTCGCCCCCGGGCTCGAC
>JBAUAJ010000125.1:0-4318 GCA_049675585.1 Thermoplasmata archaeon
CCCCGGGCTCGACCGTCTCGCCGCCTCCACGGCCCGCCTCGACCCGAACGATCCCGTCGCGGTGGTGGAGTTCGCCCGGGCGGCCCGGATCGATGCCGCCGTGATCGGTCCCGAAGCCCCGCTCGCCGCCGGGGTTGCGGACGCACTGCGCGCCGCCGAGCTCCCCACCGTCGGCCCGGACCGGGCCGCCGCGCGGATCGAATCGTCGAAGGTCTTCTGCCGGGAGCTGCTCGGCCGTCACGCCGTTCCGGGGCAGCCCCGATTCGCGGCACCGTCGAGCGTCGAGGAGGTCGACCGGGCGATCGACGGCTTCTCGGGGCCGTTCGTCGTCAAACCGGACGCGCTCACCGCCGGGAAGGGAGTCTGGGTACAAGGATCGGATTTCACCGACCCGAAAGAAGCCGCCGTCTACGCGAAGTCGATCCTCCTGCAGGGCGGGCGGGTCGTCCTCGAAGAGAAGCTCGACGGCGAGGAGTTCAGCCTGATGGCGTTCGTCACCGACTCCGGCGTCTACCCGATGCCGCTCGCGCAGGATTTCAAGCGAGCGCTCGAAGGCAACCAGGGCGCGAACACGGGCGGGATGGGGTCGTACTCCCAACGGGATCACCTGCTTCCGTTCGTCGCCGCCGCGGATGGCGACCGAGCGCTCGACGTGCTCGCCCGATCGGTCGCGGCGCTGCGCGCCGAGGGGCTCCCGTTCCGCGGAATCCTCTACGGCGGATTCATGCTCACCGCGGACGGGCCGAAGTTGCTCGAATTCAACGCCCGCTTCGGAGACCCCGAGGCGCTGAACGCGCTCACGCTCTACGAGGACGGGAACTTCTCCTCGCTCCTATTGGGGGTCGCGACGGGCCGGGTCGACCCGACCCTCCTCCAGTTCCGCCGGCGGGCGACCGTCGTGAAGTATCTGGTCCCCCCGGGGTACGGGAGCCGGGCCCAGTCGGGTGGGCTGCTGAACCTAGACGAAGAGGCGATCCGCGCCGAAGGGGTCTCGGTCTACTACGGGAGCGTGGAGGCCGTCGGTCCCGGCACGGTGCGGCTCGGTCACTCGCGGGGGATCGCCTTCGTCGGCGAGGCGAGCGCGATCTACGAGGCGGGCGCCCGCGTCGAGGCGGCGCTGCGCCACGTGAAAGGCGAGTACTATCTCCGGCACGACATCGGCACGAAGGCGGACCTGGCCCGCCGCACCGAGCATATGCGCCAGATCCTCGTGCCCGGGGCGAAGCCGTCCCCGCTTCCGCTCAGCGTCGCGGCCGCCGATGCCCCGCCCTCGAGCTCCGCGCCGTCGTGGCAGCTCGTCGGCTGAGCGTCCCGCGCGGGGGCCCAAGCGTCAAATAACCACCCCCCGGTAAACACCGTCCCATGTTCTGTCCGGACTGCAAGCGCTTGATGCGACCCGACCGGCCCCAAGGGGTCTGGCGGTGCGGCTCCTGCGGACGCACGGTGCCGCTCGGTCGAGGCGTCGAGGTTCGCTCCTCCGATCCCCAGGAACGGGGGGGAGTGGCCGTCGTGGAATCCAAGGTGGCAACGCTCCCGAAGACCGCTGAGACGTGTCCGAAGTGCGGGAACGACGAGGCGTACTGGGTGCTCCGGCAGACGCGCGGGGCGGACGAACCCGAGACGCGGATCTTCGAGTGCACGAAGTGCGGCCACAAGTGGCGGGATTACCAGTGAGCGCCATCGGGTTCGACACCATCGCCCGGGCGTTCGCCCCCGATGCGGTCGGTCGGTCCGTGCGCCTCCGCGGCTGGGTGCTGCGCTCCCGTTCGTCGGGCGGGATACTGTTCTTTCAATTGCGCGACCGGACGGGCATCGTGCAGGTGACGGGCAAGCGAGACCAGCTCGGCGACACCGTCTTCGAAGCGGTCGAGCACACCCAGATCGAGGGAGCCCTGGAGGTCGAAGGGATCGTAGCGGAGGACCGGCGCGCGCCGGGCGGACGGGAGGTCCGGGCCGCCGCGATCACCGTCGTCCACGCGGGCGAGCCGTTCCCGATCTTCGCGGAACAGACGGAGGAGTTTCGGCTCGACAAGCGGCATCTCGTGATCCGTTCGCAGGAGCACGTCGCGACGTTCCGGCTCAAAGCGGAGCTGTTGCGCGCCTGCCGCGAGTTCCTCGATCGCGAGGAGGTGCTCGAGATGACCCCTCCCGTCCTCTCCGGGAACGCGGCGGAGGGCGGGGCCGAGGCGTTCCAGATCGACTACTTCGGCCGGCCCGGTTACCTCTCCCAGACCGCGCAGCTGTACCTCGAGGCGCTCCTGTTCCCGCACGAACGCGTCTACGCCCTCACCCCGTCGTTCCGGGCCGAGAAGTCCCGCACGCCGCGCCATCTGACCGAGTACCTCCACCTCGAGGTCGAGCTCGCCTACTGCGATCTCGAAGGGCTTCAGGCGTTCATCGAGCGGATGGTCGAGAGCGTGGTGCATGCGGTCGCGGAGCGGCGGCCGAAGGAGCTCGAGACGCTGGGCCGCCCGCCCGCGGAGCTGCTCGCCATCCGCGCGCCGTTCCCGCGCATCACCTACGCCGCGGCGATCGAGAAGCTCACCGGCCAGGGATTCCCGGTCCACTTCGGCTCCGACCTCGGGACCGCCGAAGAGCGCGCCCTCACGCTCGAGCTCCGGACCCCGCTGTTCGTCACGCACTTCCCGAAGGAGCTGAAGGCGTTCTACATGCTCCGCTCTTCGGGCGACGCGCGGACGGTCGAGGCGTGCGACCTGCTCGCCCCCGAAGGGTACGGGGAGATGATCGGCGCCTCCTGCCGCGAGACCGACCTCGCGATCCTCACGGAACGGATCCGCGACGTCGGCGGCGACCCGGCGGAGTACGCCTGGTACCTCGACCTGCGTCGGCACGGCAGCGTGCCGCACGCGGGCTTTGGCCTGGGGATCGAACGGATCCTCCGGTGGATGCTGCGACGAGAGCACATCCGAGAGACGACGCCGTTCCCGCGCACCCCGTCGCGGCACACTCCGTGAGCCCCCGGACCGAGCGCGCGGCGTGGGCAAGGTTCAAGAGCGAGCGCGCGCCTCGGCCGGTCGCACGCTCATCGGGGGCCCCAGAGTGTCAACAGAGCACGGGTCGAACCGAGGGGCCGAGCGCACGGCGCTCGCGCCGGTGCTGGTGGAGCGGATCACCCACCAGGATGTGCCGGCGATCTGCTCGCTCTACAAGAAGGTCTGGGAGTCGGAGCCCCCGGGCGTTCCCATCGAATTCCTGAAGGCGTGGCAACCGACCCCGCTCGAGTTCACGAGCTGGATGGAAGGGGTCACCTACTTCTCGGCGCGCCGGGACGGCCGACTGCTCGGCGTGATCGGATGCGAGCTGCGGCACGGGAGCTGCCGGCTGTTGCACCTCGCGGTCGACCCCGAAGCGCGCCGGCAAGGGATCGGGAGCGCGCTGGTCGGCGCGACGGTCGAGTGGGCGCGCCACGCGAGCTCGGCGTCCGTCTGGGTCGACACGCTCGCACGGTTCGTCGCCGCCGAGAAACTGTTCAAGCGCCTCGGTTTCGCGCCGGCCGGACTCCTCCACCGGCACGAGTGGAACGAGGACGTCCAGCTGTTCGAACGGACCCTCTAGCGCCGGCCCGCGCCGCGCTCAGCGCGGGGAGGCCGCGTGGCTCGAGGGAGAACCGTGGGTCTGCTGCAGCCCGCGCAGCCGTCGGACCCCTTCCTCCGCCCGGCCGTGGAAGATGTCGCGCGCGGCCTGCGCGAGCTCGGTCGCCTCCCGTTCGGTCGCGATCCCCTGGCGACGCTCGCGCAACAGGAAGTCGCCGTACTCGGCGACGTACTTCGGCATCGTCGTCTTGAGCGTCTCGACCGCCCGCATGCGGAGCGCGCGGATCTGCTGCTTGAGCGCGGCGAGCCGGCCCGCGCGCAGCTCCTGCTCGAGCCCGCGCGCCGCCTCGGCCGGATCCTGCGGGAGCGGGAGCGCGAGCGCCTGCAGGTCCTTCAGGAGCCCGACGATCTTCTCGAGCTCCTCGCGCGCCTGGTCGAGGTGCCGCTCTTTGAGCGCGACCACGCGATCGACCTGCTGGAACGTCGAGAGCGCCGCGGCCACATCGCCGACGCGGGCCGCGTGCAGTGCGTCGTCGATCTGCTCGCGTTCGAGTCGGCTGTCGACCGCGTACGCCTCGAGACGCGCGAGCCGCGACTTCTCCCGGCGGTCCCACTCTTCGAACGCGGTCACGATCCGCCGCTGGGCCAGGCGCTCGACCCCCCGGACGACCTCCGCCCACGGCTCCGGGTTGGGCGCGCTTCGGGCGGCCTCGGTCGCCCAGGCGGGGAGACGGGGCAGTTCGACCCCGAGCGGCTCGGCGGAC
>JBAUAJ010000126.1:0-87806 GCA_049675585.1 Thermoplasmata archaeon
CGGGGACACCGGTAACCTTCTCGGGGACGGGCTACAACGCCGACCAGTACGTCTATGTCACCTGGATGTCTGGCAGCGTAACGGCGTGCGACGGATACAGCGGCGGCACAGGGGCCTTCACCTGCACATACGAGATTCCGCCGGGGACGGCTACGGGAGTCCTCACGTTCACCGGAGCGGATTCGACGCCCCACACGGCAACGGCGACGTTCACGGAGACCTATGAACCGGTGCTCATGGTAAGCCCCATTTCGGGGTATTCTGGACCTCTGGGAACAACCCTCACGTTCACCGGGTCGAACTATGCGCCGAGCTCCACAGTATCGGTGACCTGGAGCGGAGGGACGGCGTGCACTGCGACGACGAGTGGGACGGGAGCGTTCACCTGCACGTATCCGATCCCCGCGGCGCCCTATGGTGCGCATGTGTTCACGGGGACGGACCCGAACAACGGTGCGGCGACGGCGACGTTCACTGTGTTCCCGCTGATGGAGGCCACACCGACCTCGGGGCCGGCCGGGACCCCGGTAACGTTCACTGGGACGGGCTACAACGCCAACCAGTACGTCTATGTCACCTGGATGTCGGGGAGCGTGTCGGCCTGCAACGGATACACATATGGCACGGGAAGCTTCAGCTGCACATACACGATCCCCGTGTCGACAGCTCCGGGAATGCACACATTCACGGGGGCGGACTCGACACCCCACACGGCAACGGCGGTCTTCACGATTCCAACTGGTATCGTGTTGACCGTAAGTCCGACCTCTGGCACGGTAGGGTCGATGCTCACGTTCACTGGGAGCGGCTACGCCGCGAGCTCCACGGTGTCAGTGACCTGGAGTGGGGGGACGGCGTGCACGACGACTGCCAGCGGGGCAGGGGCGTTCACCTGCACTTACTCCATTCTCCCGGCAACTGCCGGAGCCCATGTGTTCACGGGGACAGATTCTGATTCCGGATCTGCAACAGCGACATTTACTCTGGTCCCCGAATTGTCAGCAACTCCCAACAGTGCACCCGCTGGAACCTCAGTCACCTTCCAAGGAACAGGCTATGCCGGGACGTCTGCCGTCACTGTAACTTGGAGTCATGGCACGGCATGCTCTACGACGACTGGCAGCGCGGGGAGCTTCACGTGCACCTACACTATTCCGGCCGTTACGACTGGTCCCTACACGTTCACAGGAGTTGACGGGAGTTCCGATACTGCGACGACATCATTCACCGTGACGACAGGGTCGTACGCAGTTACTTTCTCGGAAAGCGGCCTTCCTTCCGGGGTGTATTGGGCGGTGGGCTTTGGTGGTACCTCTCAGATCGCCACCGCCGGCACGCCGATCGCGCTCACTGTCCCGGACGGCACCTACACCTATCTGGTGCAAAGCGAGGGAGCGTACCGAGTTTCGAGCCCCGCGCCTGAGGGGACGATCACGGTGAGCGGAGCGAATGTGAACCAACCGGTGACGTTCATCCATGGCGGAACTTACACTCTGACCTTCCACGAAGTGGGCCTCAAGGTCGGGACGTCGTGGTGCGTTACGGACGGCGCGAAGGTCTGCTCGACAACTACCAAGGTCACGTACAAGCACCTCACCCCGGAGACGACGTACACTTACGCGATCGGTGCGTTCGGTGGCATGACAATGCTAGTGAAGGTAGGAAGCGCCTGGGTGGCGGAGTCCAGCGGGTCGGTCGCGATTGGGGCGGCGGGTGCCTCTGTCCAGACCCGATTTACCTATGCGGTGACGTTCACGGAGACAGGGCTCACGGCTGGGACGAGCTGGAGCGTGACCGCCCAGGGCTTGACGGTCACCTCGACGACCACCACGGTCGTACTGTATCTGACGAACGGGACACACGGGTTCACCGTGCACGCCGTGCCAGGGTACAGTCGGTCCCCGGCGACGGGAACGGTGAGTGTCGCGGGAGCGGTGTTAGGCAGATCAATTGCGTTCACGCCGTAGGGGGCTCCCCACATGGTGGGGCCACAGCGTGGGTGCGGCGCGGGCGACCCAGAGGCCGCCCGCGGCGAGTTTGTTAATCGGTCCGGCAAGTCCTATGAGGGACCTGCCGGAAAGCTAGACCTGATCGAGTCTAGCAATCGAGAGAGCTAGGGCTCAAGGTAAGGCAGATGTCGTGGGCGAGTAGCCGAGTAAGAGCGACTAAGCCATCGCCTTTCCGCACTTGGAGCAGAAAGCGACACCAGGGCCGTTTGGAGATCCGCACGAGGAACAGAATTTACCGTCCATGGGGGGTGTAGCTCCCGCCGGCTAGCCATAGCCCATCGGCTGAGCGTATGTGTGCATCGTCTGGACCGGGACCTTCTCTCGAGTGAAATAATACAGGATCGCGGCGGCCAGCAGACGAGGACAAGCAGAATCAGGACCCAAAGTGTGTACTCACGTTTGTACTGAACTGGGCCGCCGACCATTACGAGCTGGCTGTAGCCGGACACATTTTCTTGCAGGAAAGTCCGATTTATAGTCGTTGAGCAGGTCACAGAGGGAGTTGAAAGAACCTCTCACCGTCGGGCCGAACCCCCCAGAGTGGGAGCTCCTTCTCTCCCATCACATGGTGGGGAGATTCAATCGGACATTTTGCGTAAATGTCGGGAATCGTCGGGTCCACGTTTGCGCGCGTTGTTCAGGGCAGGTTTTAGGGGTATTCGGATTTGCTGTGCTCTACTGGGTGTGTTTGATCCTGATTTATCGGATTGACACCTGGTCGGCGCAGCTAATATTCTCACTCGCGCCACTGGTGGCTGCTCTCGACTGGGTGACTCAGGTGAATGGCTCTCGAGAGTCCTCGAATGGTCGGCTGTTTTCGGGGGTACTTCTTGGAATCGCGTTCTCGGATGTAATCTCTCTAGTAATCTTTCGAGAGTGGTTCTTCTTAGGAGGCGCAGCAGTTGTTCTGGTGATCTATGTGTCGGCGATTGCGGGATACCTTCGATTAAGCGGGAATTGGCGAAAAGTGCTAGAGGAGCACTTCCCTAGATACGAGTTCCCGACAGTCCATTCGTTCTGCTGGATGTTCAGACCTCGCCCGAATCGATCGGGAGCAATCGTATCCATGGAGATTTGAATCGCTTTAACCCCCCCCGCGAATTCGGCGTTCCAAGAAGTCAGAAGCGGAGGCGGTCGATTTTCTTGTTCAGCTGGATCGTGGTGTCGCAGGTCACGCACTTAAGCGGGGCCCACGCTCAAAGGGCGCGTCAATCGGACTGATGCAATCTGCAGGAAATCATCTCGGTGAAATAACGATACCACGTTATCCCCCCCGTCGAGCGACAATTTATCGTTGTGAATGATATGCGCCGCCTTGGGTGGGAGGTATGCGCGCGTCGCGTACTCTGTCGGGATCAACGGTGCGGTGCGTAGTTTACGCAATGGCTGCGACTTGCCTAATGGTGCTTTCGGGCTTCGTGTCGACCGCTACTAGCCCCACCGATACGGGATCCCCCCAGTTCAGGGTGGCAGCAACTCAACTGACCCTCGAACTGCTCGGCCATGACTGGGCTGAGGCGAGCGTTTCTTGGGCACCAGGCACCAAGGATGCGTGCTTTTCGCATTACACACTATACTACGGGTCGTCGAGTTCGGGCCCATGGAATACAGTCGATACCTGGACTAATTCGGCGATTACTCAGGTTGTCGTGGCGAATGGGGGTGGCGACTATCTCATGGTCGCCGACACGGATTGTCTGGGAAGTCAGGATTCGAACTCGATCTACGTTCCTGTATCCGCGTCACCACACTTGACAGACTCGGTCAACAGTGCTACCTCGGTCAGCCTGAGTTGGAACGAGTTGACCTCCCCCGGGGGTGACCTGATCTTTTACGAATATGCAATCTCTCGCAGCCTGAACGGGGGTGGGTATTCCCAACTTGCGACCGTAATGTCAGATTCGACCGTAACGTATACCGACACTGGCGTAAACTTGGCGTCTGAGTCCGCGTCCTACCAAGTGCAGTACTGGGATGGTTGCAAGACCTCCTCGTCAGAGGGCAATCCAGGCTGTCCGACAAACTTCCTCGACGCGGTGGAGTCAAACAGCGTGTCCATTTCGAAGGATACCTTCACCGCAGGTTTCTCGCCGAACCCAACCTCTGGAGCCCCCCCGATTACGGTCACTTTCACGACGACTGTTTACCTAGGCGAATCTCCCTTCCAGTATTGGTGGGTATTCGGCGACGGTTCGCATTGTCTCTGGTGTTCCAATTCGGTTGTGACGCATACATACACCTCCGTCGGGACATACACCGCTCGGCTTTGGGTTCACGACGCCTGGGGCGTCAACGAATCCGGCGGATCGGCTGTCATTACAGTGGGCCAGGTCCCGACAATTGTGAGCGGCCCCGGGGCGAGCCCAAACCCAGTCGGGGGTGGGAGTTCGACCACGATAAGTGTGAGCGCCTCGGGTTCGGCACCCCTGACATATTCTTGGACAGGGTCTATCCCATCAGGCTGTTCGAATCCGGGGAACGTCGCCAGCTGGAGCTGTACGCCGAGCTCGGGGGACTCAGGAGGCTACTCGCTCTCGGTAATGGTCTCCAACTCCTATGGGTCGGCTTCCGGTAGTTTCACGCTCACGGTCGGTCAGAGCCCAAAGATTACGAGCGGTCCGTCCGCGACCCCGAACCCAGTTGAGGCCGGCAACTCCGCGACGATAAGCGTAAGCGCCTCGGGCACAGCCCCGCTGAGCTACCTGTGGAGCGGTTCCTTCCCACCCGGTTGTTCTAATCCGGGGAATACCGCGAGCTGGGCCTGCACACTGTCGTCGGGTGATGGGGGCAACTCGTACACTATATCGGTCTACGTCCAGAACTCCTACGGGTCGAGCTCAACGGGATCATTCTCCCTCACAGTTTCCGTGCCCACGCAAGGGGCGCAACTCAATGGGCCGCCGAGCGCGAGCCCTAACCCCGTGAACGCGGGTAGCCCAACCACTATCAGCGTCAGCGCGTCAGGCACAGCGCCGCTCAGCTATGCTTGGAGCGGTTCAATACCGCCGGGCTGCTCGAACCCCGGGAGTACAGCAAGCTGGAGCTGCACGCCGTTTTCGAGTGACGGTGGCAGTTCGTACACAATCTCGGTCTATGCCCAGAACTCCTATGGCACGAGTGCGACTGAGTCGTTTTCACTTGCAGTCAGTACGGTCGGCGTTTCCCCTGAGGTCACATCGGGCCCCAGCGCCGACCCGAACCCAGTAACTGCCGCGGAGTCGACTACAATCAGCGTCGGCGCGACCGGGACCCCACCGTTGAGCTACGCTTGGAGCGGCTCGTTTCCACCCGGATGCTCCAATCCGGGGAACACCGCGAGTTGGATCTGCACCCCCAGCTCGAGCGATGGCGGGAACTCCTACGGTTTCTCGGTAATCGTCTCGAACTCTTACGGTTCTACAGGTTCCTATTCCTGCCTTCTGGTGGTGTCAAGCCCTACCACGCAGTGGTGGACTAATCCGAACTTCAAATTTTGGCACCAGCCGTGGGAACCGGTGATCACCGTAGGTTCGGTATCTATCAGCGCGAACGTTTGGGTAAACATCACCGTGATAGGAAATTCTAGTCACGCGTCCGAGTCTACCTTCGCTGCCGACATCAGCAGGTTCTTCGGCATAGACCTTACACCTCCAGCCGGGACTTCAATCGACAACGCCGCCGTCGTCCTTGTCTCGCTAGGAGGGCTCAAGCAATACGTGCAAGCATTGAACACCGAGTGGAATACTACGGCCGGTTATCTCTGCCCTTCTCTCGGAATCGGCTGTTTCGATTTGATGCAGTATTTGGGGCACTACTTTAACGCGACAAAGCAGATTACGCTGTTCGGGTACTGGGAGGCATTCACTCCCGACACTCTGACATACGCCCTGTCGGAAGTGGAGAGCGATCTTGTCTCGATTCTGGGAATCCTGAAGAGTCCCTCCGACATCCTCTCCGTCCTTTCATCGGCACTAAGCACAATAACCTCCAACCTCGATCTCGGATTCGGAATCCTCACTCCTCAGGGTCAGAATTTCGAGGTTCAGTCCCTGAACAGCATCTCTCTCTCGAGCATCTCGAAGTACATTGGCACCCTCTCCCAGTCCTCCAGTATCAGCGAATCCATCGAAAAGGAAGTCGATGTAATCACCGAAATCGCCAAGGGATCTCTCTCCGCGGAAACCGTGGTCGGTGCAATCTTCTACGCGTCCCAGGCGGTCATCACCTCTATAGACCTAGTCCTCGATTGGCTCGCGCCCGGATCGGCGTGGACCCAGGCCGTTGACTGGCTCACCGGTGTTATCGATCCGAGTGGCTCGACCGATGTGCCAGCGCTAAACAACGCATCAGGTACGATTCTGGGATACAATGAGTCGACTGGAAGTACGACTTGGTCCCAATCCAGGGTTGGGTTCCTAGAAGGCGGATACGATGTATCCGGGGGAAACGACTGTTGGGTAGTCTTTGGTCCGACCCTATCTCAAGGGGCTTCTGACGAATTCGCGATGACCCAAGTCGGGAACTCAGGCGTTAACGTACCATTCGACTCGACCTTGGGCAGCAACCTGACGGCCCCAGTCGCAATCGCCTCTGGCTACCTGGCTGACGGTGACTCTCTAGAAACCGGGGCCGTAGTTAACTCAACCGGAGGAGCTCATATCGATTGGTCGAATCAACTCTCAGATTCGATTCTCCGGTCCAACGTTTGGACCGGGAGCAGCTTCGTCGTCAGCGGCCGATCAACCCACGATGGCCGACCTGCATCGGCGGCGATCACAGCGTATCTGGCAGGCTCTGAAGTGGTGTCGACTCTGACCGGCAATGGCTGGTGGAATCTGACACTCTCCGCGTCGTACGAAGCGTCTAGGCTGGAAATTGTTGCGACCTCAGCGTCGCAATTCGAAACGGCGACGATTGTTGCTTTGCCTGCGCTATACTCACTGACCGTGAGCGAAACCGGATTGCCCCTCGCCGTGCTCGCTGCGAAGGGCTGGTTTGTCCGCGTGGATGGCATCCAGCTTCACCTTCGGTCGATATCAGCGGCCCTCATAGAAACAAACGGGACGTACCCGTACACAGTATCCGGCCCAGCCGGTTACCGGATTACTAGCCCTTCGGGCGATGAGATTGTCAGCGGAGCGAATCTGGCCCTCGCGTTGACAATCACTCGTGGACCGACATACACCCTTAAGTTTCACGAGACCGGTCAAGCGATTGGTACTAAGTGGTGCGTGTCGATTGGATCGACACTCTGCGGGATCGGGCCCAATGTTGTTTACGAGAACTTGACTCCCGCAATCTACTCATACTCAATCGGCGCGATTGTGGGGATGACCACCCTAGTTAAGCTTGGGACCGCTTGGGTGGTAGGGTCCGCTGGGTCCAAATCTATCATTGACGCGAGTGTGACCGTTCAGGTTAGATTCGCGTACGCGGTCAGTTTCATAGAGACTGGACTACCAGGCGGAACTGGTTGGATTGCTACTTCTCAGGGTCAAACGGTCCAGTCTACGACAGATTCCATTTTGATTTACATAACTAACGGCTCTCACGCCTTCACTGTGCACGGTGTGCCCGGGTACAGTCGATCGCCGGCGTCGGGGACCCTCAGGGTAACCGGCGCGCCGCTGACAGAGGCGATATCCTTCCGAACATAGGCCGCCTCGTAGCTTGCAATGTCTGATTTCGGGCCGCAGGTAGCAGGATTCCAAGTCGGCAACTTGGACGATCATCGGGCCGCGCGGCATCAGGTTGCTGAAGTACGCACCCTAAAGGGTCGTTAGAAGCTACGGGTAGGCGCGCGTGAAGCGACCAGGGAGTTCGCATTCCCGAGTCGCTGAGGGGGAGTTCCATCTCGGCGCGAACGGGCGTAGGCTTAGCCCCTACGAGCCGCCTACTAGTTTAGGGCCCGAGTCCGGACGTCATAGGATTCGAACCCTCACGATTCGAATTCACCATTCTGGAGCGGATTCATCCCTACGTTCAACTGATATTGCACACACTCGCACTGTCGGAGGATCGTTCAGTAACAGAACGGTAACCAGACATCGGAGATTACAGGCTCCCTTAATCAACCCGCGGCCGCCTCTATTCTCTGCGAGGCACGCATAATGTCGAAGTGGCATGGAGTTGCAGATGTGAAGGAGCTTCCCCAGGGGTCGATGAAGGGCTTCGACGTGGCCGGTGCGAAGGTAGTCTTGGTCCACGGGACATCAGGGATTCGAGCATTCGAGGATCGGTGCGGGCACATGTCCGCCCCCATCAGCATCGGCTCGTACAAGTCGGGTGTTATCAAGTGCGAGCTCCACGCCGCAGCATTCGACGCGGAGACCGGATCTGTCCGAGGACAGCCCCAGATGCACATGCCGGCGGCCCAACTTCCGCCGGAAATGCTCGAAGCGATGGCCAAGATGGGACAGATCATGTCCCAGATTCGCTGCGAGCCTCTTCGGCCGTATCCGGTTGCGGTGGAAGGCGGCCAAGTGAAGGTCTACATCTAGAGACCGTCCGTCCCGCCGTCGAGGGGGGATCACCCCCTCGCACCCTACTCAGTGCGGGGGGGTCGAAGTCGAAGGGACCGCTTGTTTCCCCGCCTTTGCCTGCTTGGGGAAGTATCGGTAGACGAGGTAGGCGAGAATGGCAACGTAGATGATCACGCCTCCGACGATCGCGATCGCAACGTTTTCCCAAACACGGGAAGTTCCGACGTCCTGGATGTACCCAAGAAGTCCGGAGAGGACTACTGTAAAGACGATCCCAAGAGCAATCTGAAGCGTGCTGGGACGACGTCGGTAGAACACGACGGAGATGAGCCCTGGTAGAATCATTCGTGTCCGCAGCGCCGAGAACCTACTAAACAGGGATGGGCAGATTGTGGAGCGACGCCGGGGCGCTCATTTGACGGAGACGTTGAAGGCTCCGTCCCGGAAGTCGTCGCGCGGACCAGTGGGAACGGTCGGTCTCTCCGGCGGGATGCGGCGCGGGCGCGGTGACTGAGCTAGCCAGAACTCTCGCGCCAAAGACTCCCCGCGGAGGGTCAACGAGTAGACCTTGATCCGGCGATCCCCTCCGAACACATGGCGGCGGGTTACCTCGATAGCTCCTCCGGCGGTGAGTCGGCGCAACACCTTCGACAGGGCGCTCTGTTCCGCGCCGAGGGCCGTTCCGATTCCGCGCTGAGTGGCTTCAGGTCTTCCGATGCCATCGGGCCCCACTCGACCGAGCTCGAACAGGTGAAGGAGTATTCGTCGGGAGAGTCGCACCTGCTCTACGGGGGCACGCACTGCGTCGGATTCTATTGGGACCCGCAGAAGGAGCGCCGGATCGGTCGAAGTCTGTACTTCGCTTCCTGGACCCGAGGGGCTCGCCGACCCGGATGGGGAGCTTCGGCCCTCCCCTCCCGACGATGGCCTGGCAGAGGTCTCGGAAAACACACCGGCAGGCGGATCCGGCGTCCCGAGGCGGGCCGATCCCTTCTCGCGAACATATCGGACCGCGGCCCGGCCCCCCAAGACCGCGGCGGCGCCTACCGCGAGCCCAATCAGGAATTGCTCGACCGCGAACGCCACGGATCGGTGGGGTACCTCCGTTCCCGGACGTCTCGGAGCTTGATACGGACTCGGATTCGCTGAGGAAGCGGCTCACTTCTTGGGCCGAACCTGTTGCTCGAGCGACCGCAAGAGCCGACCTCCGTCCTCCCTTTCGAGGCGGCGAGAGCGTACGCCGGCTCCGATCGTCCACGCACCTGCGATGAGCACACCGACGGTCCCTCCGAGGATGGCCGCAGCCAAGTCCGGCGAGAGCAGGGGACTCGGCCCCGAGCCATGTACTAGCCCGCTGGGAATCGACACTGACACCACCTCCGGGGCACGGACCAGGGCCAGCTCTCCCCCCGACACGGGGATCAGCGTATGACCCGCATTGATTACTCCGAATTCGTAGGTGTAGTTACCGGGTGGCACCACGAACAGAACTGAAGTGCCTGACGACTTTCTTACCGCGTCCGCCACGCTCACTTGCCACTCGTAACCCGATGGAAGTTGCCCTTGGGCCTCAAATGTGACCCACGTGGGGGCGTACGCCCAAGTATCGTGGCCGTAGACTCCGTAGGACTCACTCGCCGAGGCGACGAGCTCCCCCCCGAAGAGAATCTGCTGGTGCGTGGCCGGATCGTCGAAAAATAGGGAAAGGAACCGCGCCTCGGGCGCTGTGATGTTCGCTTCAGAGACCAGGGTCCAGCCCCCGGCAGAGAATCCCCAGACCTCGTCCCCCGAGACCTGGCACCCCCCCGCAGACCCGTTCTGCATCCCCTCGTAGTACAGCGTTACATTCGCTTGGGAGTCGTACCAGATTGTCCCAATTCCGGGAGGGGGCGATGCGTTCGGCCCCAGCAACTCCGACCAGCCGTCCGTGCCGAAGGTCCAGGTCGACGCCCAAGCAGTGTCGAACGTTACAAAGGGGCAGGGCCCGCCACTACCCGGCGAGACGAAGGTAAACCCCCCGGCGAGCACGACGTATCCGTCCACGGCGTCGTATGCCATTTGTGAACGCATCAGACGGCCGGGCGGAGCGAGCCCGGAAGAGGAGGTGATGTTCAGCCAGTTACTGCCGTCGAAAGTCCATGTATCGTTGTAGAAAACAAATCCGGTGAAGGTCCCCGCGGGGATGTTACCGATCCCCCCGCCAAACAGGACGAGCTCACCCAAGGCTGGGTCGAAAACCAGTCCGAAGTAGTAGCGGGGAGAAGGGGCGGCCGATGTCGGCAGTTGATGCCAACCGGTCTCGTTGTAAGTCCAGGTATCATTGAAGAAGGTGGTATCGTTGCGCCCGCCGAAGAGCACGAGTGACTTCATCGCGGGGAAGTAGACCATCGCACCGCCCCACCGGGGTGCTGGGCCGCCCGACGCGGAGAGTTCGGTCCAGCCGACGTTCGTATATTCCCATGTGTCGCCGAGCGGGTAGTTGCCTCCCGCTCCGTTGTACCCTCCAAACAGGATCGTCGCGTTCAGTTCGGGCGAGTAGGCGGCCTGGGACGCCGACCGGTTGCTGGGCGCGGCGGCGAGTTCGTTAGAAATGTTGTCCCATGAAGTTCCGGCGGGGGACACGGCGGAGCCGGCGCTCGGATGGTCTATCGATACGCTCGCAGCCCCGGCGGCAGACGTCGACGGACGTTCGCCCAGGATAAGCAGACCAGATACCATTAGAATCGCACTAACGACGATCGCACCAGCGTAGCGTCCGAACTGGGTCCGACGATGGGTCCGTTCACCAGCAGCAACCCACAGAGACTTGATCCCTAGCATCGCTCCTGATTTGGCGGACTGGTTGATAAACCTCGGGCGATTTTATGACGGAGATATGCCATTCGGGCCACCGATTCTAGGTTCTAACCACGCTGAACATAACGCTCACTTCTTCCGTCGATCAGCATCCGTCCGCCGACCTGGGTCTAGGCAACATTCTAGGTTGCCCCCAAGTGTTAATTTGGCCCCGAAACCAGAGAAATCTACGAAATGGGCTAGTCCGGTACTGCCTCATTGTGATGATTTAGAGGGCGCCGCAATCGAAGGATAGAAAACAATGGTTCAATGCTCCTTGAACTTACCGCGAGGCAATGTTAGGGAAGTAGTCAGTTGGCTACCGACCCGCGCTCTCCGCGCTGGCTTTCCTCTCGACCGGCCCGCAAGCCAATAGTCCAAGGCGAGTTCCCAGGACTGCAGGTCGCCCAGGCCGCGTTATCTCTAGGCTGCCTGTTTGGAAACGGTGAGCCGTCCCAGGGGCTTGTACGTGAGGACCGCCACTCCGCTCTTGCCCATCAACGAATCGACAAGTTGAAACCGCTCGGGCGGGAAGCCGTCCTCGAATAGCCGCGCGCCCTTTCCCGCTACGATTGGGAAGATTGCGAGTCGCAACAGGTCGAGAACATTCGCTTTGATCAGTGACGAGACGAGCGTGGGGCTTCCGTGGACTCCGATGTTTCTGCCGGGCTGGTTCTTGAGGGCTAAGACGCCTTCGCGCAGATCGCCACCAAGGAGGTGCGCCTTCCCTTTCGTGGGCCAAGTGACCGATTTCAGGCTGTTTGACACGACATACTTTGGAACCCCGTTGATGTGGCTGGCAAATGGCTCGATGTCCGAGCCGGGCCAAAATCTGAGCCACTCCTCGTAGGTCTTCCGTCCCAGGAGCATCGCATCTTCACGAGCAATCTTTGAGGCGAAGTCTCCCTCGACCTGTTCATCTGAAAGTTCCATGATCGCCCCTTGAACCTCGTCGAACTTCGCGACGCCGTCGAGCGTGAGGATCATGTTGGCCACTACAGTTCTCGTCAAGGACCATCCCTCCCTTCTCTCAGGCGCTCGAACGATTGGGAGGGGCTCAGCGCGGGAGGGGCAGGCGCTTCCCGTCCACCTCGAACCCTGCGCCTGCGACGATGGCCCAGCCGAAGAGATTCGACTTGTTCTTCCCGCCGAGGAATTGATTCGATCCCACGGAAACCATGATGGCGCCGGCTTCCAGATCCTCGACCTGCGGCGTGTTGTGTAGCATCGGATTGAGACCGATTCCCAGCTGTCCCGGCTGGTCCCGGCCCTTGCCACCCTTCTTGAAATCTGCCTCGAATTTGTCCCCGCCGGACCCAAAGGTTGCGCTGGTGAGACGTCCGTTCGCGAACTCGAAGCGAGGCTCTGTGGCCACTCGATCATCGTAGTAGTTCGTCCGGTTTCCCACCAGGACCCCGTCGGCGATGGATTCATTCAAGGCGACCCGCACCGATCCCGCAGGTAGGGTCGTTAACATCCGGAATGGGAGCTTGAGGTCGGCCTCGCTCAAACGGCCCGTGTTCGCTACAGGGTTCCGACCGGATAGTCCCAGGGTGAGGTCGGTCCCGTTGTCGTGAGTGATGTGGATCCGCTTGCCTGACTTCAACGCCTTGACTATTGGCGCTGCGGTCCTAGCCAGAGTCGCTGGGTCCACCATCGTTCCCTCGAGGATGTCGTGCGTCCAACCTTCGAGGTCTACCCCGTAGGCTTTGGCGAGGCTCGGGTACGCTCGCCCCAGCTCCAGCCGCGCTCCGCGCAATCCCGCCTTCATGGCCGTGCCGTACCATGATTCGTTCCACGTAAACAGCTGGTTCGACTCTTTCGTGGGCAACGCATTCAGACGCACCCTGTCGCCCGGGCCCCACATGTGAATGTAGACGTCGGTCTTTGCTAGGGACGCCCACTCATGCGCCGGCTTTTGGCCCAGTAACTTCGCTCCGCCGCTTTCGACGGTGTCCCAGTAGGCGTTCTCGTCTTCGTAGTGGATAACCGGGAGGGCCTTCATCCGACGAACTTCCCGGGCCAATGCGACCGCCCATGGAAGGGTATGCGTCCACGCCTCGATGGTGACATTTTCTCCGGGCTTCACCTGGAGATTGTTGCGGAGAATCGATCGCGCGAGCCTGGAACGGGCATCCGATGCGGGGGGGGTCTTCGCCATCGGACCCCAAGAGCCAGAACTGTACTTATCCTTCGACTCCTGCCCGGGATGTCTGGGTTATGGTCGTGATTCTGCGGACCTGAGGAGAGATGTCGGTTCGCGCTCCTTGACCCCACACTGGGACGTCGATAGAGAAGGGTGACCCTTTCCCACTCGAGGCGGCGGGAGGACCCCCGTACCAACCGCCTCAATATCAACGAGCAGAATACTTCCGAGTGCGTGATTACCCTCCTGAATGTAGACATTTCCTCGCCTGAATCGGAGGGAAGTTTACCACGTCGGCCTCCCCGACGGTGTACCGGTCCTCCGCCACGTGCTGATACTTCGGGGGAGAGCTCGTGATGGAGAACGCGCCACCTACGGCTTCTAGCCAGACTTTGTTCTTGGACGAGCCAGAGGGCGCGCTGTTCCCGAAGGTAAGCTGGCTTACGCCCCGGCGGCTGGCGCTGTTCCTTCTCTTTTGGATTACAATCTTCTTCGCGGGAAGTATCTTCGTCAACAATCCGTTCACAGGGTTCGGCAACTCTTCGAACTGGAACCCCGGGTTCGGGTCGCCCAACTACTACTGGCTGGTGATGTACCTCCACGGACTCAATACAGGGCTCGTGGGGCTCGCTGCGCTCGTTGCGTGCGACGTCTTCGAACTACCTTCCGTCCACGTTCGGAAGGGGATCCTGGCTGGGGTGCTCATCGCAGGCGTCCTCTCGCCCATCGGCGCACTCTTCAACACCTCCTCTCCGTGGACGAACGCCGGACTATGGGTCCAGATCGTCGCGTTCTTGGCGCTCGATGAAATCTGTATCCTATTCTTGTGGGGGATGCTGTCGGTTTGGAGGGATGGCGCTCCTCGGAGTCGGACGTTTCCGTTCATCACGGCCACGATCACTGGCGTGGCCATGCTTTTTGCTGCCCTGATGGGGCACCTGGCCGGTGTGATTCTGGGGTTCGGGGACAATCCGTCCCTCCTGGGCCAGTACGCCTCTCTGGAAATGGGAGAGTCGCTCAATCAATGGGCTCAAAGTCTCATCGGCGCGCATTCCTATCTCATGATCACGGCAGTTCCTGCCGGGATCATGTCGCTCGTCGCCGTCCGGTTCGGTTACTATCGACTCACGGGCCTAACGAAGGTGCTGGCCCAGATTGGGTTCGCCCTGGTGTGCATCGACCTTGTGGTTCAGACGGGGATGTCACTCCTTCTCGGATTCTCGAACTGGCCAGGGAGCCTCCCGCCGCAGATCTCGGCACTTCCGGGATTTCCGAGCTTCCTGGCCGTGAACGACCTGAGCAATTTTGTCTTTCTAATCGTCGGAGGGTTGCTCCTGCTCGGCACCCTAATCATTGGCACTGGCCGAGTTCATGGATGGGGAAGTCGTGCGGGGCTGCCTCTCCGGGCGCTCCCGTTGCTGATGCTGGTCATCTTCACCGTCCTTACATTCTTCACAGAGCCCACGAATGGCACTCTAGCCGGCACAGCTCCACAGGCTTGGCTTCGCTTGTTCGTCGCCTTCTACCTCACGATGCTCGTGTCACTCGCTGTCCTCCTCACGGATCGCCTCTTGGGGGAGAGTCAGCGTCTCAGGATTGGGTGGGCTACGACTGGCGGCTCTCTTCTGACCTTCGCCGGCGCATTGGTGTACGTTCTGGCAACGTCCCCCGCCGGGGGACTCCTCGCAGCGGCCGGCATCGTAGTTCTAGGGGCTTCGTTCGTTACGACGTCCTGGTGGGGTTTCTACAAGATACCCGGGGAATCGCAGCCGGCGTGAGCCGGATGCCCGGAGGGCTTGCTGGCCACTGGGAGCAAGGCGAGAGTCAGAACCCCCTGCACTGTTTCCGCACTTGAGGGCTTTTCTCTCTATGAGGACGCCGACGGGATTACGACCGTAGACCAAAGGCCGACGGAGCTGGGTTGTCCCCGGGACGAGTCCACCCGTGACCTCGGGGGCGGATCGAAGGGACGGCTTAAGAAACGAGTTCTAGGGATCCGAAAAGTTAGCAGCTCCGCAGGTGGGTTCAACGCTCCTTGCGCACAGGAGATGATTCGCCCCCGGTTTAATATGAATTAAGCACGTGCCATCCTTCTGGACTGGCTCCCGTACGCGACTCCTAGTTCGCCCGGTGCCGCCAGTGCTCAGCGTCGACGTGAGAGCATTGATTTTGTAACGATTTGTCCGCGCGGAGGAGTCAGGTGGTGTAGATCCGAATAGACCGTATCCCGATGGCCAAAGACAATCATCACTACCTCACTCCCGTCAATCGCATAGATCCCCCGATAGGGCGTAACTCGCAGTGTCCAGACGTTCCTGTAGCCGTAGAGTTGGTGGACGTCGAGACCGGGAATCCCACCGTGCGGATTCTGTTCCAAAATGTCAAAGAGCCTGTCGAATCGCGTCTGGGCCGAGCGCGGTAAGGTGGGAAAACTCTGATCGGCCGTGGGCGCGAAGGTGAGCAGAAATCTCATCGGCCCGGCAGCCGATGCCGCTTCCTGAACTCATCCAAGTTGAGCCGGGGTTTCAGTTTTAGGGCCTGATGCAAGTCCCGACGGAAATAGTCGGGCGGAACTTCGTCCATGAGGTCTGCAATAGCGTCGGCCACACTCTTGCCGCCGACTTGGTAATCGCGCAGTCGCCGGCGAAGCGAGGACGGGAGGGTCACGGTGGTTGGCGGATCGATTCCTGCCTGCACGCCCGTCCTATTAATTCAGTAGAACTAATAGTTTTCGAGGAAAATGAAAAATGGGGTGGGTTCAGGCACCTCCGAGCCGCGTCAATCTGAGATTGGAGGCCGCCCTTCACTCACATACCTGAAGCGGGAAACGAAAGTGAAGTACGAGCGGTTGTCTTTGTGTCCATTGCCGTAAAGCGGTCGATAGACGGTCTGCTCGAGCCTCAGTGGGTTCAAGCTCGACTGAACAGAACGAAAGGCTCGTGTCTCCGAGTGTTTATTCGAGTTCGCACGCACTTTGGTTAGGCTGCCTTCAGCCCTGCCTCGATCCAACTGCCGCGCTCTGTCGAGGTTTCGGATTCTGCTCCCCCACCCTGAACTCGAAGTATAAGGCCCCAGGGGCCGGGTGGGGCCAATAAGCGGGAATAGGAACGAACCCCATTTCTTGATAGAACTGAATCGCGCCAGCCATCGTTGAGAGAGTGTCAAGCCGAACTCGTTCGTACCCGAGGGCGCGGGCCCGACGGAGTAGCGCGCCGGTCATGCGGGGCCCGAATCCGGGTCCTCGATGGTCTGCCCGAACGTAGATCCGCTTGATCTCGCCCACCCTCGGTTTCATTTCCCGCAGAGCTCCGCATGCCACTATGGCCTTCCGTGAGAATGCGAGAATGACTTCTCCGCGGGGTCGACCGTAGGCTCCTGGCAGCTCGGCGATCTGCTTGTCAATCAGTTCGAGTCCCACCTTCACATTCGTCCCCGCGGAAGCGTCGGTATCTCGGTGGTCCGCGAGCCATTGCCGGTAGTCCTGAAAGAGTCGGCGGACGGTTTCGAGGTCCTGTGACCAGTTCACGCGTCGAAGCGTTGTGCTGGGGTGCGTATCCGGATTGTGGCGCGTTCGAACCGTCGTCATTCTGCTCGACCTTGACACAGGACTTAGTCTAAGAAAAGACTGGGTCCCCCCTCGCATCTACCGGGTCGCCGTGAATCTTATGGGCTCAATTCAGCTTGAACACATTCTGCCGTCCGGGAGCTTTGTTTAAGCGATGAAAGCCGTCATGGTCGAGTGGAGGAGGGACTCCACCTACCGTGAGCGCTACCCCGCCGACGGGCTCCCCGCCCCGGACTCGTTTTTGGAGCCGTACCCTCGCCATCGAGATCGCCGTGCTCCTCGCGATCCCGCTCGTGCTCGGGGCGACCCTAGGGTTCTTCGAAATCAACCCCGTGGAGTCCGAAGACCTTACTCCGGTTGGATACGACGCGCACCTGTTGCTGAATTCGTTCCCGGACGACAGCCTGGTGGTGGAGTTCGCCTACGAGTCGAACGTGGGCCCACCCCCGAATTCGGCAGTCGCCGTCCTCCTCGACCGGATCAATGAAACCTGCCAGAAGGCGAGCGTCACGGTAGATGAGCATGAGTTCACCTCCGACCAATCGACTTTCAGCGACGCACAACTTTGGAACCTCGAGCTGGCCCAGCGGCAACACTGGCCGTTCTGGGGCACTATGTCGCTCTTTTACCTCTACCTTGGAGGCTCGTACGGCCCCGATTCGTCGGTGATCGGGCTCGCCTACCGTGGCAGCTCGATCGCCATCTTCGAGGGGACTATCGACTCCGACAGCTCGCTCTTGTCCAACACGGCGGCGTACACCACGACCGTCCTAGTGCATGAGTTCGGCCACGAACTCGGGCTTGTCGGGATTATCGGGAACGCCCCGAACGAGGACCACGCGCACCCGCCCCACTCGACCGACCCGAACGACGTGATGTATTGGGAAGTCGACACGACTGCGATCAGCGTGCTTGGCCCCTCCCCCCCGACCCAGTTCGATTCGGCCGACCTGAGCGATCTAGCGACAGTGCGCGCGACCCCGATTTGGACGGAGCTCCTCCCATGGGCAGTCCTTGCCGTGTGTGTGGCCGCGGCCGCACTCCTCCTCTGGTCTGTTCGGCAAGAACGTCGCCGAGCCCCGACGGCTCGCCCCAAGTGAGCCGCACTGTTCAGTTGGAGGATTCGAACGACTCCCCGAGGTCCCGATCAGGGGGGCCCCACAGCAGACATTTTCTCCACAGCCTAAATTTGATGTGGGACGTGCGCCTCGCTAGTCAGGCCCCTTAGCGGTTCACCATGAAGGTCGTCTCTCTCAACGTGGGACTTCCCGCGAACTTGACTTGGCAGGGACGGACCATCCTAACGGGATTCCGAAAGGAGCCGGTCAGGGGCCCGGTCGAGTTCCGAGGCGTGAACCTCATCGGAGATGCGCAGGCGGACCGCGCGGTCCACGGGGGCGCCCGAAAGTCCGTCTACGTCTACCCTTCGGAGCACTACCCTGTGTGGAAGGCGGAGCTGACCGTGACCGAACTACCCTGGGGGTCCTTTGGCGAGAACCTGACTACGGTCGGATGGTTGGAAACCGACACGCGACTCGGAGATCGAGTCCGCATTGGGACGGCCGAGTTCGAGGTTATCTCCCCGCGCAAGCCCTGCCACAAGATGGAGGCGGCTTTTCGGCGAACGGACATGATCCGGAGGTTCCATCGGTCTCGCCGCTCGGGGTTCTACCTGGGAGGGATCAAGCCGGGAGTGCTCCGTGCGGGGGACTCCGTCGAGCTACTTTCGACTCCCACGGGCTCTCCCACGGTCGCGGAGGCCTATGCTGGCTATGCCGGCGAGATCTAACCCCCCTCGAGACCCAGCGAGCGGAGCAATTCTCGCGCCCGTTTGGTCGGCAATAGGCCCATTCCTAGAGCATCCGAGCCGAGTCGGCGAGCTGAGTCCAATTCATGTTGTTCGGATTTTTCGGCGGGCCACGTGTTCAAGCCCCGTCGTACCAGGTCCGACTGGCCCAATCGCGCGGGGCACCGTTGGACTCTCAGTTCGCCTTCTCGAAGAAATCCTTGAGCAGTGAAATATAACGATCCCTGATTTCGAAAAACGGCTGATGGCCCACTCCGCGTGCGACTTCCAATCGGGAGTGGGGAACCAACCGGTGGATCTCTCGAGCGCACGCGGGAGTAACATGGTCGAACTGGCCCGACGTTATCAACATCGGCATCCGAAGTCGAGAGAGCTTCGGAGTGATGTCCCATCCGGCCATGGTTCCCTGTTGAAAACCTTCGTCGTAGATTCGGGGTGCCCGGAATCCCATCGCATCGAGAACGCGTGGGTTTAGGTGCGCGAAAGACAACCAGACTTCGTACGGCCGGTTCACTGAATGCTCTGAAAATCTCCTTCGGAACTCTTCGGCCGCTCGAGCGGAAGCCGCGGTTGAGACCCCTGTTCGCTCGAACCGAAGCCAAGCCCGCCGATTGGCAGGGGAAAGCTGAGATACGCGGCGTCGGCGGGCTCGCCAGAGTGCCCGCATCGAAGCGAAACCGCTCGCCACCACGACCGACGTCCACGCACGCGGGTAACGAACCGCCGCCTCGAGGGCCAGGGCGCCTCCATAGCTATGACCATACAGGTGTACCCGGCCCAGTTTGAGTCGACGTCGGAGTACCTCGGCGTCATCAGCGTTCGCCGCGATTGTGTAGTCGCGATAAGTGATGGGTCGCTCCGAACGTCCGCAGCCCAACTGGTCATAGAAAATCAGCTCGAACCCGGCCCCGACCAGATCGGCCAACGGTGTCAGGTATTCGTGGGTTGAGCCGGGTCCACCGTGGAGAACGAGGACGGTTCCTCGAGCAGATCTCCCGACTCGTCGGTAGTAGAGTCGTTTACCTCGAACGCGGGCGTATCCGTCCCGATCGGGAATTGGCACGTAGACCCGATTTGTAAGGGGTAGATACGAGCGTCGGCGAGAGCCTGACGAGAAGCGAAGCCAGGGATTACTCGACTCAAGTTTGACCGGGGGGAGCAGGTGGGACAGTGGTAAGTCCCGTCGCACCGTCTGGAGGGATTCCGCCTTTTCCCTTCTCCCGCTGGATACGCATCCTGATCGCCCAAGCAACGCCGCACGCCGCGATGATCAACACAGCCAACAGAGCGAGTCCCTCTTCGAGAGAAAGGAACTGCGGATTCGATGGACTCGGGGGGCCGTAGACCGCGGTCGCGTTGTTGGAGTTCTGATTCACCACAAACAACCGATCACTTTGATCGTCGAAGGCAATCGCCCCAGGTCCCGATCCTACGGGAACCTTCCCGACGACCGCTTCGTTCGCTCCGTTCACCACGGTGAGGTTGTCGGAAAAGAAGTTGGAAACGTAGATCTTACCGTTCGCGGAGTCCACGCCGATACCACCGGGCCAGTCCCCCGCTGGAATCGTCGCGACGACCGTGTCCGAGCTCCCGCTGATCACGCTCACACTCCCGCTGCTCGATAGAGGGTTCTCGTTGGCAACGTAGACGTTGCCGTTCGAAGCGTCGAAGGCCACCGCGACTGGAGTGGTTCCCACGGGGACCGACTCTACGATCGACCCCGGCGCGCTTGTACCGTTGATGACCGTGACATTATCGGAATCCGCGTTGGTGACATAGAGATAGTCGTTCGCACTGTCGAAGGCGATCGCTTCGGGGCTGGAGCCGGCTGCGATCCAGCTCGACACGGTGTCCGTAGACGCATCGATCACCGATACATTGTCCGACCCAGTGTTGACGACGTAGACGCATTCGTCGGCAGTATCGTAAACGACGTGCGTGGGGTACGCCCCGACCCCGATCGCGGTAACGAAGGCGTCGTTAGTGCCGTTTATGACTGTGACTTCGTTGGACCCCAGGTCCGCCACGTAGAGATACCCGTTCCTGCGGTCGTACCCCACGCCGATAGGCTCGGTGCCCGCGGGAACGGACGTCACCACGTGATAGGTCGTACCGTTGAATACCGTCGTATTGTTTGAGCCCTCATTGATGACGTAGACGTTTCCATTCGCTGAGTCATACGCCACACCCTCGGGCGTGGATCCGACCGGGATCGAAGTCGAGCTGACCGCCGGAACATGGCCGTGCGTGCGAATCTCGATGCCCTCCCTGAAAGAGTCTCCACGCGGGTAGTAGGAGGCCTCCTGACGGGTTGGACCGCCGAACCGGCCTGCTCCGGCGAGCGGCGCTAGGAGCAGGAGGCAGATCGTGACGCTTCCGCAGATAACCCGCCAATCGCCCTTCACACTACGATACCTCCGTCGAGATTCCGACTTCACCCTTGCCGCGCAGCTAGGAAGCTACGTTGTACACACGAGAGTTAAAGATTCTCCCGTAGGGCGGGCACGGCGAGCAAGTTGGGACACCGCCTGGTCGCACGACCTCGGAAATTCGAAGGCAGTCCCCGGTTCCATTTCGCTAGAACGCCCCGCTACGTTCAACCCTCCTTGAACACAGGTGACGGAGGTTGCGTCCGTAGGAGCGCCCCCGCCCCTCAGGCTAGGTGTTCAAGCATGATTGAACCCGACTAGAATCGTGGGCGACATCAGTACACAATATCTGGGGGCAGCAATCGAATCTTGAGTGCCGTTTATTTCTGATAGACGGCCAGCAGTCACTAGCGGATTCTGGCAATAAAAACGCCGTACTTCAACTGCCGCCCAATCCGCGATCTAATTCCTTTTGAAGGATTGAGAGTGGGAAACACATCCAGCGCTGGGCGAGTCTACCGAAGAGTTTCGTCGGGCGTTACCGCACTTCTCAACCCAGAAATCTTATGATAATACACACCGGCCCACACCCATACGCACATTGTTTACGGTAGTTTCTTGTGGTTAATCGAATAATATTGAAATAGCCGAAAAGGAGCCATTTTCATGAGGCATCGGTATGCGTATGCGAAAACTGGAGCCGGTTCTAGCCGAGCGCTGTGACAGAACTCGGCACCTAAGGAGTAAGGGGACGAGAAGAATGCAAATCGGGGTCGTGCTATCGATCGCGACGGCCCTTCTTTTTGTCGTGAGCTCGAGCAGTTCGAGCTGGGTTTCGGAAAAGGGCGGACCATCAACCCCCTCCGGCCTAGTCCCTGCCTTGCCCACGGGAATCTGGATTACCTTTGAGTGCCCCCACGGGAAAGTCACTCTGACCGGCACGACAGTTTGCCATGATCAGAGCAACGTCCTGGTAGGATTCGGCCCGGCCGGCGGTACTACCTCCTACAACATGGTCGGCAGTATAGATACCAACTACGCCTTCACTTCGTGGACTGCCTCGGGGATCTGCCTCGGCACTTCCCCTGCCTGCGCTCACTCCTCTACATCTCTATCTATCGGAATTTGGGATTATTGCGCCTCGGGACAACGGTGTACCGGCACAGTTGCTCTCGGGGCCGCCCGCCCCGCCGAAGCGATTTCAGCGCGCATATTCAATAACGTCGGGTTGATTGACCTGAATGGTACGAATTACGACAACGGTCAGGTTGCGCACGTAGTCTACAACCAAGCATTGTCGCTTTCCGAGACCATTTCAAACGTGAGCTACACTTTTGTGAAATGGATGAGCGATGATGGCACCTTTGCGAATGCGTCGGCCACATCAACTACATTCACCGTAGGATCAAACCCTGCCGGTATCGGCAATCTAACCATGGTGGTAAAGAATGGTTCCAGCAACTACAACTTCGCCGGACTGATTTCCTCAGGATCAGGCATCACCGAAGTTTCCGGAACGTTCTACATTCCCTCGGCGGGATACAGTTGCCATGGGGCGTGCCCGGGGGCTCAGGTACTTCCGATCTGGGTTGGGATTGGGGGTGTCTTTGGCGGGAAAGGACTTTGGCAGGCGGGATTCGAAGTCATAGCGAACTCCACGAGCCTGGGAGGAGGAACCTACGCGAGGGCATTCTACGAATCGGTTGGGACCGGCGGTAGTGGGCCGTACTTTGGGAGTTACGTGAGGCTCGGAACTGAGGTCACTGTCACTGTGGAGTACGACGCCTCCACCCACACGAGCTCCTTCGATATTGTATGCGATAGTTCGACTGGATGCGGGACCCTTCCCTGGACCGGTAGCACAGCGTTTACCCCAGATGTCACTACCGGTGAGTGGATTGCCGAGGAGTACGCGGACAGCCCGCCTTCCTATTCCTCCAACTTATCCTTCTCTTCCCCGCAACTCACGGGAACCGGGATTAGCTCGAGTTCATTCGTGCAGCCGGTAGGCTCGTTCTGGTTCCGAACCACTGGTGGGAAGGTCCTGTCGGTAAACTCAGTCGGGACCACCTACTTCTCAATCAAGGAGAATTAGAAGATCGAGACCGCAAGGGCGGGCTGCCAGAGTGCAGCTCGCCCAGCCCAGCTAGAATCGACCCCGCGACTCCTATGTGTTCTCGGACAGGAGGTTCGGATCGCGGTTCTTAGGGTCCGGAACCCCCTTGACCTACCAGGGCAAAGGCGACCGTTGCCGCCGCCGGGCCGAAACGAGCGCCTCGACCTCCTCGGGCCAGGCTGTCTGCCTCGGTGAGTTGAGGTCCCTCGGCGGGCTTAAGTCACTGCGAGATTCCGAACGACCAGGGAGTGGAGACCCAAAGTCTCCCAGCAGAAGCTGGGCGTATCGCTACAGGATTTCAGGGAGGAAATCTTCAGCTGCGAGCTGCGTCATTACCCCCGGAGGGACGGGCTTACTCGCGATCTAGTGTGTTCAAATTCGATTGTACCCAAGTTTCTGAGATGCAATTTCTGCTGGGCGTCCGCGTTCGAGGGATTCGGCTCTGCAGATCTGACCTCGAACCAAGACCGGAAGTTCAGATCCCGTCGAGAGAGGAAACTTTAACTTCAATTGATTCAATTGACCGGGTGTGCTAGACGATACCCCTACCACCATTACCGTCCGCAGCTCCACACTGAGGGCTCTCTCCCTCTACAAGATTGGAAAGAGGAGCTACGACGAAGTTCTCCGTGATTTGATGGACGAGGTCCCTCCAGCCTCTTTTCTCAAGTGGGCACAGGATGAAGTTCGCCGGCCCGGCGTCAGCCTCGAGGAGGCCAGGAAACGCTTGGGTCTCGCAAGTCACTGATGCCACGCGTCACTTTCTCTCCGGAAGGATTGAGATCCCTCGCCCGCCTTCCGGCCGAGGATCGAAATCGGTTCAACGAAGCCTTCACAATCTTGGAAGCGGAGGGGCCAAGAGCCGCCGTACTAGATTCGCATCGGCTGTCGGGCGCACGTGAACTCTGGACTCTTCGAATCGGAGTATACCGCGGGGTTTACCGATGGCAGCTTGACGAAGCCAAATTCATCCGATTCGGCCACCGGTCCGCCGTCTATCAACGACTTCCGAAGTAGGTTTTCTGGCTCGGTGTTCAATCACGATTGAGCCCACTTTGTAGACGAACCCATCAGCCAGAGGGGGGATACAAGTTCTTATCATGGGGATGCCTAACGGTACCTGATGGCAGTCAGCCGGTCAGTCCATCGCCCTGACGTTACCCTGGGGACGACAGAAGTCGTGATGTCTCTCCTTCAGGAAGCTGGAGACCCAGTAAGCCGGAACTGGCTTCTCCTCAGACTTAAGGAGTCTGGCCACACCACCAGCCGGGCCCGGTTGAATCGAGCGCTGGGCTTCTGCTTCGAGCATGCCTTGGCTATCGAGGGTTCCAAGGGGATTCAATGGACCCACACAACGAGCCCAAGCCTACTTCGGAGCCTGGCGAAGGGAAGACGAATCTGAGGACCGGGCATGCCATTCCGGCCCGAGGAGATCATCGTACACGAGGAAGTGGAGGGGAGCTATCAGTCGTGGGAAGTTCTCGCTTCACAACAACGTCAGCCAGCTCAGGCAGTCTGGAAGAGCCTACAGGTCGCCATTTCCCGTCTCAGGACAGATGCGCAGTGGGGCGAACTGATCAAGCATGGGTCCATTCCTTCGTACTTTCGATCCAAGTACGGAGTGTCGAATCTATACTGCGTGGATCTCGCAGCCTTCCATAGATGCTTCTATACGATCGCCAACCGAGCAGTAATCCTCCTCGATATAGTTGACCATCCGAGCTACGACAAGTGGTTCCCTGGCCGACGTAGTCGCTGAACCAGTCTGGCCCGCAGGCTGGTCACCCACGTGTGTGCAAGAGGCGTTGAACCCAAACTTAGAGACTCGGTGGGACTGTCAGGCGGTTGTATGCTTGGCCGACAAGCTCTCGAGGCGGTTAGTCCACTATTGAATGGACTTGGCCGCCGAGAACTCTTGCGCGTTTTGCAATCTCTATCGCAACCTTCATAGTTACAGCACGGTCCTCGTACTCGACTTCTCCCTTCCGGTCAAGGATACGCGATAGGAGAGAGCCGACCTCACCCGCGTTCGGCGCTTTACACCGGGCGATCAGTGTGAGGACCTCGTGGTGATCCTGGCCGCGAGAGCGCTCACTCCGCAAGTAGATCGTGTAAGCATCTGCGTAGGCGATTGCGGCTTGGACAGCATTTGTTGCCACCCCGTCGGGATTCGCTTCCCTTTCCGCCAGCTCGACTATCTTTAGCAGATTGTCAGCGCGACCGAGGTAAACCGTGGCCCTCGTCTTTGGAAGAACTTGGACACGAGATTGCGCCACGGCTTACACCGTAAGCGCGATTCCTTCATCCATGACATGGCGGATTAGACTCGGATTGGACGGATGGCGCAGCTGAGCTGTGTCCATTACGAGAGCTGAGAGTGGGTTTCCGAATCGCAAAGCAAAGCCGGCGCTGGCTTCACTCAGGGCACTCTCAACTCTCTCTTTGTCCACCTGTGATCGGACCTCGACGAACAGATCTACGTCGCTAGCCAATCGAGCTTCCCCTCTGGCAATCGACCCAAAGAGAAACGCCCGTTGAATGGGCAAGGTTCGAAGCAGGCTCTCAATCTCCAGCTTGAGCATGCCCTTTGCGCCTGCCTCTTCCCGAAAGAGATTGACGAGAAGATTGCACAGCACGTGCTCCTGTGCCAGCCGCCAGATATGCGAGCGTCCGCTCACATCTCGGAATATTACTCCCGAATCGCGAAGCGACTCCAACGCCAGGTTTGTTTGAGAGGGAGATGCGCCAGCGGTGCGCGCCAATTCTCGACCAGTGAACCCCTTCTCAGGGAGCCGCGCGAGAGCCCTCAGGACCCGAATGCGAATTGGATTGCCCAGGAGATCATCTAGCCCATCCTGAAACCTCATGTTCGAATAATCATACATTCGTTTGATTATAAGAACATCACTTTCACCCAAAGTGGTGCCCGCAATCGATGATCCCGCCGTCGGTCAAACTGACCCCTCCCATCCTCAGTTGAGAGTGTCTGCAAGGGGCGTTGAACGCACCTCACACCTGGCGACGAACGGGGGCGGTTGTAGTGGCCCGATGGGAACTATCCCCGCCGGTTTTATTCGTAGACAAAGGGGGATTTCAGGAATCGGGCCACACTCCATGCACGCCATCACTAGCGCCAGAGATTGCCGCGTCTTGATCTATGATGAAATTGGCGAAACCTTGTACGGCGCTCGAAGTGTGGATTCGCTCCCGGGCCATTCTAACCTTCCTCGCAACCTGAAGGTCAGGATGGCCCACCAACACCGGGAGGATTGAACGCGCTCATCTAGGAAAGGATGGCTCCAAGATCGGACTCCATCCCGGCGACTCACGAACCGCAAGCCCTGTCCGGCTACGCGGTCATTCTTCGGAAGCGGAGGGAGTCGTCAAGAGGGGGCTAGAATTCGCGTAAGCATGACAAGGCGCTGTCCCCGAGCAATGAGCTTGGTTACGGTCGCGATCTGTGCCGCTCTCCTGATGGGAACCGTCTCATCCTTTACACCACGGCCCGAAGCTCACCCCACGTCGCGGGGGCCCATCGACTTGGTATCTCCCGCCTCCATGCTAGGACCGTTGACGCTCGTGAGCCCGAATTTTCAGACTGGGGGTGAATTCGGGGAGTCTGTTGCGATTAGCGGTTCGACGATGGTGGTCGGGGCTCCTGGCGAGGCGGACTCAGGTCAGAGTGATGCAGGAAACGCCTACGTTTTCGACGCCCAGACGGGAAAGCTGACTTCGAAGTTTAGAAGCCCGAACGCTCAAAGCAGCGGGCAGTTCGGTTCGTCAGTCGCAATTAGCGGCTCTATAATCGTGGTTGGAGCACCCGGCGAGGTGGCCTCCGGCCTGAATGGGTCTGGCCATGCCTACGTCTTCAACGCGACCACCGGCAAGCTGATTTCTGCACTGAGTAGTCCAAACCCTCAAAGTGGTGGGGAGTTCGGCTTTTCAGTTGCGATCAGCGGATCGAACGTGGCAGTCGGGGCGCCGGGGGAGTTGATTCAGGGTAACTGGGCCAACGGAAACGTCTACGTCTTTGCCACCACCACGGGTTCGCTGATTTTTTCGATATCAAGCCCCTTTGAACGAGACCCCGGATACTTCGGGTCGTCCGTCTCCATTGGGGGGAATTCTATCGTAATCGGCGAGCCGGAGGAGGGGACGGCCCCGGCTTCACCAACCGGTGCATCATACGTCTACAGTGCGACGGACGGCGCCCAAACCATGGCATTTATCGGTGCGGGGGATCCAGGGTATTTTGGAGCCTCTGTGGCCACGACTGGCTCACTGGCGGCAATCGGGGCGCCTGGATGCCCGATTTCGGAGGGAAACTGCCAATCCAACGGGGCCCTGGTTTATGACGTGGCCTCCGGGGCAGGAGTCTCCTCATTCTCCAGTCCGAACCAGCAAGATCTCGGTGCGCTGGGAGCGTCAATCTCGATTGCCGGTTCTGATGTGCTGGTCGGGGCGCCTGGTGAAAACGGAGACGCGGGCAATGCCTACGTGTTCAATGCGACGACGGGCGCCCTGCTGTCCACTCTGACCAGTCCGAACCCGCAAGGGGGCGGACTGTGGGGCCAGAGCGACGGGGAGTTCGGGGACTCGGTCGCGATAGGCGGCACGACTGTAGTCGTAGGAGCGCCGGGTGAGCAAGCATTGGGGTTCACATCCGCGGGCCACGCCTACCTCTGGGTGACCTTCAAACCGGTCTATGGCGTGGCCTTCGCGGACATCGGACTTGTGCCGGGCGCCCTATGGTGGGTAAACATAACTGGACAGCCGCCTCTTAACTCGACCGAATCAACCATCTCCACGAGTCTGCCGAACGGGACCTATACGTACACCGTCGCGTCGGCGAACAAGCGTTACTCCGGTGAAGGGGGCAGTTTTTACGTCCATGGGACGGCAGTACCGGTGTTCGTTGAATTCAGTCGGGTGACCTTTCGAGTGACGTTCGAAGAGTCGGGGCTGCCCACGAAAGTGATGGAGAACCGTGGGTGGACGGTAGTTCTGAACGGAACACGCAAGCACAGTCGGACCAGCGTGCTCGACTTCACGGAGATTCCGAATGGGACCTACCCGGTGCTCATCACCGGACCGTCGGGCTTCGAAATGACGGGTAGCGGGCTGGTGACGGTGAAGGGGGCGACCTCGGTTGCGGTCGCGACGACGAAAGGTAAAACGGTGACACTTTCGTTTGCTGAGAAGCAGTTGCCAAGATTGGGCGGTACAGTACAGGGCTGGTGCGTTGAACTGGACGGGGCGCCGCTCTGCTCGACGAAGGGGCAATTCAGGTACCTCAACCTAACACCTGGGAACTACAGCTTCGATGTGGTCTCGCCGTCGAAGGGCCAGCAGATCTCATGGAAGCTGGGAAGTTCTTGGACAGTAGGAACCGAGGGATTCCTAACGCTGGTCCGCTCGATGTCGATTGTAGTGAAATTTCTGTACGACTACACCGTGACATTCTATGAGAGAGGCCTCTCGTCCTCTACATGGGCGGTAAGAATCGGGGGATGGTCTTTCGAGACAGCCAATGGACTGGCAATCCAGGTCTATCTCCCGAATGGCACGTACACCTACAAGATCGGGGCAGAGCCGGGCCAGACGAGCTCCGGCGTGCCCGACAAGGTGCAGATCGATGGTGCAAACATGTCTGTCACCGTGAATTTCCGAGGAGCGGGTCTGGGCCCATAGCATCGGTCTGGGGAAAGCCGGCCTTTCTTCGTCGAGGTCCCCTTCAGCCTGCGGCCGGTTCCCCGGGAGACGCGTGCATTGTTCTGTTGTCATCGTCGTAGGAGTCTCAGGTCGAACCGTGAATCGACTCGAGGGTTGGGTAGAGCTAGCCGCTTGGAGACATACTAGATCATAGCTCAGGAACATTGGGGGCAACATGCCAATCGAGCCCCCGGGGGACGAGCCTACGTGGAAGAAAGAAATTCTCGCGATCATTCGGGGCCAGTGGAACCCCAACCAGGTTTTCTCGTTGGAAGATCTCTATGCGATATCGGGTCCGCTTGCAAAGCGCCATGCGTCCAATCGGAATGTCGAGGAGAAAATCAGGCAGATACTTCAGCAGCTCCGGGATGACGGAGAGATTACCTTTGTTGACTTCGACGGTCACTACTCATCGAGCAAGCTCAAACTAGATCCTGGCGACGGCATCCTCCGCGTGCCTACCCAGGACCTGAGATCGCAGCTGATTCGGATCCGAGACATGCTCGGAGAGGTAGTGCGAAGCTCTGAGCTCCAACGTCAGATTCGAGGCTTTGGCAGCCAGAAGGGAATCTACAAACCGTCCGGCTCGAGATACGCACTCTGGGTGCGTCAGACACTGAAGAGCCCCTACCCAGACAGAGACCTCCGTTACCGCCCCGATGGGTCGTGGACCTATCGCTACTCGCCGGAAGGTCGAGCGGGATTGATCGATTTGAACTTGGACGCTAACAAGAGTCTTCTGAGATGCATGGAGGATCATGTCCCGGTCGGCGTGTTCAGACAAATTTCGGGAGGGGGAGGACTGGCGACCTATGAGATTCTAGGACTCGCCATAGTCGAATCCTTCGATGGTGAGCACTTCGTATTGCATGGAGAATCGATTGAGCCGGAGAAGACGCCAGCGTTTGCAAATATGTCGCCGAAGTTTCTACCATTCGAATTTTCCACAGGACGCCACGATTTGGTTTCACGAATCGTCCGGGATCATCGCTTTGGCGTAGCCGTGCGAAGAATCTACCACGAGCGGTGCAGTCTTTGCAACATTGGGTTCAGAGTGGGGGGCCAATCGACGGCGCTGGATGCTGCCCACATCATTCCGGTTAACGAAAAAGGAGTTATGGGGGACCTACGAAACGGAATTCTCCTCTGTAAAAACCACCACGCACTTTTCGACGACTATGCTTGGACGATGGATTCCGACCTATCTGTCAGATTGGCTCCAGACAAAGGATTGAGAGAATCTGCCCTTGGAAACCATATTGTCAGCCTCGAAGGCAAACGTCTCCCAAACCTGCCTACTGAAGAGGAAAACCGCCCCGCTGCTGAAGCGGTACGATGGCGGCTCGATCGATTCGACCGTGCTTGGAGGTAGTGGTTCCCAGACTTCGACAAGCCGACGCCGATCACTCAATGCGCAGGGGTGGCACTGGTCGGCAGGCGCAGCGTTTCTCGCTCGCCGCCTAGCGAAGGTCGATGGGGCCACCGAAAGAGCTCGGGGTCAACTGATTGGTTAGACTCTGCCGCACATACAGGTGCAATTCTCATTGTGCACACCTTTCGCAGAGGCGACTTGAAAGCTGAATAGCGGGAGGTAGCTCACCAGCCTCGCTGGAGAGCATGTGTTCGGGAGTCGCGGAACTCGCTGGCTTGCTCCGAATAGATACGCGTCGACTTGCGTCAGGTGTGAGCAGACAGTTCCAGCGGGCACTGGTGAGTTTCGAAATGATGGCACCAGGTGGATCGTTCGCCACTCCGGTGGTCTGTGCCACACGGTCGCATACACTCAGTACGTCTCACAGGAATCCGTGCAATGGCAGCAGGTTCGTCACGCCCGAATGGAATACTCTGGCTATCAGTGTGAATGGCGGGGATGGTTCTCGGGACGGTGCATCGTGACCTGGCCCCTCCAATGTCATCACCGTCACTATCGAAATCTGGGCGCCGAGCCCCTCGGTGATTTGATTATGCTCTGCATTCCGCACCACAACCTAGCTGACAGTCGGCGCAAACTCTGGGGAGCCTGGCCCCTGATCGGCCACCCGTTTTGGAACGCGTCCGCCCCAATCGCCGATAGTTCCCATCAGCCCGGCCCAACCTCCCCGTCGGCTACGGTGCGGACGGCCGATCAATCCGTCCAGCCACCGCCCGAATCCAAATGACCGGGGCATCGCGCGAGGCCGTCGCTCCGAGGCTAATGACCCGGAATCTGACTGGCTACAATTCCTGTTGAACATAGACAACCCGATTAAGGGGCTTGCCCGCCCTCCACGGACTCTCCCTGGAGAATTAGTCTACCTCGGCGAGGCAAGTTGTGATATTGCGCTCTTGTCGAGTTTAAAGCTCAGCGAACACCCAAAGACGGGGTTCCTTGATCTGTTAACGGAGGCTGCAGCACCGACTTCCTTAGCTTTCTTTCCGCCGAGATAAGACGGACTAGCTGTTGCGCTTGCACAGAGTAGACTGGGAGCCCAGTGTTTCCGTCGTTTCCCACCCTGAGGACGCCCATGACGACAGTTTGTAGCTCCACGATGGCGCCCTCTTTGACCTTTATCCGAATCTTGCCGTCCCCCTCCTCAACAAACCAGTCAACGAGATCTGCATTAGCCAGATTTGGCGAGGGCTGCATCGCTACTTCCCTCCCCTGGACTTGCGCGCAAGGGACGTCGCGACTAGCTGCATCTGAAGCCAGTTGGTGACGGGACCAAACAAGCTGTTTCTGGAGACGTCCTGAACTCGAAAGGCTAGCATAGGCTTCTCGGGCAGGTGAACTTCCTTCTCGAATTTCGGCATGGGAGCAGCTTCGACTCCCTCCCACACAAGCTCTCCGTCGAGGAAACGCTGAGTAAGCGCCTCCGACCCCTGCCCCCCCCCAAGGGCTTGAAATCTGAACAACACCCCATTCCCCCAGAAACACGCCGCCACCCCGGCGGCATTTGATGGGATATTGTCGGTCGCAGTTTGCATGAACTCCTCTGCGTTGGCATACAGAGTGAGTGCCTTGATCTCCAGCTTTTCCCATGGTTTGTATTCGACTTTCATTTCTTGCTCCTATGCAGATGTTGGGCTACTCTGAATCAGAACTGCTGTTGCGTCCCTGACTGGCGTTAGCTGTGATCTCCCAAGCGTGGTGCCGGTCAAACTCGGAGCCGAACTTGATTCTATGATCGGGACGAGTCCACTCATGCCGAGAACCGTACGAAGGTCATCAGGAAGTTTCGCGAATGTCTCTGGCATCCGGGTCCAATCGATCATGTGAAACCACTCTGCCTTCTGAGCCATAAGAAACAGGAACTCCTTGTTACGAACACCTAACTTCTGCCCAATTTCCTTAGGAATAGTCACTCGAAGAATCGAGTAGTCCTTTCCCCTCCGGGTGCGGACTTTGTGGACTCGGGCGACAAAAGGAACGGCAGAAGGTGAGTAACGAATCGTCGTCCTCGAGAGTACCACGGTTTCCGTCGTCACAGACACCGGAGCCGCCACGGCCGTCCCCTGATCCATGCCTTACCTAACTCGACACGCCTTATATAAGTGTGTACATACAATATGTAGTGTGATAACACATGCCTGTGGAGCTTGAGCCGTTCGATACGGCCGTGCTGGTTGCGTTGGCTCACGCATGCAATCAGTCGTTGTCGGCTCACCCACCCATTCATGCGATTCAATCAAAATTCGCAAAACATCTACGAGGGGATGTGCCTCGTTCTCTTGATCGCCTGAGGCGCAATCGATACTGTCAGAAGCACCCAACGGGTGGTGGTATCACTTGGCAACTAACCAGGGAGGGGCTGGTCCTGGCACTATCGATCCTCCAAGGCACGCCCGGCCCGACAAGAATCGGTAGCGATTCAGGCGCCGATGGGATCCCCGATCGCGCCCGGTCCCCATGAAAAAATTTCCCGATACTTGCCAAGCAACGTCGCGAGTCGGGCCGCATTTCTGAATCGATGGAACTCTAGTTTCGTCCCGTTACGGATGGAATCTCCACCAGTTCTGAGACAGCAGGGTTGGCACATTGAGAGCGGGTATAGGAGTACTCTCTCTCGAACTGTGTTCAATTCTTGTTGAACCTACCTCGGAGTCGAGTTGCCGAGAACTAGCACGCTGGGCCTGCTTGCGAGAGGAGAGGATGCGCAGGGCTCCACCCGATCAGATCGGAGTTCATCTCGGAGGAGAAGCACAGTTCGGTAGAACGGTATCACGCCGTCTTAGTATGATTCGATGTGGAGTCCAGTCGCCTCGGCGATGTAGTAGAAGTCCTTGTCGCGGGTGACGAGGCTATGGCCGCCCGAAAGCGCGATCCCTGCAGTGAGTATGTCCGCGGCTCCTTTGATTCGGCCCAGGCTCAATAACTCGGTCTGGACCTCGGCCGCACGTTCCGCAGCCCCCAAGTCCAGGGGCGCCACTTGAAACTTGGTAACGTACCCTCTGAACCTCGTCGCCTGCGTCTTGGATCGCGCCCGCAGGATGCCAGTTAGGACTTCGTAAATCACTGGCGTTGGAAGAACTATGGAATCGGCCCGGCCTTCCAACTCCTCGAGCTTCCGAGTGGCCGCCGGAAGTCGTCGCGAGAAGTCTATGAAGAACGTAGAATCAATTGCGACGCCCACGGCCCCTCCTTTCCTTCCGGGCTTGAACGAGCTCGAACGCGAGATCTTCGGCCCGGAGGTGCTCAATCGCCTTACCGATGGCGTTGGCGTCCGCCTCGGAGAATATTTCCAGGAACCCCCGAAGTGACGGGCGATTCGGTTCCAGAAGCCTGAGGACGGTATCCGAAAAGCTCTCTTTGGACCGCTTAACCGACTTGAGTCGCTCGTACGCCGATCTCTCTAGCGTAACGGTTGTGGTTGTCATGTGTCAATGCCAATGCACACACGAGCATTTGAAACTTGAGGTCGGGCTGGAATCTGACGCGTCGGTGGCCCTCCTTGATTTCCATCCACTGCGCCCAGGTTCAACCCTTCTTGAACGCGGGGTTCTCAATTCGAAATGAAATCGCCCGGCTTGGATCTAGTTCCGGCTCCAAGAGCCTCTGTTTCTGGTCGCAGCGTTCATTGTTGTCACCGTGTCAGGGGATGGCAGGACGCCGGAACCGTTCGACCGCCAGGGGTCTCTTCGCGCTTGCCGGTTCAACCGAACCCATTATCGCTAGAACGCGATGCCCCTGCATGTCCGGCGCATCGTCCGAAAGCAGTCCTCGGCCCGACAACTTGTCCCAGGTCCCACCGGCCGGTGGGAGCAAGGCCGCCATGGGACTGGGCCAGATTGCCTTGATTCTAGGTGTGGTTGCTCTGGTCCTGGGCGGCTCTGCCCTTGGTATCGTCCTGACCAAGTCGGGCCCCGCAGGCTCGCGGGGTCCGCCCGGCTCCGGTGTCCAGGTAACCCACTCCGCTTACCAGGCCACCCAGTCGGTCCCCAACGACACTTGCACGGCCGCCACCGGGTCTGAAATCTCGTTTACCGTCACTACTCCGGGGAACGTGACGATCCTGGCCGCGGTGTCCGTTCTCGTGGTCCACACTACGGGCGACGCGATGACGTATGACGTGACCCTCCAGAGTACCGCGGCGAGTTGTAACGCGCTCACCAATGATTGGGTGGAGGGTGGGGTGGACTACTCGGCACCGACTACAAACTACGCGCAACAGGTCAGCCTGGTCGATACGTTCCCCGTAACGACGGCGGGTACTTACGGATTCGAAGTGGTGGGGAACTTTTTCAACTTTTACGGTGTCGATTCCGCGAATTACAACGGAATCAGCGTATCCGCAGCGTTCTACCCATCCTAGGAAATCACATTCCTGGAACTCACCCGTGCGAGGGACGAACCGCGACCTGGACTTCCCTGGGCTCGCGGCGGGAAACCTTGTGTATTCGTACCAGGACACGGCGCGGTGAGCAGGTGCGCCCCATCGGACCGACCCGCAGGTCGAACCCAGTCGGACGCTGGGTAAGGGCAGGTGAGCCGGGCTTAGCCGTCTAGCCCGCGTGGACCGACTTGCACTCCCTACTGGAGTGTCCATCTCTTGTTGTACCCACCGAGTTCGAAGAGGCGCACCCCCACTCACTTTTGGCTCGATCCTCTTCGGGCAGTCGACCCTTGGATGGTTCTTCCCCCCTATGAGTCGCCAACCTTCTCTGCGGACTCTCCGAGCCCGGTCGACTTTGATTGAGCCGGCTATGGCGGAGGGACCGGGTCTTGGGAGCGAGGGGGCTCCGCCTTCCCCTTAGGATCGAAGTGGGTGGAATCCACCCACTTCTGGGCGCCCGGGAGCCGGAAGAGCGAGTACGTGGAGAGAGCGATGAATGCGCCTGCAGCCAAGCCGAAAATCAGATCCCCCAGAGTCGAGCTCGCCCATTTCAGTTTCACTAGGACCTGGGAAAGGCCGAACGAAACGACCAGGCCATCCATCGCCATCACGAGGCGCGTGAACGAATCCCGAGAGACCCGTCCAAGTAGCCAGGTCCCGATGGGCACGCCGACCACCACTGGGATGAGCAGGTACGGGATGAGCCCGAGAGAAGGCAACGTGTACAGCCGCGCGCCAAGGAACTCCGTGAACAGAAAATACGTGGTCAGCGTGAGGCTCGACTCCGCGACTCGAACTTGCGCTATGGTACAGCGGAACTCGTTTCGCGACAAGCCCTGGTTCCGGAAGAACACCGCGAGCGGCGGACCCGAGATCGTTGTGAGAGCGTAGAGGAATCCGATCCCCGGACCGATGATCGACCCGCTCCGGCGTTCGTTCGTGAACGGCCGGCGCAGTCCGAGGAGTTGGACGAGGACCATCGGGATGAGTAGAATGTAGACGGCGAATTTGACCTCGTTGACGGCGAGGTAGCTAAGGCCGAGGGCGCCGAGCAGCACTCCGGGCAGAAGCGTCGTAATGACCGGCATTGCCCGACTCTTGGTGACGGCAATGTACGCGCGCTCCCGGAACAAGAGGGTGACATTGACCACAAGCTCGACGCTGACGACGGCAGGGTTCAGGACCTTGTTTGAGAACCAGAGAAGCGCAATGGGGGTGAGGATCGAGGAGAACCCGTAGCCGATCGCCCCATTGATTGTCGATGCGCCAAGTGCGACGAATGCCAACCAGACACTCGACCAATCCATGCTGTTCCGCTCCTTGGATTCGGCGGAGTGGTCCGCGTAAATACGGGTTCCGAAGTGCGCAAACGATGCTAGAAAGCCGCAGGTTTCGTCGTGGTTACATCCTGCGCAGTCGAGAGTAGCCGCCTGTCACGGGTGTGCTCAACTCCTGTTGAACCGAATCGACCCTCGTGGACCCTAGGGCGTCGTGGTGCTGTGATCCAGAGATTGGAGTTGCCTACTTGCTTGGCCCCAGTTGGGGGTTTAAACCACGGGTAAGATACTTCTGGTCCCTCAAGTAACGGCGGAAGAACCACTGAATGAACGGTCGAGCGTCCCCTGTGACACTGGATCTTTCCAAGGCATGGTAGTATCCTCGCCGCTTTCCGAACAAAATGTTGAGCATCGGGTAGCCCTCCTCGAACAAGATCATGTTCATCGCCAAGCGCCCAATGCGTCCGTTACCGTCGCCAAACGGATGGACGTTCTCAAACTCGAAGTGAAACCTCCCGGCCCGTTCCACCGCGCTCCCCTTGCCTCGCCCCCGATTGAGCCTGCGAAGCAACTCGATCGACATCGGGCGAACCTCCAACGGGGGCGGCGGAACGTGCCGACTTCTCCCGATCCGAACTTCGAAATCTCTGATTCGCCCAGCGATTTCGGGCTTAGTTTCTCCGAAAATCGCCTTGTGCCACGCCAGGAGGTGAGGGAGATCGATTGGCTCTGGCTTCGCTAGGAGCCGACTCACGAGATTGCCGTGTAGTTGTGCCTCCCGAACGTCGTGTATCGGCCGGAAACTGGGGCTGAGGCCGCGGATTAACAAGTCGGAGGTCTCCTGGAAGGTCAGCGTGGAACCTTCAATCCGATTTGTATCGTAAGTGAACTCGACGACAAACTCGTGCTGCTCCTTTTCTAGGATTGACGGGGGAATGGCTCGCAGGCGCTCCTGATAAGCCTCGTGAATTCGACGGAATGCAGGAAACCAGGACTCTTCCCAGACTTCTTGTTCGAGCTGTTCGCGCGGTCGCGTCAGATCGCCAGGCAGGTCCACCCCTAGGTACCTTCCCTTCGTGTGGACCTTCCCCGCCCAACGATACGTTTGGACGAGGTATCGATACTTCCGGCTGCCATGGGACACAGTTCGTACCGTCGCCGTGCGTACCCATACAAATTGACGTCATATTAGTGTTTGCGGCTAAATGTAGGGGCAATTCCAGCCCAGGTCACCCGCCTCAGGGGCGAAGACTCGGAACCCTGCACGAGGCGCAAATCAGAGGAATGGGCCAAGGAAGCCGCGGGCCGCGATTCGCTGATTTTCCAAGCTCACAGGAATGTTCAACTCTCGTTGAACCTGCGACGGGAGCTCGGTGGTTGACTACTTTGTAGGCACTTTGCCTCGCTTGGGCGGCCGTCTAGGATACGCCCTTGGGCGGGGGGCGATTCGCGTAAAGATCACAACTAGGCCGTCGATCCGATAGAAGACACGGTATTCGCCCAGATGAAATCTCCACTCTCCCGGGTGTCGGGCGCCTTGGCGTACCCGGAGCCAAGGGTAGGATCGGAAGGGGTTTCTCAGTAAGTAGACCAGCTTTTCTCGAAACAGAACCCGGAGGGGGGCGGGAAGCGAGAGGAACTCCTTTTCGGCCGTTTCGAGGAATTCGAAGTCGTAGGGGGTCAAGCCAGCCCAGCCTTCCTAAGAACCCGTTTGCCGGGGATGCGCTTCTCCGTACGCCACCGCCGCTCTACTTCGGCGTAGAACTCCTCATCGAAGTGAGCATCCTCAAGGAGATCTTGCAGCACGTCATCGAAACTCTCACCCTGCCCCTTTACAGACTCCAGAAGTCGTCGAGTCCGCTCGGTCACGGTGATCGTAGTTGGACGGGTAAGCGATGCGGACACGAGCATCAATTGTATCCAATTGATATAAACCCTGGCCAGGAGATGGAGTGTGAGTTCACTCGAAGGATGCCATCATCCGTGAATCACCAAGGTCCGTCCGGGGCGAATCCGGCACCCTGCGTTCAAATCTTGTTGAACCCACTCCTTGCCCGCGAGCCGAGATTCCGCGAGAGAGTGCCCTCGCGTTACTCACTAATTATTGGGCGGGGCAGGATCGGCCGCGAGGGCCGCCCTGCCGCGGGGAAGGGGTTGGGCGCAGCTGGTCCGATATCTAGCCCCGCGATTACGCCTCGTTAAACCCGACAGAAGCCGAGTAGACGAGCGTGAACGTCGCGCTCGAAGGTGTAGCATCGGTGGAGCCCCACGGGATGTCGACGCCGTAGTAGTCAGTGTAGCTTTGTCCGGGATTCAGCACGGTGAAATTCTGGGAATAGGCCGTTGGGGTGTCAGCGGTCGGGCTTCCGACAAAGTAGAAATCGCCGCTGGCCTGGATTCCCGAATAGGTGTACACATCGAAGCAGTTGAACCCGTAGGGGCCGCAGACACCGTTCGACCCCGGAGTGTTCAGGGTGATGCTCACATTGAGCGGTTGGTTCCCCGTGTTCTCGAGCGTCAAATAGCCATTGCAGATATCATCCGGGGTCAGATTCGCGACCGTCAGGGTCACCTGGGTGTTTCCGGCTGTAAGTCCGGAGAATTCCAGGCTCCCGGGGGCTGCTTCGGCGTGGCCAAAGTAGAAGCAACCGTATGACCCGGTTCCCGTAATCTGCAATCCTACTGCCGCTGCACTCGCGTTGCCATACACCGTGGCCTGCGCCGTAAAGGCCGAAAAGCCCACTCCGGCCATGCATACGACCGCTATCGCCGCCGCCAACCCTACCACCCATCGCTTCGTCATCCGCATTTCTCCAGAGACTCGCGTCTCCGATCGGCCATCGTCGATGCGATTACAACGAGTTTACGGACGAAATGATTCAATCGTCCTATCAATCTGCCAAAATCTACCACTGTCCGAGGATTGAACCCCAGCACGATCGGCCCTGGGCAATCATCGGTCGGCCCACAGCTCGCGTGTGATGCTGCTCAAGACTTGTTGAACGCACCGGGCATGGATACACCCCACGGGGAACCGTTACTGCAAAGCTTGAATCCCCGGCCTAACTTCGAGTTCTCAGAGTGTCCACGTGGATCCGTTTAGTCACATCCTCCTCGCCTACCTTCTCGGTTTCGGCCTCTTCGGGGCGAACGGGCTCCAGTTTGTCGTCGCCTCGGCTTTCGCCGGCGCCCTGCCGGATGCAGACGTACTGTTCCACCCGCTCGCGGCTCGATTCCCCCTGCTCCGCCACAGGGGCATATCGCACTCTATCGCAGGCGTGACAGGGATCGCGGTGGTCGGAATGTTTCTCGTCCCTCGACTTCTCTCTTGGGCATTCGGCCCGAGCTTCGGAGACGGTTCGGCAGTCTACTTCTTCGTCGCTCTTGAAGTCGGAGGTTTATCGCACGTCCTGCTCGACGCAATGGATCATTGGTCGGTCCCGATATTTGCTCCGTTCTCGAAGCAGGAGTATCACTTCGACGCCGACCGAATCATGAACTTCGGCGCGATGTCGTTCACTGTATTCGCGTACGCGATTATGCTCTACGAACGAGGCCGAGTCGGCCAGTGGATCTGGGAGGTCACCACCTACGCCCTCCTGCTCGCAACCGCGATGTATTTCGTGGTCAGACTGATCGCTCGTCAGCGAGCGGGGGTGGCCAAGGCACGGTTGGGCTTCGTCGACGTCATCCCCCAAGCCAACCCGCTTGTTTTCCTTTTTCATTCAAGATCAGAGTCGGATTCAGAGATTGCTTTTCGGTTTGCCCGATATCACCTGCTTCGTGGTGTACGGGGGGAAGTTCAGTCGGTATCCATCCCACGCTTCATTCACGATGACGGCGGCGCACTTTCGGCACGGAGTGCGCTCTCTCGCAGTTATCCGGTTGCGCTCAAAGCCAGCTGGATTCTTGGGGAGACTCACCACTTCGGCTATGCGAGACCGATAGCCGAGGGATTCGAGGTGTACTGGTTCTCCCTCGAGATGTCCTCCTTCGGGAGATCCGCCGGAGTTCTAGCCAGAGTGGACTCAGGTACCGGAGCCGTCACCACACGGAACGCATGGCGCAACCCCGCGCGCGTGTTCGATCGCCCTGGATAGCATTCGATCCCTTTCCATCCCTTGTTCAGAGCTCGCCTCTCCGCTCAAGTCTTGTTGAGTATCATGAGAGGAGATGCGTTGGGTCGTACTCAATCGTGTTTCGCACAGAATCACGAGACGACCTGTCCCGTCGCTACGCGGGTGGGTCCTTGATCCGGCCCGCCGTGTGGGCCCACTTGACCCAGCTCAGGACCGGCGCGTTGACATCGATCTGCCAGAGTAGTGCATTGATTTCACCACGATGCTGAAGTTCCTCCTCAACAAGATGCCAAAGCGAATCTCGTACTGGAACCTGACAGTCATGGTCCGACCCCCTCCCTTTCACCCTGGTGATCTTGCTCGAGAGACTGGCATCGGTCAGTTCCGCCATGACCCGCTGGATCTGGGTCTGGATGTACGTTTCGTCTTTCTTCAACACGTCGATCGTAGGCGGCCCGTCAGATTCACCATCCTGCGGCGGGAACGGAAACGTAGCGCAGTCCTTCATCCAGAAGTAGAGGGCACCTTGAGAGTGCGCGAAGATATCGAGTAAGGATGGGAACGACGCACCTCGGTCGCGTGTCAGCTCTCCGGGAGGCAATTTCGCCAGCGTTTCGAGGTAACCCCGACGCGAGTCGGCGATGTACGCGAACCACGCACGAATTGACTCAATTTCGGATTCCATGCTGAGCCCCTGCGAAGGCGAAAATAACGGTTCTCTTATCGCTGCCCATCAGCGCCCGATTCCAGAGGACAGGTCGCCGGGCTCCGAGTGTCTGGCGCTCCGATGGCCGAAATGGCGGGCCCCTTGGACCTAGATCTGTAGGAAGCGACCGTCGTCCATTCGCTGGGAACGGGACCTCGATTCGTTGGGTAGCTACCGGCGTGCGGACTTCTTTAATCGCCAGATCGCCTCGAGGGGCCAGCGCCGTGCCCATTTCTCTTCGGCCTCGGACAGGTAAGTCGACCGGGCCCCCGAGCGGGGTCTAGTCTCGGTCAATCCTTCCACCAGAAATCCGTTATCTACGAACAGTTGAATCCACCCCCCGTACGGCAGCTGGAAGTTGACCTCTCCACTGGGGTACTCAATCCGATCGAGGTCGAAGTAGTCGTACAGGAGCTTCCGGCCCACGCGATCCGTCTTGCGATTCTGTGCGACGGTACGGAACGGGCTGGAGGTCGAGAAGATGAGTCGTCCACCCTCGCGTAGCACGCGGGCAGCCTCAGGAATCGTCCGATGCGGGTCACAGAACGTCAAGGCGCCCCAGTCACAGAACGCCACGTCGAATGTCGAGTCGGGGAACGGAAGCTGCTCGGCGTTGCCTCGTACCAGGCGAACCTTCGACCCGGACCTTCTAAGGAATTTCGCCGCATGGGCGAGCTGGGCCGAAGAGATGTCAAGCCCTACCGGCCGAGCCCCCCGGCGGGCGAGGGCGAACGACCACCGCGCGGCTCCGCACCCCACTTCGAGGATGTCCTTGCCTCGGGGCTCACCCAAGACGCGCAGTTCGGACTCGGGGACCCGCCACAAGCCCCACGACATGGCGTTCCATCCGGAAAGTGCCGCTCGGTGCCGCCGATCGTACTGGCCACTCGTCCTCTGCCAGATGGCGAGGTTCTTCTGGACGTGACTACGACTGCGCGGAGACCCTGTAGCCCCGCCCCGGCCGCGGGCTACGGTGGAGGAGCCGCTTCGGGACGCCATCCTCCATCGGGACTGAACCGCCTACATCAGTTGTACGGGGGGAGGCCGTAGCGGGTATCGGTCCAGTTTGGATGTTGGACTTCTCCCACTCGCCTAGAGTGTTCAGCCAGGGAGCAGTCGAAGAACCTCTTCGGGAGGGTGTTCAACTATTGTTGAGCGTAGCCCCCATCGACTCGGCCCTGCAACAATCCGACTGGCCCGTGTCCTGAGTATCGGTGGTCGGGCCCGTGGCACTGTCTCAGAGTATGCGTCGGACGTTCACTTTGGGTCCTGATCTGAGGTAGACGGCGGAGGGGCCGAGCCTCCCTTCGAACGTCGGACGAGGAATGCTCCGATCCCGATCAAAATGACCGCCCCGATTGCTCCGAGGAGCAGGTAACCCTCGGTCGCGGGGAGGCCCAGGAGGGTGGGCGCGGCACTTCCCGGATTGTGTGCGTTAGACTGGAAGGTAACCGCCCGGTCTATCGTCCCGCCCGTGACCGTAAACCCACCGCCCGTAGCCGAATAGTTTCGATTTGCGGACGCGGTCGTATAGGTGTAGCTTCCGTTCGGTAGAGCGATCGATGCCGCCGCACCGACGGAGCTCAGCGGGACCTCACCGGAGATGTTGACCCACCACTCCGTCGTGGCGGGCAGTCCACTTTCCGTGAAAGTCACTAGATACGTCACCAGCTCGAAGCTGACCGGCTGTGAAAGGTCCGCCCCATTCACGAGAAGGGCTCCGGAGCTCGCCGAGTAGCTCGAGTCATCGGATTTTACTGTATACGTGTAACTCCCGTTGGAGGCACTGAAGTTGACCGAGGCGTGGCCGTCGGACCATCGCGTCACCGAGACGACCGAGAGAATAATGGAAGAAGCGCTACCGGTCAAGGTCACCGACCAGTTCGTGTGGGCGGGGAGCCCCGACTCAGTCAGGGTGACGGAGTACACCAAGTCGAACGAGAGCAGGATCCGAATCGCGTCGCTCGCCACCGATAGAGAGCCTGCCGAAATGGTCGGGACATACTCTCCCACGGACGGCACGGAATAGCTGTAACTGCCGTTCGGTTCGGTAAAGTTGTCAGCCCTCGCGCTAGATGCCTGCGAGCTTCCGTTGAGAACCACCGACCAGGTGGTCGCCATGGGCAGACCGGTCTCCGCGAAACTCACGGGATTCGGCACGGGATGACCGGGGGTGAGGATCGAAATCGTTCCCTGGCCGAAATCGCAGACATACACTAGTCCGGTGGTCGTGTCGACCGCGATCGAATTCGGATCCGACCCCACGCTCAGAGTGGCCAGAATAGCATCGGTAACGTACGAGACGACGCTCACGTTGTTCGATCCGGAGTTCACCGAATCGACCTCGCCCGTCGCGCGATCGTAGGCAACTGCTTGGGGCCCCGTTCCGACGCTAACATTCGCGATCGAATTTCCCGTCGTCGAAGAGAGTACTTGGACCTTGCCGAGCCCATTGTTCGCGGCGAATAGCTCCCCATTCGGCCCGTCGTAGGCAAGGGCGTAACCGCCGGTTTCAAAGAAGGAGCCGGTCACTGTATCCGTTGCGTCGGAGATCACGCTGATATTCTCCGATCCGAGGTTGGACACGAACATCTCTCCGTCGAGAGGGTCGTAGGCGATCCCTTGGGGTTCGGTCCCAACCGCGATGTTCGCAACGACGTCGTCGGTCGCGTCCGAAATTACGCTCACGTCGTCACCTAGGAATGTGGTGACGAATACTTGCCGAGTGTGCGGGTCAAATGCGAGCTGAGACGGTTCGCCTTCCACGTGGACCGTAGCCACGACGTGGTCGCTCGTATCGTTGATGACGCTCACCGCGCCCGACCCGTAGTCCGCGACGAAGATCTCGCCCATCGGCCTATCATACGCCAGGCCCATCGGGCCGATCCCGACCTTTACCTGCGAGACGATCTCGTTCGTCCCGGCCGAAATCACATCCACGTCTCCTTCTCCCGAATCGGCGGCGAAGATCTCGCCTTTCGCACGGTCGTATGCGAGGCCGTCGGGACTGGTTCCTAATGGAATCGTGGCCGAGACCGCGTCCGAGACGTCGGAGAGGACGCTCACATTGTTCGAGGCCGAGTTGGCTGTGTAGATAGCCGCCCGCGCCGCATCGTACGCCATCCCCAGCGGTTCCGTCCCCACAGGTACGGTGGCGAGGACATTGTTCGTCGCAGCAGAAATGACGGTCGCAGTATCTGACCCGGAATTAGAGACGAAAACATCCCCCAGCCCGCCGTCGTAGACCACGTCGTACGGGTTGTTCCCCACGCCGATGTTCTTTGCGACAGTGTAGACGGAATCCCGGACTACGGTCACGTTCCGCGAACCCAGGTTCGCTACGAAAATCTCCCCTTGGGCACTATCGTAGGCAACTCCGCCGGGGCTTGCACCGACCCCGACCGTCGTGATGACGCTATCGGTCGACCCCGAGATCACGCTTAGATTTCCCGCTGTACCGAAGGACAGGTTGGTGGTGGAGACCCAAATCTCCTGGGTCCCGCTGTCGTACGCCGCGCCCAGGGGTTGATTGCCGACCTTGACCGTCTTCACCACCGAGTTCGAGGCGTCGGAGATCACGCTGACAGTGTCGCCGCCATAGTCCGCGACGAAGATCTGGCCCGTAGTGCCGTCGTAGGCCATCGCCATCGGATCCGGACCCACAGGGATTGTCGCGATGACCGTGTTGTTCGAGTCCGCGATAACGCTAACATTGTGCACCCCAGAGTCGGCGGTGAAAATCTCACCCTTACCGCTGTCGTAAACGACCCCCCCGACCGAAGAGCCGATCGAGATCGTAGCGACGACCGTGTCCGTTGTGTCGGAAATGACACTTACCGAGTCGGATTCAAGGTTAGCGATGAATACTTCGGACTTCGCGGGATCGTACGCGACCGAATGAGGAGAGACGCCGTTGGCGGCGAGGAAGTTGCCCGGAACTAGCGTGTTGTTAAGCAGCACCAATGTAGCTGAGACGCTCGGTAGGGATCCCTCGGGGGCAACGCCAGCCGCTACAGCAGCGGGACGAGCAAGGGCCGACTCCGCAATCGAGAGATTCGCGGGACGGCCCGACTCCCCGTGAGCGAGGGCGGGGGTCAAAGGCGGCGAAGCGAAACTAGAAAGGCGGAATGCGGGGAGATTGGTGATTGGGAGGCCTAGTCCGCTGAGGATGAGCACACCAACGAAAAGGAAGAGGAACCCGCGGCGACAGGCCTGATTCCGGGCGGTCGTCCCCTTCCGATGCACCCTCGTATCCCCTCCCACCTGGCTTGAGGTGGAGTGTGTCGGACGGGCGTGCCCTTATTGAGCCTTCGGAGAACGGGACTCGAATTCGAACCCCGCTCGAGCGATGTTCGGTTTCGGCCGAAAATCACCTCTGCGAGACTTCAGCGGTAGGTGCCACCCTCGTTGAACCCGGAACACCTGCTGCCGATGAGGCTGGATCCGTACAGACTTTCTCTTCTCGGGAGATTGGCCGATCTCCGACTTCAGGAACAGGTGCGCGTACTATGCCAACTCGAGGACCAGGCGATTCGCCTTCTCCGGCGAGACGAGAACTTCCTGGCCACTTTTCATCTTGAGGTAGCGTGCGAGAGAGGAGGGAATCCTCACTACAAGTGAATTGCCCGATCGGGCGATTTTGACCTTCGAAGCGAGCCCCCACAGACCCAGCTCTTTGGCCTTCTGCTCAACCTTGTGCATGCTCTCACTGCTCAGGAACGACTCTCCGCATCGATCACACACTTCGCCGGGATATTTTCCGAGGTCAACGCCGAACATCTCCTCGTGCACGGTACCGGGACGAAGGGTCCCTTTGCCACATACAGGACACCGCGATACCACGGTCACCACCTCGGTTTCACCGTAATGACGTAAGTCCGACTGCGCCGGACGACGTAAACGACCTCGAAGTACCGATAGGCGGACGCAACTTTACCGCCCTGGTGAGTCTTAGACCCCAGTTGGATTGCAATCTCGACCTCCGCCGTCGAGATTCCGCGGAGCACCTTCCTTTGGCGAGCATGACGGCTACAGACGACCTCCCTGGCCATCCAATACATGTATTACTCGTATTACTATTAGGATGCCGTCTCCCGGCTCGGCTCGAGAGTGGAGTTAGCGTAGCAGGTCCCTCTATGCGGGTGCTACATTGGGATGCCAAGCAGATTCCGTAGGCCAACTCTCATTGAACCTCTCCCGGAGGCCGACCGCTATCGCCGGAACCGAGTCGGACAGATGCCGTCCGATTTCACGTCCGGGGGAGGACTACTTCCGCCCGCGAGCAGCAGCAGCCTTTGCAGCCAGTGCCGCGAACTCTTCCCGGCCGAACGCAGTTCCGGACAACCCCCAGCCCCCTTCCGCGGCTTCGGTGAGCAGCACCCAGGTTCGACTAGCCTGTGTCGGATCACCTGAGATCCGAGTTACGATCTCTGTAACTTCGTTGACGAGCTGCTTCTGACCCTCTCGATTCAGAGCCGCGGGCGGAGTGATAATCTGGACACGCACAGTGCGAGCGGAGTCGGTAGCAGCCGTGTGGACCGTTTTGGGATCCATACGATGAATGTACGCGGCGGTGTTGTTCGTGTGAAATGGTCCTGGAGCTACCACTCCTTCTGCCCGGAGGACCGCCCTGGTTAGTTCCTCTGCGAGTTTCCGGTCCGTTCCCGCGGGGAAGAGGTCGGCCGCGGCGTAGACGTCAATCATCGGCATTGTGTTCTCCCTTTCACGCGCTATATGGGTCCAGCTTTAGAGATTTCGGTTTCTGCCTACTCTCGAGTAAGTGCAATCAACGAAGGTGCGTGCAGTTCTGATTGAACTCACGCGTGCCCGCGCAAGCGACATCCGTTCGAGCGGTCGGAGGCAGCCCACCCTGCCCCACTCCATCGTAAATTCAAGAGGCCGAATCGAATCGACGCCCGGGATGTTCAACGTAGTTAAATGAGAAACCTTACGTATAGGTAAGTTATCCATTCAAGAAGAGCCGAATCATGCTGACCCTCGAAATCCCGCAGCTCCATTGCTACCGATGCGGGAACACATGGACCCCCCGAGGGCGGATAGTCCGCATCTGCCCGCGTTGCAAGTCCCCGAAGTGGGAAGAGCCAAAAATCGTGGTCCCCGAGGGGGGAGGGGGCCTCGGGGTGGAGGCGGTTCTCGGCCCCTACCGGTCAAGAATCAAGCGAATCGCGAAGCAGTACGGCGCACGAGAGATACGTGTATTCGGCTCTGTGGCTCGGAACGCGGCCAGCTCGAGGAGTGATATCGATCTGCTCGTGGACTTTGATCAGTCCAAACGTTCAAAATCCGCCCTGCGCTCGATCGACCTCGCGCTCGAACTGGAAAAGCTCCTGGGCCGCCATGTCGACCTGGTAACAGAGAGCAGTCTGCATTGGTTCATTCAACCGCAAGTTGTGGTAGAGGCGGTCCCACTGTGACAACCAAGACGGATCGAGATCGCCTTCGCGTTACGGCGATGATCCAGGCTGCGGAGGAGGCGAAGCTTGATGCCGCGGTGGGGAAAGAAGAGTTCCTCGAAGGTGGCCGCTCTCAGAAGGCCGTACTACTGGATCTAATTCACCTCACAGAGTCCGCCGACAAAGCATCGCTCGGGCTGAAGAAGCTCAATCCCAGGATTCCGTGGGAGCGGCTGAATGGGCTACGAAATCGTGGACTCGTCCACCACTATGCTGAAATTGACCTAGAGGAAGTATGGGCATTCGTCCGAGACGACATGTCTCGCGTTCGACGCCAACTCGATCATGTGAAGTTCCCTCGGGACGACGCTCGCTGAGCTCAGAGCGCTAAGCGAGGCCGCCGTAGCGATTGCGCTGTAGGTTCAATCCTCGTTGAGCCTTGGGCAGGTCGGGTCAGGGGGTCGGACCCAGGACCGGGACTAACGGCTCTTCGCTGCGAGCGTAAGCGCCCGAGGGGCCCGCCGACAAGGCGGCGCTAAAAATCTGGGTACGGGGACCGGCCGTTGATCGGGCTCCCGCAGAATCGAGTGCGATCGGCGAATTCCTAGGTGATAGTGATGGTCCCGGCCATGTATCCCTTAACGCCCATGGGGGGGCTCGTGTAGGGGTTGGTTCCCGCCCCACAAGGGGCCATACAGAACCACGAGACCTTCCCCGCGGACAGGAGTAGAACCGTGAATCGAACGACCGTCATCCCCGGGCTGTAGATCGAGAGACCCAACGCGGGAACATTGAATGTGTGGGCCACATCGCTCGCATTGACGACGTGGGCGGGTGTGCCGTTGATGTATTCGATGTCGCCCGGGGTACCGGTAACCACACAACCGCAACCGCTCCAATTCATCGGCATATCCTCGTCAGTGATAGTGAAAATCACCTCTCCCGTCGGGAGGGTGAAGTTGGCGGGGGAGTACTGCGGCCACCCATTGACGGAGTTGATGGAGACCGTGAGATTCTCGTAGGCCGGGACGATCGGACCCGGAGTCGTCGATCCGGTGTTCGACGGGAGCGACACCACCAAGCCGGCTCCAATCCCGAAAGCGAGGACGATTCCGACCACGAAGTAAACGGCGAACATCCGCAGGTTGACGCTCCCCGCCCAGAATCCCGAAGGGGTCGGTCGGGGTCGACTGGACAGCGAGGCCCGGAAGCGCGCGATCGCCAGCGCAATCCACTGATCGGCCGAGAGCGCCTGACCCGCCCCGCCGAACACCAGGACCATGTAGATCAGCAGGTAGAGCGGGTGCTCGCCCACGTCCGTGCCTCCGGGGAACACAAACGTACTTCCGACCTGCGTTCCGAGAAGGAGAGCCGAGAATATTCCGCCGAAAAGACACGCCAACCGGGTGGTCAATCCGAGGAGGAAGGCCACCGCAAGATACGCGGTAAGCAGGGCCACGATCCACGAAAAGATCACCGCATTGGACGCGACGAAATTCGCTAGCGCCGGACCGCCGAGCGTCGTCGGCGCGAATGAGCGTGCGGTCTCCGCGAAATTACCGAAGTATTGGTTCGCGGGATCCACGATGAAGAGGAGGTTCACGGCCCAGACGACGCCGACGCCAATTCGAAGGATCTCGATTGTACGCGAGATCCGTCGGCTGGCGTCAACCTTGGGCCCGGGGTCGAACATGTTCCTTTCGTGCCCGGCGGCTCACCGGCCCATAAGGAGTCGGTGAAACGGGGTTGACGGTGGGTGAATCTATGCGGCGGGAGAGCGATCGTCCGCGGATGGCGTCTCAAAGCGATGTCGCAGGATCCCCCTCGCGCGATGATTCTACTCGAGTTTCGAGTAGCGCTCAGGATGGGTCCGACGATTCGCCCTCGGACCGCCGGCCGTTGGCAATCGAGGCGCTGCGCATCGGAATGGGGGCGATCTGGGCATTGAACATGATCTTCGTCCTGTATCCGGCGAATCAGTTCTTTCCGACGTTCCAATCGACTGCCGCCTCCTTCGGTCCGACCAGCCTTGGTGGGCCGGGCGGAGCGAACTTCGTCGCGTCACATTCGCTGTTGTTCGCGTGGGTGACCGCGGTACTCACCGCCTATCTCGCCATCGCATTCCTGGTGGGGTTCACGACTCGTTTAGCGTGCCTGGTCGGAGCGTTGGCGTCCCTCGCCTTCCTTGTCACCCAGTTCGCGACGACCTTCCAGGCTCCCGGCGGAACGGATGTCGGGCCTCACCCGCTGTATCTCCTGATCTATCTGATCTTGTTTCTCGGCGGAGCCGGCCGCTACTTCTCGGTGGACCGGCGAATATGGGCGTCGAAATCGCAAAGGCTCCCCCGCTTGTCGCGGTGGATGGCCACTGCGCACCGTTGAGGAACCTCGTCACGAGTGGGGCGATTGACCCTCAACGTGCTTGACAGAACGTCAGCCAATCGGGTGGCACGAGAGAGAGTGGGCCAGAGGCCGCAACGGCTGGAGCTCAGTCCGTCGTCGCTTTGGCCCCGCTCGACGGCTGGCGACCCTCGGATGGGGAACCCTACGGGGGCAATGCCTAACTGATGCCGACGCTCCGGTTCAGCGGCTTGGTGTGTCGTGACGGGTGACTTTCAGATCGTCATTGATTGCTCCGATCCGAATCTGTTAGCGCACTTTTGGGCGGACGCGCTTGGTTACCAAATCCAAGGTCCTCCGCCGGGGTTCGCCTCGTGGAAAGAATACTGGATCAGCCGGGGAGTGCCTGCGTCGGAAGCTGGTGAAGGCGATGATCGGATCAGCGACCCCAGCGCACGAGGTCCGTCCGTCTGGTTCCAGCGGGTCGAAGATCGAAAGTCAATCAAGAATCGGATCCACCTCGACCTCCGTGCGAGCGGCCGCGACGAGGTCCCCTTCGCGATTCGACGGCAGCGAGTAGAGGCCGAGGCCGCCCGACTCGTGTTGCTCGGCGCTACAAAGATCGGGGCGCTAGAATCGGGGGTAGTAGACCATTACGCGGTGGCGATGACCGATCCTGAGGGGAATGAGTTTGACATCAACTAGATCCGCCGAATCGGCGCTCTGCCCTGAATAGGCTCAACTAGTGTTGCACCCAGACGCGGGCACGCCGAGGGGAATCGCCTACCCTCGTGTTCTCTTCGTTCCGAGAAGATGGATTCCCGAGGACGGGCCGCCCCCAAGGACGGCGCCGCACCATCCACAGTAGATCATTGAATAAATCGAACCGATGGAGATCCCTTCATAGAGCACATCCGTCGAGGGATTGATCTGATGCTTACAAAACGGGCAAAATGGAGTTGGGCTCGCTTCTGACGTGTCTTGAGTTCCGATCATCTGCCAGGATCGGCAGTCGAAGCCTCAGGCGACTGTAGCCCCGGTGGAGCGGAGGGTCTGGTTGAGACTGGGTCGATTCATTTCTGCCCTTTCGGCGGGCAGGCGACTCGGCGGCCGGCGGCTTCCCGGACAGAGCACCGAAGGGCTACTTGGAAGGCTTACGCTTCGGAGGCGATACTGCGTGGCTTCCCCTCTTGGCCGGGCCACTGCGGATCACGCGAACGTTGACGTCTGCCTTGAATCGCCGTACCTCGAGACGGGAACCTTGGGCGTGCAACGCCTTTAGGAAGGTCTCCACCTCTACCGCCGGGCCGTCTCGCCACTTGGCGACGAAAAGCGATGAACCCTGTTGGCCAGGGATAGCCAGACCGCTTCCGACCAGTTGACGGAAGTCTGTGTCTGACAGCGCCTCGAACGGCGTTGCCAACATCTCGCCTCGGCGGGGATAGCTCTGCTTGATTTTCTTCATACGCTTGATCCGAACAGAAACCCACAGCTACGCAAGTCACTACGGATGACTCTGAAGACAGCGAACACGGATAACGGTCCGCCCTCCCCGCGCCCCCGCCAGGATCGAGACTGCGACCCCAGGTCAGAACCTCGCTTCGATCCGAGAGATGAGCGGGTGGGTCTGGGGGAGGCGTTCCCGCGCATCCTGCTCAACGGAGGATGAGCTCAGAGCTGTCAGCGCCTGCTGGTGCAGGATGCTTTCTTCCCGATCCGGCATCTAGCCCCGGACCGTCAACCACGATATCCATTGGGTCTCGCGCACTCCTCCAGACCGAAACATCGGATCCAGGAGTTGCACCCAGCGTCGGTCCGCGGTTCTCGGCGGGCCAGCCCGAGCCGTTCTTAGCAAGTTGTCCGGGGTGAGTTCTGCCGTGTTACGCCATAGCAAGATACTTAGCGCTCGGACCGATACGGGTCCCCGGAACCGTGTCCGGCGCGTCCGCCCTCTCGATCACAGTAGTGGTGTGTCTCGCTCTGCTCATGATTCCCACGGCCTCTTCGCCTGGAAGCGCGCTAACTATCTCACACGATGGCGCTGCCCCGGCCGTCTCCCTTCGGCCGGCGGTAGCGTACTCGGTCACCTTTACGGAAAGCGGTCTGCCCTCAGGAACGAGCTGGTCCGTGGATCTCGGCTCCCTCGTAGGCAACTCTTCCGGGGACGCCGTAAGCTTCGACCTATCCAATGGGACATTCCCCTTCTCAATACCTGCCGTCCCGTCGCCCACGGGAGGAGAGATGGGTTGGGCCTCCGCTCCGGGGTCGGGCAGCATTTCTGTGACCGGGAACCCGGTCGGCGTTACGTTGGTCTTCGGGCCGATCCCGGTCTACAAGCTCGAATTCGAGGAATTCGGCGGGCCGGCCAACCAGACGTGGTCCGTCACCATCGGCACTCAGACCTTGACGAACATCATCTACGCCCATTGTATCACGTGCGGGCTGGTCGGATCCGTGACCTTCGCCGAACCGGCTGGAATCCTGAACTTTGCGATTTCTCCGCCCGCCCACTACGGTGTCGTGAAGGTCATCCGTCTGCTCCCTTGCGCAGGGACGCTCCTCGGTTCTAGCGCGCTGGACCTAACCCAAAACTGCGACCTGGGGGTTTATTTCGGGGAGGATCTCTCGTACTCATTCTCCCAGGCCACTATTCCGAAGTTTGAACTCTACCCCGGCGCGATCTGGTCGGTCTCCCTTCTCCCGGCGCAATCGGCGGGCGGGCCGACCGAACAGTTCAACGCCTCGAGCGGGAGCTCGATCGGGTTCATGCTTCCTCGAGGAGCGGTCTACAAGTACATCGTGACCGGCCCCCGTCCAGAATACCAGGCCTCCCCCGCGAAAGGAGAGATTCGCGTCAGCGCTAGCTCAGGACTTCAGCAGCTAACGGTGAAGTTCAAGCTGCTCACCTCCAACGTAATTTTCATGGAGAGCGGACTCGCGCGGGGTACGATCTGGAACGTGACGATCCTGGCGGGGACCTCGCCCGCAGTAACCTACCCATTTGGGGAGGCATCCCCCGGACCTATTCAGCTCCTATTCCACCTACCTGCGGGGACCTATGTATGGGTCGCCAGCGTGCCGGGATCCTCCATCGCTCCCGTCTCCGGAACCCTAGTCGTGAGCCACCCATCGAGGGCGACCCACGTCGTCGTCCCATTCTCGCAGTCCGCAGCGGCGGCGGGGTGCTTCTTCTTTACGACCAGCGGCGCGCCCGTGGGGGCCGTGGAGTGCAATCCGAACGCCAATGATATCCTGGTGAACTTCACCGAACTGCCGGGCGCGGTCTGTGCGAATCAGTTCACGCTCGGGGGCGCGAGCGACGGACCGGCGCAGGTGTGCCCGACCGGCGCAAACCAGTTGGAGGTCTCTTGGACGGACTCGGCGATGGGCCCGGTGATCTCGTCGTGCTACTGGGCCGTCAGCGGGGTGGTGATCGGAACGTGCCCCGTGCCGTCGCCTGCACCCACTGGATTCGTGCTGTACCTTGCCGACATCTCCTCCGTCAGCTGGACAGTCGATGGTGCGGTCGTAGGATCCCCCATCCCCGCGCCTGCAGTGGCTAACGGAGTGGAATTCTTCCTCTGATCTCCTTACCCTGCCGCCGACTTCCGCGCCGAGACCTCCGTGGGCGCGCCGTGAGGATTGAGTCTCGGCCGATCATAGGCACAAGGGACCCGCTTAGGAACCTCTATGGATCTGAACAAAGGGTGTGCAATTGACGTTGAACCCGCAACATGAGTTGGGGTTCTCGATGGAAAGAAGTGAACCGGTGGTCCCTACCCGGCGAACCCTAAATGTACCGACCCGAGTCGTGAAATCTTCTTCTAGGCCCCCGAGGTAGAGCCGTCGTGCCGAAGACCTTCGGGGTGGAGCAGACCTACCCCTTCCATGCTCGCCCCGGGAAAGTGTTTGCGGCTCTGACCGAGCCCAATCTGTTCGTCGGTGGTTTCTCTCGGAGGCAAAGCTCGAACCGAAGAAAGGGGGCGAGTTCACGTTTTGCTGGAAAGCGGGATATCGAATGGACGGGAAGGTTCTCCAGTACTCTCGAGGCAAGTCAGTGACCCTCCTGTGGGTCGACAAGTTCCCGGGCAGGAAGGTCGTGAAGCCCTCCGCCAACTTCCGTGTGGTTTCGAAGGAACGAGGGACACTCCTTAAACTTCGTCACACCGGATTTTCTGCCCCGTATCATTATGCCGCATGCTCCGCGGGGTGGGCCTACTTCCTCACGAACCTGAAATCGGTGCTCGAGCACGGGTTCGACCTCCGGTCGAGCTTCGACGCCTAACTTCGGGTGGAACGTCACCGGGCCCGGTCATGGGTATCAAGTACGGTACCTGGACGTGGTGCCGCGGCAGGACACAGTGAGCGAAGAGACCACCCCCTCCGGTCCCGAGCGCCTCCCTTCCGACCTGAGTGCCGAAGAGCGCGTCCTGCCGGCACGTCTGACAGAGTATCAGGACGCGAACGAGAATCGGTCGCTGACGGCCGGACTGGGGGGGACCTGCATCGCCCTCCTCACCTTCGTCCTCATCTTCCTGTACGATCGGGCGGCGGCGGGCCAGATCAACAATCTGCTGTACGAAGCGACGTTGCTCAACATCGTCGTCAGCCTGTTCCTGATCTCCCTGGCGTCCCTGAACTTCTGGTTCGTGATGGAGGCGCTCCGCACGCACCACCCTCGTGCCGAGGTTTACCAGCGTCGAGCCGACGGATACTTCGCTTCGAGTCTCGTCCTCCTCCTTTTGGAGCCTACGTTGATCCTTGTCACCGTGCGATTGTACTTTGTCGGGGCGGTCGCGCTCGCCTTGTGGGTCGTCGGAATCCTCGCTCTCGCCCAGGGTTGGCGAGATGTACGATGAGCGAAAATTCCCCCGGGGAAGCCCCGCTCGGCCCCGGCTTCTACCGAGCGTGGCCCAGCGGGCGGTACGTTACTCCCGAGCGTTTGCCGTTCGACCGTGAGACGACCCGTGCCGATCTTCGGGGCGGGTGCAAGTCGAGCGCAAGATACGGTGGGTAAATACTGTATTTCCTTCTACGGGAAGTGTCCGACCCGATCGCCCACCTGGCACGTGAGATCCTGGAGAGAAACCTCGAGGTTCAGAAGGGGGATTCGGTCATCGTCGAATCGTGGAATCACACCCTCCCCTACACCCGAGCGTTCGTTGACGAGGCCCGGCGCCTCAGTGCGCAGCCCACCGTGCTTTTTGAGGACGAAACGGCGTGGTGGAGCGCCGTCGCTGCCAAGACGATCGCTCCGTTCCGCCATCTCTCGGCCGTGGAGCGGAGCGCGGTCGAGAAGGCGTCTGCCTACGTGTACTTCTGGGGGCCGGCCGCGATGCGCAAGGCGATCGACATAGGCGTATTCGCCTCGAAGTTCTTCGGATACAACGACGAATGGTACGTCGCCGCCCGAAAGGGGGGTCTGCGGGGGTATCGAATGGCCCTCGGTCTCGCGAGCGACGACACGGCGCGCCGATTCGGTCAGAGCGGGCCGAAGTGGCGCGCCCGCCTGGTCGCCGCCGGAGCGGTCGATGCTCGAAGGATGCGAACCAAGGGAGAGCGACTTTCGGGCCGCCTGAGCAAGGGCTCGGAGCTGCGGATTCGGCACGCCAATGGAACGGACCTTCGGATCACTCTCGGGGGCAATCTTCCCCTACTCGCCTCCGGAATCCCCCGGGGTGCGACGAAGAAGCAGCCTCGGGGAATGCTCGAGGGCAATCCGTCCGGACAGATCTTTGTCCCCCTCGACGGAGGTGACGCGGCGGGGACTCTCGTGAGCAATCGACCGGTCTACGACATGGGACGGTATGAAAAATTCAGCGGCAGTCGCTGGAAAGTCGAGGGCGGTCGCCTCGAAGGCTCGGCCAGTTCTATGGGAGGCCGAGTCTCGGAAAAGGCGTTCCGGGCGGCGCCGAAGGGGCGGGATCAGATCAGCTACGTGTCGATCGGGCTGAACCCGCTCGCCCGAGAGCTACCCCCCTGCGAGGACTGCGAGGAAGGGGTGATCCTCGTCGGGATCGGGGGAAACGGAGTCGCCGGGGGCCGGTCCCGAAACCCCTACACCGGATTCGCGATGCTCGGAGGGGGGACTCTCAGCGTCGACGGGAAGGTCATCGCTCGCGCGGGCCGAGTCGTCTAGCGGGCGCGGCTCAGCGACTCGAGCTCCTCCATCGGGCCGGCTCCAGCCACGTGGAGGTCTCCCGCGAACCTACCGAGAGAGGGGGGACTCGGGAGGGGCTCGTCTCTATTCCGGCGTGAGCTCGGCTTCCCGACGGAGCAACGAGGCGACTTCCTGTCGGGTCGCCTCGGCGAGATCGAACTCCGGGCCGAGCATTTTTCGATCGATCCGCTGGACGAGCCCGAAGAGCCACTCGAACTCGTGCATGATCAGAGGGTCCTTCGACGCGGTGCGGGCCCGTCCGATCACGTCCACCGGCTCGCGCAGCGCGACATAGTACCCGCCGATCCAGGTTCCGAACGCTTCCCAGACCAGCTTCGGTTTCAATACCCCCGAATGGGTCAAGGAGCCGACCAGTTCGAAGAACGCCGCCACCTCGAGATTCGTGATGTCGTCGTGTTTCCCCGCCAACAGATGTTCGGAGAGGAGCCTTCGCCGTCGGCGGTAGGCGGGCGAATCGAACCTCTCCCGAAGCGCCATCACCGCGTTCGCGCTGTTCAGGTGCTGGGAGACGCGGACCTGCCACCAGAGGATGGCGACCGTGCCGATCGCCACCGCCCAGGCGGCCCCCGCGGTGAGCGTGGTGGGGTCGATGCCCATCTTGAATCACGTCCTCGCCGCGCCCCCGAGCCTAAACCCGGGAACCGTCTCCCCGGCCAGTTGGTTTCGGCCGGACGAGCTTCAATCGTTCTAACAGTCGCTCAAACCGGGGATCCGTCCTAAATCGTTCCAATCGGGGGTTCATCCTCCAACCCCACATCAGGATCTTCTGCTCCTCCACCGCCCGATCGATCCAATGGAACGCGGCGTCGAGGTCGCCCAGCTCGGCATAGACCGTGGCGAGGACGTTGGATTTGAACGGGATCCCGTCCTGGGCCCCCTCGATCTTCCGAACGTAGTCAAGGGCCCGATCGAGCCGGCCGGTCTGGGCGTAGTAGATCGCGTACCACGGAAGCATCCCCGGATCGCCCCTCACCCGAGCGTTCAGCTCGTCCAGCTCCTGGAGCGCCCGCGCGGGGTCCGATTTCGCCATCCAGTATCTCGCCAGGGTACGGTGATAGAAATCCCCGAAGTTTTCCACCACGCCCAGCTTCTCGATCTTGGACCCAGCATCTTCGAGACGACCCAGATCGATCAAAAGCACCGCGAAATCGGAAAGTAACGGCACGGACAGAGGGTCCGCTTCCTCGGCGCGCGAGATCTCGTCCAGGGCTTCGACCGGTCGGGCATCGGATTGGAGCAACAGGCAGTACCAGTGATGGGCCGCCGAGTAGCTCGGATTGAGAGAAAGGGAGAGCGCATACTCCTGTTCTGCTTCGGCGAACCGTAGCTCCTCGCTCAGGGCATGCGCGAGCGACGCGTGCGCTTCCCCCGAGGCCGGGTCGAGCTCGAGAGCGTGCAGGGCGAACGCCCGGCTGGCTTCGATATCCGCGGCATTTCGAGATCGTATGTAGATTCCCTGCAGCATGACGACGTCCGAGAGGCCGGAGTAGGCCGACGCATTCCGAGAATCGAGGCGAATGGCCAGCTCGAACTGCTCCCGCGCGGACGCCAGCGCGGTCGGGGAGCGATCCCGCAGCAGCGTCCGCCCCTTCAGGTAGGCAAGGTAGGAATCCGGCCGTGCCGTCGGCCGAGTTTCGAGACGTGTAGCCTCGGTCGCCCCGAGCGTGATCTTCAGGGCCTCCGCGACCTCCCGAGCGATCTCGGCTTGGATCGCGAATACATCGACGAGTTCGCGATCGTAGTTGTTGGCCCACACGTGGCCCTGGGAGGCGACGTCGATGAGTTGGACCGTGATCCGCAGCCGGTTCCCGGCTTTGCGCACGCTCCCCTCGAGGATCGAAGAGACTCCGAGCTCCTTTCCGATGTCGGAGACCCCCTTCGACGTCCCACGATACGGGGTCACGGAGGTCCGGGCGATGACCCGGAGGCTCCGCAGCTGGGAGAGGACGGAGATCAACTCCTCGGTGAGGCCCTCGGCGAAGTAGGCGTCGTTCGGGTCCGGGCTGATGTTGGCGAACGGAAGGACGGCGAGTCCAGTGGGTCCCGGCCGACCGGGGGGCGCAGCACCCGCGGGCTCGGGGATGATGATCCGATACACTTCCATCGGAGTATGTACATGCTTGAGCCGTTGGGGCCCCATCGCCTCCAGGCGGCACGGGATCTTGTTGTGCACCTGACCGAACACCGGCTCCGAGATGCAGATCCCGCCGGGCTCCGCCAACGGCTCGATTCGGGCCGCGATGTTCACGGAGTCCCCGAAGATGTCGTCTCCGCGCGGTTCGACGTCCCCGAGGTGGATGCCGATCCGAACCTGGATCGGGTCGCTCCCCGGCTTCGAATTCCGATCCCGAAGGCGTTGCACGATGTCGATCCCGCACTGGACCGCGTCGAGGGCGCTCGCGAACTCGACCAGGAAGCCGTCCCCGGTCGATTTTACCTCCCGGCCCCGTCGGGAGGACACGATCGAGCGGATCAGCGCCTCTTGCTCTTCCCGCAAACGGAGGGTTCTCGACTCATCCTCCTGACTGGCCGAGGTGTACCCGACCATGTCCGTGAACATGATCGCGGAGAGGCGGCGAGCGGATTCCACGGCCACGGGATTCTCCCCTTAGATTAAGCCCCAACCTGCCGCCCAGAGCGTCGAACGAGAGTCGAGTTCCCCCCGGGTGCCGGTAGACCTCGGAGTCGCGACCGACCGATAGGAGGATAACCCGGATCGATCGGTCGCTCTACGATGGCAGGTCAGTTCTGCACGAAGTGCGGTAGTCCCCAACCGGCGGGGGCTCTCTTCTGCGCCAGTTGCGGGAATTCACTGGCTAACGCCCCGCTGCCTAGCGCCGCCGAGCCGAGCGGCCCCGCCTCGAGCGCACCGGTCGACCCGGCGGCCCTTCGGGCCGCTCTCGGGCTCCAGGGTGCCCGAAGTTTTCTCCTCCAACACCAGCTTTTGTCCGGGGGACGCAACTACCGAGTTCTGAACTCCGAGAAAAAGCACCTGTTCACGGTCCGAGAGGGGCTCCTGCAGGATCTCAAGGCGAACCTGATGGGGGGTATCCGCATGCGAGAGGGCCTCGGGAACTACCTCGGAGGGCGATCCCTGACGTTCACCTGGACCGTCGCAGATCCCACCGGTAACACGCTGGGGACCATCGGGATCGAGGTCTCGGGACCCACCGCCGCGTCCACCCTGTTCGACGCGAACGGGGCCGCCTTGCTCACCGTTTCGGTGACCCGAGGGATGGTCGGGGGCCTGACCGCGTCCGCGACCCTCCCCGACGGGCGTGCGATGCTCGAAGCGAAGGGAAACCTCCTGCGACACAATTTCTCCATCCACGACTCCGCGGGGACGGAGGTCGCCAAGATCCACGAGGCATGGGCCTCGGTTCGCGACACCTACAACCTGGATCTCGTCGGCGACGTCGATCCGCTCTTCCCGCTCATCTTTGCGGTGCTGATCGATCGCGAGAAGGAAGCGGGATAAGCCCGACCCACCCCCGCTCCCGCGGGTCGGCCGGCCGGAGTTCGAGTGCGGAGCGGCCAAATGCCCCCGGGCGTCTCCGGTGCCCATGGGTTCGACCGCTCCGCGCCTGCACCGCGATGTCAGCCGTTTTCGACCGAACCCCGCGAAGGACGACCCGGTCTACGTGTCGGTGCCCGACGACGGGCTATGTCTGAACGCGTTCGTCCTCCTCTCCCCGTCCGGCGATCGGTCGCGAGTGCTGCTCGGAATGCTCGACCCAACCGCTTCATGGAGGGAGATCGGCGGGGTCACCCCCCAGCGACTTGCAGAATTGGGCACAAGGTGGATGCTTCCTTCCCGTCAGCTGTTCCTCTTTGAATCCCCCGCGGACGCCGCCCAGTCGATCGTACGAGAGCAACTGGAAGTTCCCGCTCTCGAACTCACCGGCCCGATGGTCTTTTCCGAATCGTGGACCCGGCCGAAACCCGCCGGAGTGGGTCCGCACTGGGACCTCCACTTCCTGTTCCGGGGAGTGTGGCCCCTCGACCGGGAACTTCGCGCCTCCCCCTGGCTCCGGCTTGAATTCCACGACCCTTCCCAACTGGACCGATCGATGATCGGTCGAAGCCAGGCCGATGTGCTTGAGCTGGCGGGTTTTACCGTTCGTCCGTAGGGCTAGAGCACGCTCGAGGGGGTCCCACGAAGACCGAGTCGCTCCGGGCGGGTCCGGGCTCGATCGCCATTCGGAACGCCGTCGTCTACCGCACCCCAGACTCAACCCCGATCCCCGCCGACGTGGTGGTGCGGGACGGGGTGGTCTCGGCCGTCGGAGCGGGTCTCGCGATCCCTGCCGGGATACCCATCCTCCCCGGCGATCGGTCTACCGTGACCGCCGGGTTTTGGAACTCCCACGTGCACTTCACGGAGCCCCATTGGCGTTCGGCCGGACGAGGCGGGGCCGTTCCGTTGAATCGGTTCCTCCGTGATATGCTGTCGAGCCGAGGGTTCACGACGGTCGTCGACACTGGCTCCGACCCTCGATCCACAATCCCTCTGCGCCACCGCATCGAGTCCCGAGAGCTACGAGGTCCCTCGATACTTACCGCGGGGGCGGGGTTGTACCCGCCGCGCGGGATCCCGTACTATCTCCGGAAAAGCCTTCCGTTCTGGGTCCGGCCCTTCGTGCCGACCCCATCGACCCCCTCCAGCGCTCGACGGGCGGTGGAACGGAACCTCGCCTGGGGCTCCGACCTCCTGAAGCTGTTCACCGGATCGTACGTCGCGCCGGGACGGGTCACGGCGATGCCGGAAGCGATCGCGCGCGCGGCGGTGGAGGTCGCCCACGCGCGGCATCAGCTCGCGTTCAGTCACCCCTCGAATCTTGAGGGAACCGAGATCGCGCTACGGTCCGGCGTCGACGTCCTCGCCCATCCGCCCGACACTACGGACGGCGTGGACACGTCCTTGATCGACCGGCTCATCGATCGACGGATCGGAATGGTCCCGACTCTGCGCATGTTCGCGAGGACGGTCAGCGCGTCGCCGAGCTACCTCGAGCCGATCTACGAGATCGTTCGTCAATTTCATCGCGCCGGGGGCGAACTGCTGTTCGGCACGGACGTGGGATTCCTGGACGAGTATGCGACCGAGGAGGAGTTCCGCGCGCTCGGGGCGGTCGGGCTGGACCATCGGGATCTCCTACGCATGCTGACCACGGCACCGGCGCGGCGCTTCGGAAGGGGCTCCGGCACCGTGGAATCGGGGGCCCCCGGCGACCTGGTTCTGCTAGCGGGCGACCCCGCCGACGATCCCCTCGCCTTCGCGCGAGTCCGGGCGACGATCCGCGGTGGGCACGTCATCTACGAGGGGGAATGAGGAAGCCCGGTCCACCCGCCCGAAGCGTCGGCCCTGCGCGGCGAGAAGCACCTTCCCGAGGCCGTCCAAACGGCATGGCGACCCCGATTCGGTGAGTAAGCCCTTATTTCGGAGGAATCGGTCCGGCCACCATGGCATCGAGCCACCGGCGTCTGGCCGCCATCATGTTCACGGACATGGTCGGCTACTCGGCCCGGATGCAGCAGGACGAACGCGGAGCGCTCGCTGCGTTGGCACGTCACAACGAGCTGCTTCGGCCCGTCTTCTCCAAGTTCGGTGGCAAAGAGATCAAAACGGTGGGCGACGCCTTCCTGGTCGAATTTCCGAGCGCGCTCGATGCGATCCAGTCGGCCCTGGAGATCCAGGCGGTGCTCCGCACCCACAATGCACCCCTCGACTCCTCCCGCGCGATCCAGATCCGTATCGGGATCCACGTGGGGGATGTGGTGGAGTCGGCGGGCGACGTGCTGGGGGACGCGGTCAACATCGCCTCCCGGATCGAGCCGCTCGCGGAGCCGGGAGGAATCTGCCTCTCCCAGCAGGTCGTCGACCAGATTCAGAACAAGATCGAGGCACCGCTCGAACGCCTCCCTACGGTCGCTCTCAAGAACATTCGAGTCCCGGTGACGGTCTACCGGGTGAGGACCTCCGGGGAGCCGCAGACGATTCACCGATCCTCCGCGACCCCGACGGCCGGCCACCACCTCGCCGTTCTACCGCTCGCGAACATCAGCCCAGACCCGGGAGACGGCTACTTCGCGGACGGTCTGACCGAGGAGCTGATCGCGGTGCTCTCCCACGTCCGAGGCCTCAGCGTCATCGCCCGCACGTCGGTCGCCCCGTACAAGACCGCCCCGAAGTCGATCGCCCAAGTGGGTTCCGAGCTCGGGGTCGATACCGTGCTCGAGGGGAGCGTTCGGAAGGCGGGGAACAAGATCCGGATCACGCTGCAGCTGATCGACGTCGCCACCCAGGGTCACGTCTGGGCGAACAGCTACGATCGGGAGGTGGACGACGTCTTCGCCGTGCAGTCCGACATCGCCGAACGGACCGCGGAGGCGCTACGCCTCGAGCTCGTTCGAGCGGATGCTTCGGACCTGAAACGTCGCCCGACCGCCAATCCCGCGGCGTACGATCTCTATCTCCGCGGGCTCGTCGCCTCCCGGTATCTGAGCGCCGGCGGCCTCGAGAAGGCCGTTCGCTCCTTCGAGCAGGCGACCGCACTCGACCCGACGTTTGCGGAGGCGTTCGCGGCGTGGGCGAACCTGTATGTGGGAGCGGCCGGGGATTACCTTCCGTTCCGGTCGATCATGCCCCGGGCTCGGGAGCTTGCGCGTCAAGCTCTCGAGCTGGACGCCGACTCTTCCGACGCCCACGCCACCCTCGGAAATATCGCCCTGCAATTCGACCACGACTGGGAAACGGCGGAGACAGAACTCCGCCGGGCCATTGCCCTGAATCCCAGCAACATCACCGCCCACCGGCTCTACGGCCTACTCCTCGGGGTCCTGTGCCGATTCGAGGAGGCGAAGGACGCCCTTCGTCGGGCGATACGGCTGGATCCCGGCGGAGACATCGAGTCGTTTCTCGCCTGGATCGAGATCGACGCAGGGGAAGTGGCCGCCGCGATCGAGGACTCCGAGCGGGCCCGAGGAGAGACCTCCGATTCCCTGCGCCACCACATCCAACTCGGGTTGATCTACGCTCGGGCGGGGCTCCGGGCCCAGGCCCTACGAGAAGCGGACACGGTCGCGGACCACCCGAACGACGAGGACCGGTTCGACCTCGCCTTGCTCAACGCCCTACTCGGCCGACCGGAGGCGGCCCGCGAGGTCGCGGCGGCCGCCGAGAGGGGAGAAGCGAAATCGTACACCTCGGCGGCCCACCTGGCGATGCTTTACGCCGCGCTCGGCGAACGATCCCGGGCGCTCGATCTGCTCGAGCAGGACGATCGGGAAGGAGATCAGGTCCTGTGGCTGTACCACCGTGGTCAGTTCTTCGACTCGATCCGCGACGATCCCCGGTTCCTCGCGCTCCTTAAGAAATACCGGCTGCCGACCGAATTGAGCCGTCCTCACGACCTGAAGTAAAGGTAGTGGCCGGACGGCGGGGACCGACGCGGGGAGTGGGCCGGCGGAGCGCATCAGGATTGACCGATTCGACAGCTCGGGGGGGGAGGTCGGCGGAGGGGGACGAGTCGTCGCCGAGCGATTCCGCGATGCACCCCCCCTGGGCGTTCCGAGGAGACGACCTGAGCCGCGTCTTCGCGCTGAGCGACGGGATCTTCGCATTCTCGATGACCCTCCTGGTGCTCAGCCTAGCGATCCCGGTGGGAACGCACGGACCGGCCGTGAGAGCCTACTTGCTCTCGGCTCCCTTCCTCAACTCGCTCTACGCGTACGCGATCACGTTCTTCGTGATCTTCGCGTGGTGGCGAGGGCACAACATCGTCTTCAGCTATATTCGCAGCTACGACCGCCGGCTCCTCCAGATCAACATCGTCTTTCTGCTCCTGATCGCCATCCTCCCGTTCGCGACCGAGGCGCTGAACGCCTCCGGATCGAATCCCGCCGGAGTCGTCTTCTTCGCGTCCCTCGAGGTGGCGACCGGGCTCACCCAGGGACTGCTCTGGGTCTACGCCTGCGGACCGGGGAAGCTAGCGGCCCCGGGCCTACCGAAGGCATGGGAGGAGTACATTGCCCTCACGAACTTTGTGGTCCCGGCGATCTTCGCGGTGTCGATCCCGCTCGCCTTCTACCAGGTGTCGTACGCGGAGTACCTCTGGGCGCTGATCTTCGTCGTGCCCTTCCTCATCCGGCGGCGGTCCCAGACCCGGGATGAGGGATCGGCCGCCTAGCCCCGAGGCGGATCGGGGACGTCCCGGGCGGTTGCCTTCGCCCATCGGGTCCGGGACTCGCTATTACCCCGGCGAGGATGAGGTCGGTGGCACCGACACTATGGCACTGCGAACCATACGACAAACGGTGGTACTGCCGGGAACGCCAGATGAAGTGTACACGGCGCTGATGACCAGTCGGGGCCACGCGGCGTTCTCCGGGGCCAACGCACGGGTCCGCCCCAAGGTCGGCACCACCTTCATGGCGTGGGGCGGCTACATCCACGGAAAGAATCTCAAGCTCGTCCCCGGGAAGACGATCGTGCAGAGCTGGGTCCCGAGCGACGCCACTTGGCCCAAGGGACACGAGTCGAAGGTCCGCTACGAGCTCTCGAAGAGCGCCCGCGGAACGCGGGTCGTCTTTACCCACTCGGCGGTTCCCGCCGAGCACGCTGGGCATCTGGCGAAAGGGTGGAAGGAGTCCTACTGGACCCCTTTGCGAAAGTACCTCTCGGCCTGAGCTCGGCGAGCGACCGATCGGGTTCTCGGCCCGTGCTCAAGGGGCGGCGGCCGGACGAGCCATGAGTGTCGAGGAGACCTCGTGCTTCAGCCCCAGGGGAGTCAGCGCGGAATCCCAGCTCGCTGCCGCGCCCGAAACGGCCAATACGACCCGTTCCGCGCCCCGGGAACGGGCCCATCGGATCGGCGCGTCCACGAGCGATCGGAGCGCCTCCGGTTCCAACGTAGGCTCCCAGGCGGCGGGGAGGGCGTAGACGGTCCGACTCGCTGGAGAGTAAATCGCCCGTACGACGCCGCGAAGATCGGAGAGAGTCCCCAGCTGCCAGGTCGTCGATTCGGTCCCGGGAAAACGGAAGAGCGCCTCCAAATGGGTGAGCCGCCGCGCATTCGCCGGAAGCGGCTCGCGCAGGCTCGCGGGGCGCCGAGCGTCGACCCAGGAGGCGACCGACCGGATCGCCGAGTTCGGAACCTCGGTGACGGCCCAGGAGCCGGTCGGTAACGGGGTCGGGACGGCCCCGATAAACCAGCGGAAATCGGCGATCTCGGAGTACCCTAGCCGTCGGTAGACCCGCATCGCCGTCGCGTTGTTGGTCTCGACATCCAGCGCGAACCACGGACGACGCGCGTCGCGTGCGGCGAGGTGGGCCGCCTGCATCAGCCGGGTGGCGATCCCCTGGCCGCGTGCCATCGGATCGGTCGCGACCCCAACGATCACGCCCGCGTTCGGAAAGAACAGTACCGAGGCCGTCCCGAGCACCCGGCTGTGTTCGACGGCGACGTAGATCCGAAGCGTTCGGCCGAACGCTCGAAGGATAGAGAAAAGGAACCAGATCGCCGGTTTCCGCAGAGATCCCATCATTTCGGTCGAGGTTCGATCGAGCCCCGTCGCCCGTTCGAGCGGACCCATCCCGGCGGCCATCACCGATGCGTAGGTCGGAAGGTCCTTCCTTCGGAGCTCCCGAATCTCGAGTACGGACGGCGTGAAGTAGGGGGTCGGTCCACTCATATTCTCCTCCCGAAGGTAGGTCCAACGTCCTGGTCGGATAGCCTGTGCGGCCAAAGCTCCGGGAAATCGGGGGCCGCTGAGGCGCTCGGCGGTGAGCCCGAGGGCTCAGATCGGAGCGACCGTCGAGAAGACGGTAACCAATCCCGAGGTTTCGTCGGTCACATAGAGTTGCTTCGCCGGCGCATCGTACGCTTCGCCGAGCGGACCGGAACCCCCCGGCACCGACGCGACCACCATGTCGGTCAGGTCCGAGATCACATCGACGGTGTTTGCGGTGTGGTCTGCGATCAGAATTTCGTGGGCGGCCGGGTCGTACACCACATCATACGGGTTCTCACCTACGTCGAGGTTGTCGATTACCTTCTCCGTCGCAGTCGAAATGACGCTGACGTTGTCCGACCCCGAGTTGGCCACGAACACGGCTCGCGCACCCGAGTCATAGGCCACGGCGAAGGGTGTCGTCCCCACCGCGATCGAGCCGACCACGTGATTCGTGTTCGCATTGATGACGCTCACATTGTCGGAACCGAAGTTCGCTACGTAGAGGTCGTGGGTCTGGGGATCGTACGCCACTCCGTCCGGAACCGCCCCGACCCCGATCGTGGCGAGCACGAGCCGGGAGGACGCCGAGACTACCGTGACCGCGTTGGACCCTTGGTCCGAGATGAACATCTCGTGCCTGGCCGAGTCGTAGGCAATCCCGGTCGGAACGGCGCCGGACGGTCCGTTACCCACGACCGAGTTCGTTACGGTCGAGATAATGCTCACATTGCTGGAGCCCTGGTTGTCGACCCACATCTGGTGGGTCGCGGGGTCGTAGGCGATCCCGAACGGGTCGGTCCCGACCCCGATCGTAGCGACGACCGAGTCGGTCGCGGTGGAGATGACGCTCACTCTACCAGCGCCGTGGTCGGCGATGTAGACGTCCTGGTTCGCCGGGTCGTAGGCCGCCGATTCCGGTTGGCTCAGGGCTGTGACGGTCGTCTCTTCCCAAGGAGTGTCCTGCGTAATGACCCCGATGGAGTACGGGGAAGTGTCGAGTTCGAAGAGGGCGTGCGAGGAGCTATCGTACGCAAGTCCGCACGGTCCCGCGGCCCCGGAGATCGTGGCGATCGGGGTCAGGTTGGTCGTGTCGCGGAGTACGGTGGTGGAATTCGTCTGATAGTCCGAGACCACCACCTCTGACTTCGCTGCAATGTAAGCGAAGGCGTTCGCCCCGAGCCCGACCGGTACGGTCGCCGTCACGAGGTTCGAGATCGGCGATATGACGCTCACGGTGCCCGACCCAGCGTTCGCCACCAGGATCTGGTGCTTCGCGGGCTCGTAGAGGATCGCCCGCGGGTCGGTACCCACGGTCACCGTCGCCGTCACCTTGTCCGTGGCCGCCGAGATGACGCTGACGTTGCTCGAGTTCGAGTTCGCCACATAGACCTCCCGGAGCAACGGGTCGTAGGCGAGCGCCATCGGTACGGACCCGACCGACACGTTGGCGACCACGCGATCGGTCGCGGAGGAGATGACACTCACGTTCCCAGATCCCGAATTTGCGACGAACACCTCGTGCTGGTAGGAGTCGAAGGCGAGCCCGAGGGGTTTCGCGCCGACCCCGATCGTGGCCACGACCGAGTCGTTCGATCCCGAGATCACGCTCACGTTCGCCGAGCCGTAGTCGGCCACGAACAGGGATCCGGGATCCCAGGTCTCCGCGACCGGCAGGCTCTGTACCGCCACGTTGGCGACGAAGCTCAGGAAATCGCCCGGGCCGCAGCCGGGGCATCGGTGGACCGACTCGTAAATGCCGATGCTGTCCACATTGGGATTGGCGACGTACACATCGCCCGGATCTCCGGATACGAGGGCGTACAAGATCGAGATCGGGATTCCCGGATCGACCTGGCACCCCGGGCAACGATGGACGACGGACGGGGTGAGCAGGGTGGCCGGATGCGCCGATCCGCTGGTGAAGGGAGCGTGCGACGGGGGGAGGGCGAGCGCGGCGACGCCCATCGACGCAACGATCATTCCGAGCGCGACGGTGGGGCCGGCCCAGCGGGGGAGCCAGCGAGGACGGGTTCTAGGCGCTGGATGCATGGGACGGTTCCGCAACGGAATCTACCTCCTTGAGCCTTGTGGCAGCGCTCGAGACGGGAATCTAGGGCACCCTCGGCCGCCCCCGCAGGGCTCCTCGCCCGGTCGACGATTGGTCCGAACGCTACCGTTCAGGGGAGCATGACCCGGGCGAGGAAATTTCGGAACCGCGGGTCCTGGCGGATCCCCTCTAGGCTCGACCGCGTCCACCACAGTTCGAGCGACAACGCCCGGGACGCGAGGGCACGGTCGAGATGGCGGAAGCACTCGTCGCGGTCCCCGAGGTCGGCGTAGATCTCGGCGACCTGTTCGTCGGTCCACTCGAACAGCGTCCCGTCCCCGGAGTCCCGAACGCGGAGTAAGGTGGCGATCGCCTCGAGCGCCCGCGCTCGGTCCCCGCTCACCGCATGGTAGATTCCGGTCCAGTACGCCCGACGCTCCGCGGGGGATCCATTCGGATCCTGCTCCGAGAACCATTCTACCTCTCGGAGCAGCTGCGGGCGATCGTCGGCCCGCAGCGCCTGCTCGAATCGGGCGTAGTGCCAGCGCATGCCATCCGGTTCGAGTTGCGCGAGCCGGTGGATCTTCGCCGTGGCTTCCTCCGGTCGGTCCAGCGCGAGCAGCGTCCGGGCGAGGATCGATTGGATGTCGGGGGAGAGCGGGTCCGCCTCCTCGGCGATACGCAACTCCTCGAGCGCCTCGAGCAAGCGGCCCTTTTCGGTATGCAGTCGGGCGAACCATCGGTGGGCCGTGGCGAGCGACGGGTTGAGCGCGAGCGCGGCCCGAAGCTCCTGTTCTGCGGGCCCGAACTCGAACAGCTCGTCGTGGAAGTGGCCGAGCGAGACGCGCGCTTCCGCGGCGTCCGGGTCGAGCGCGAGGGACTGGGCGATCAGCTGCTTGCACGAGGTAAGGGTCGCGAGCACCTCGGCGAACGGGGCGCCCGAGAGCAGCGTACGTTGGTACGATGCGTCGGCCAGTCCGGCGAACGCGCGCGCGTTGCGGGGGTCGAGGCGGACCGCCTCCTCGAACTGCGACCGCGCTTCGTTGGCGCTGGCCAGGGTGAGCTGACGGAGCAGCGTGCGACCTTTGAGGTACGTGAGGTAGGAACCGGTGTTGACGACGAGGGGCACCGAAATCCGGGCGCCCGGCCGTGTCGGGACGGTCACGCGAAGGTTCTCGGCGACCTGCCGGGCGATGTCCGACTGGATCGACAGCACGTCGTCCAGCTCCCGGTCGTACTGGCGCGTCCAGATGTGCGCCTGAGACGGGACATCGATCAGCTGGATCGAGACCCGGATCGTATTGCCGACCCGGCGCACGCTCCCCTCGATCACGGATTGGACGTTCAGCTCGAGCCCGACCTGAGGCAGCGACTTCGCGTGGCGCCGGTACTGATCGACCGAGCTCCGGGCGATCACGCTGAGCCCGCCCGGCTGGGACAGGGCCGTGATCAGCTCGTCCGTGAGGCCGTCGGCGAGGTACGCATCGTTCGGGTCGGGACTGATGCTGGCGAGCGGCATCACCGCGATACGGTTCGCCGCGGGCGTTCGGTGCGAGGGCCCGATCTCGGCCCCGGCTCGGATCAGGCGGTACGCCTCGAGCGGGGAGCTGACCCCCTTGAGCGCCGGAGTCGGGAGCCGCTCGAACTTGTGGGTGACCTTGTTGACGACCTGCTCGTACACGGCCCCCGAAACGCAGATCCCGCCGGGTTCGGCGAGCGGCTCCAGCCGGGCCGCGATGTTCACCGCGTCCCCGAGAATATCGTCGCCCTCGTGCACGACGTCCCCGACGTGGACCGCAATGCGCACGTACGGTCGCTCCCCGTGGGCCTCCTGACGCCATCGTTGGGACCGGCTCTGGATCTCGGCCGCGCAGAGCGTGGCGTCCAGGGCGCTGCCGAACTCGACCAGGAAGCCGTCGCCCGTCGTCTTCACCTCCCGCCCCCCGAACTGAGCGATCGCGGGCCGCACGATCGATCGATGCTCGGAGAGAACGGCGAGCATGCCGGCCTCGTCCCGCTGGGAGAGGGCCGTGTAGTCCACGAGGTCCGTGAACATCACGGCGGCCAAGCGGCGCGAACCCGTCACACCCCGCAAATCGGCCACCTTAGATTAAACGCGCCTCCGGAACCCGGTGGCGTCCGTCCCCGGCGGGCGAACCCGGATGCCTGCGCCGAACTGCCGTGGGCCAAGGAAGCGCGTCGCGCGACGCCCCGAACCGGCCCGTCAGTCGGTGCGGTTGGAGATCACAAACTCATTGCCGTCGGGATCCGCGAACACGCCCCGGACAAAGCTTCCGATCGAGGTCTCGATCACCTTCGGCTCGACCGTCACTCGACCGCCCCGTCGAGCGATCTCTCGGCACGCGGCGGTGGGGTCGCTGTGAGAGAAGACGACGCCCGAGACCGTACCGGGGTCCCGGCCCTCCTCGCCCGCGCCCTGGATGTGCATCGTCAGCAGCGCCGTCGTTCCGGGCAGGGCGAAGACGAGGCGGTTCGCGCGGTCGTCGAAGAGCAGCTCCTTGAGACCCAGCACATCGCGATAGAAGGTCCGAGCCGACAGGGCGTCCCGAATGTGGATGGTGACCGCGTGGAGCCCCCCGATGACCTCGCTCACGGCCGGCTACCGGCACGGGGTGGATTAACTCTTCCCGGGGGAAGGGCACGCGAGGACTCTATCGGCGTCTCGGTCGGGGGCCGGAGTCAAGGATCGGCGGGTCGGGAGGCCCGGACGGCGGCGGCCAGGCCGCACACCGCCCCCCCGCTCACGAGCCCGATGCCCGCCCACTCGAGGAGACGAAATCCTGTCGCCGCGGCCACGAGGTTAAACAGAAATCCGGCCGACAGGAGGGCGAGCGCTGCGGCCAAGAGGAGGATCGTTCGGGGGGGCAGGTTCCAGGCACCGAGGATCCGCAGCACGGCCGCCTTTCCCCCCTGACTGCCGGCGGTACCTGCTCTCGCCTACTTGGTCGTTGATGACGAGGGCAAGGAAATCGCCCCTCCCCGGCCCCTGGGCCGCGCCGCCACCCGGGGGATCGCGTGCCCGACTCTCCCGAAGTAACCACCCGGGGTGAGTTTTGCTCAAACGACCGAACGTCGGTGACGAACCGATGACGGCGGACCACGCCCAAGGGATGAATCGGACACGGCCTATCGGGAGGAACCTAATCGGGAGCCTGCGCCTGCGAATCCAAGTCTCGATCGGCGCCGCCGTCGGGTGGATCTCATTCACCCTCCTGTACCTCGCCTTCTGGGCGCGCGGGTTCGATCTCCTCCAATCGGTCGTCGTGGGAGTCGTCTCCCTGCTCGCGCTCGCGGCGATCCTCCTCGGCACGTGGGTCTCGTTTGGCATGAGCTTCGCCGAGCCGTGGTTCGACTAGCTCACCGGGAGCTCTCCTCCCCCGCGCGGGGCGGCGCGACCCGTGTCCGACGGCGGACCCCCCCCATGAAATATAATATATATACTTAGAACGCAGAGTGTTATCGGATGCGGATCGAGGCGGCCCTCTTTCGCGAGCCGCGCGAACGTCCCCTGCCGAGGGAGATGCTCCTCGCTCCAGGACGTGCGCGGGGGCGCCCCAAGCTCGAGTATCGACCCCGCATCCGGTCGGCAGAGGATGTCGAACAACTTCGCCGTCGCAGCGTGCCCGTGTTCCTGCTCACTCCCGAGCGGGTGACCGAGGCCGGTTACCCGGTGCGGTTCGACCCGTGGCTGGCGCTACCGGAGGAACTGGCGAGGAAGGTGGTGACGAATTATCGGATCCTGCCGGTCAAGGATGGAGAGTCGTTGCGAGATCCGGGCATCGAAGTGCTGGTGACGCTGCTGCTCCGATTCGATCCCCTCGCGGCTCGGGTGGTGGCGCGCCGGAACCGGGCGCGCCTCGACCCGCTCGAGCTCTACCGCCGGGTCCGTAACGAAGGCCTCGAGCGCTCGGCGACGAAGGTCCGGCTGCAGGAGCTCTCTCCTGCCCTGCCGCGGGTCGGGGAGCCGCTCCCGCGGGAGGAACTTCGATGGGTCGAGCGGAACAACCCTCCGCGCCCGGTGGCCTCATGATCGACGCGGAGGTGCGGGCCGCCGACACGATCCTTCGGCGTTGGTCGATCCGGTACGTCGTCGTGGGCGGTCAGGCGGTCGCCCAACGGGCCGCTACGACGACCCACGACGTCGACGTCATGGTCGCGACCATCGATTTCAAGAACACCGTGGCGCGGCTTCGGAGGGACCCCGACCTCGCGTTCGACTGGGAGGACGACCAGATCGCGCGATTCCGCATCCTGCCGGCGGGCGGGGTGCCGCTCGACGTGATCAACCCGTCGCACTTCTCGGGAAAGCGACCGGGCGCGGAGTTCTTCACCTACCTGACGGAGCAGGGGTCGGAGGAGATCGAGGGGATCTCCTACGCCGCTCCCGAGGTGGTCTGGTACACGCGGCTCCTGACGAAGCGCTGGAGGTCCTACGCGGAGAAGATCGTGACCAATGTGATCGACGGGGTCGCCGCGGGGCGGCTGAAGAAGGTCGAGGAGATCGCCCGGCGGTTCGGGACGGAGGAGACCGTTCGGGAGCGGATCGCCCACGTGCGAGAGGAGCTCGCCCGCCCCGAGATCGACTCCCTCGTGCGCCGGCCCGAGTCCCTATAGATACCTCCGGAGCCCTCCCGACGCCATCGATGACCGCGGACGATCTGGAGAAGGCGCTCGGAGAGAGCAAGCGAGCCGCGAAAGAACTCGCCGTTGCTTCGGCCCGGCTCACCCGGCAGCTCCTTCGGAAGGCGGAAGCGGCCGCCAAGGACCCTCCGGGAACGGCGACCAAAGCGGTGAAGCGCATCGCCGAGGAGTTGGACGCCGCCGCGCGGGAGATCGATCGGATATTGAAGGACCTGTAAGTGATTCGACCCGCGACGCGGCCGGCCCCGTTCACGAAGGAGAGCGAGGTCGCCGTCGCGATATGGCCCGACGGCGGAGCCGCTCCCACATGTTTAAACCAAGGAAGCCGCATGGTAGGCCGCTGGCCCTCGGGCGAGCGGTGGAACCATGGGATGCGGTGCGATGAAGGTGGCGTGCGAGGACGGTTTTGAACTGATCACGAAGAAAGAGCACGAGCTCGTGAAGATGGTCCAGATGCATGTCAAGGAATCCCATGGGAAGGACTTGAGCCACGCCGACGTCATGAAAATGGCCAAGCACCCGTAGGGCGCTCCGGCGCGCGCCGGAAAGGTCCAACCGTTTCCGTCTACCCTTCTGCGAAAGACCAAGGACCCGGCTCTCTTCGGTGGGTCTCGGCCGACTCGATTCGGGGCGCGGTGGGTGCGCTACCGACGGGCCCGGTTGCCGCCGAACGGTACCTGTCGGCGACGGGCCGCGATCGTTCGCTGGCGAGTCTTCTTGTGGCGCTTCTTGCCGGCCGCGGACGGCCGCTTGTGGGGAGTTCGCACCATGAGCGATCTTCTCCGGGGAATCGACGGCCCACCGCGGTGGGCGTCATAAGCCCACGGGGCCGCGCGCGACGGACGACCCCGGTCCGCAATCTTAGGTAGTGGGCCCCGTGCTCTCTCCGCATGGCGACTCCCCCACCGGAGCCCGCCGCCCGTCCGACCGCCGCGCGGAGCCTCCTCCTCGTCGTCCTACTCGGCCTCATCTGGGGGTCGGCCTACCCCGTGATCCGGTACGGGCTGGTCGTCGGGGCCTCCCCGGTCGTCTACGCCGCGGTCCGGTACGGTCTCGCGGCGGTGGCGATGGCGGGGGTCGCGGCGGCGATGCGGGTCGCGCGGCCGTCCGCTCGGAGCCTCGGACTCTCCGCCCTCCTCGGGCTCCCGATCGTAGGAGTCTACGGACTGCTCCTGTACGTGGGCGAAACGACTACCTCCGGCGGCCTCGCGTCGATCTTGATCTGCGGGGCGCCGCTCCTCACCGCGCTGCTGGCGCTCCCGATCCTTCCGGATGAGTCGCTCCACCGGGTCGGCTTCGTGGGACTGTTGGTCGGATTCGTCGGGGTGAGCGTGCTCGTCGCCCCGCCGCCCGGGATCTCGCTCGCCACCAGTCTCTGGGGCCCCGTGGAGGTCGTCGGGGCCGCGGCCAGCTTCGCGGTCGGCTCGGTGCTGCTCCGTCGCTACCGGCCCTCCGGGGAGACCCTCTGGGGAGTCTCGATGCAGTTCCTCGTCGCGACCGTCTTCCTGGTCGCTCTCCTCCCGCTGGTCGAGCCGCACCCCCAACTCCCCCTCACCGGGGGAGTGCTCGAGTCGCTCGCCTACCTGATCGCCCTACCCTCGGTGGCGGGATATGCGCTCTACTTCTACCTGCATCATCACGTCGGTCCCGGCCGCGCGAACGTCGTCGCGTACGTCAATCCGGCCGCCGCGCTGTCGATCGGGGTGCTCGTCTTCGGCGAAACGTTCCGGTGGTGGGAGCTCGCGGGGTTCGCGCTGGTCGCCCTCGGGCTCACCCTCGTCACCCGCTCTCGACGGGCCAAGTAACCGGGATCCCGTCCGGTGGTACGCTTACCGGCTCGATCGCGTGGGTTTCCGGGGCGGGGCGTCGACCTTTCGGCGGGCCGTCACCGACCAGCTGAGCGGCAGCATCCCGTGCCCCCGGGTGAGCTTCCAGTACCCGCGCGAATCCTCGACCATGAACCGGTAGCGCTTCCAGTAGGTGAACGGATACTCCCGGACGGCCTCGATCTCGAGACCGGCGTTCGCGAGGGCGGAGAGGACCTGGCCGACCCGATGGATCCAGGAGTAGCTGACCCTATGCTTCATCTTCACGCTGGTCGCGTACGTCCCATCGTACTCCTCTCGGATCGTTCCGGGGGTGAAGTACGGGACCTTCGCCTCGAGCGCTTCGACCCGATCGCCGTTCGGGTACACCTCGATCACGGGGTGGTCCTCGAGCAGGAAGAACCGACCACCGGGCGATAGGTACTGCGCCACGATCTCGGCCCACCGGTCGATGTCCGGCAGCCAGCAGGTCGCGCCTTTGCCCGTGTAGACTATATCGAACGTTCCGCGCAGGGTCTTCGGAAGGTCGTAGAGATTCGAGCGGACGAACCGAGCGTCAATTCCGGCTTGCCGCGCCAACGCGCGCGCCGCCCGGATCGCGGGTAGGGAAAAGTCGACGCCCGTCACGTCGGCCCCGAGGCGCGCCCAGGAGAGGGTATCGAGGCCGAAATGGCATTGCAGGTGGAGCAGCCGATGCCCCCGGACCGACCCGACCCCGTCGATCTCGAGCGGCTCGAGCGTCGTCCGGCCCTTGAGGAAGGACGGGACGTCGTAGAGCGGGGAGGCGACGTGGAGCGGGACGCTCTCGTCCCACTTGTCGCGATTGATGTTCATCCGGCGACGTTCGGCCCCGCGCACGAGTATCGCACGCTAGCCCGAGAAGATAAGCCGGCCGAAGCGGGGGATCTCGGACGCGCGAGCGGTTTCGGACCCGGGGTCTACGCGGGGAGGGGCAGCTCGTAGCGGTGCAGCATCCATGAGGTGCGGGCGAGCGGCATCATGCGATCGCTCTCCACGCCACGCAGTCGACCGGCGATCGGAACCAGCTCGCGTCCCGCGTGCCAGTCCGGGATCCCGCGCCCGCAATGCAGCCCCCGGGGGAGCGGGGCGCCGTATCCGAGCCGGCACGGCGGGTGTCGCCAGGCGATGTACTGGATGCCCGTCGAGAAGAACGGTTCCGGAGGCTCCGGAGTGATGGGCGGACGGTCCCGCTCTTCGATGACCCGCTCCGGCAACGAAAGGGTCAGAGACGGAACCGCCGCGAGCGGAAGGGAGGAGGTCACCCCGTATCCCGCAGGTGGCCACCCCGTCAGCGCCGCCGGGGATTCATGGGACCGCGCTTCGGGGTGGAGATCCTGGAGTTCTTCCATCCTGGGAGGGGCAGGCCCCCGGGGAGTGGCGAATGAGCCGCTGGTCGCCAACTTCGCCGCCGCCGGGACCGACCAGATGCGGGAGAGCAGGCTCGGTAGGTCGTACAGCCCCGGGGCCGCCGATGGTTCCACCGTGCGAGCGGCGGTCGGCTCATCCCGCGGGCCGGGCCGAGCGTCCCCCACGAGCGCGAATCGACTGAGGGAATCCGTAAGGGAATCCGTAGTCCGCGCGCTCGGAGACGCAGCCGAGCCGAGCTCTTGGATAGCGTTCTGCGACCCGTCCCATGCCGAAGCGGAGCGATATTTTCGAGGGTCGGGCCGATCGGCCATCAAGTCAGACCGTCTGGCCGGCTATCGCGCCTTCCCTATTAGAGGCGAGGTTCGATACGTCGGGAGATCGCGGACCCCACGAGGGGAGCCGTTCCCCCTGCCTGACGAGACGTGGGGCCCCTCCCGGTCGGATGCGTCGCCGATCGGGAGGGGGAATATCGGGGTCAGGGTCGGGAGTCGTTCGGCACGGGGGCGGGAGGGGACGGGGGCGCGGCCGAGAGCGAAGGGGTCGCCGAGGCGGGAGGACGAGCCGAGCCGCGGTTCCGCCCGGCAAGGACGATCCCCGCACCCAGCAACGCGAGGGCGGCGATCCCAGCGCCGAGCCACGGACCCGCGGGCAACTTTAGGGCCGGCGCGGCAGGTCGGAGGCCCTGAGACGACAGGTGGCCGGCCAGCGGTGGGTCGGAGAAGACGATCGATATCGTCACGTTCGCGCCGTTCACGGTGACGGTGCCGTTGGCGGGGGAGGGGACGAACAGAGAGTCGTTCACGGAGAAGTTGCCCACCGAGAAGTCGTAGGTTCCGTTCGGGAGCTCGAACTGGATCGTAGTGAAGTTGAAGCCGCTGCCGTTACCGCCATGACCCCATTCGGGCGAAGCGCCCGACGCGGACGAAGCGGCGGGGAAGAACGGTGCCCCGCCGAGGTCGACCCACCAGAACGTCCCGTTCGGCAGGCCGGTCTCTACGAAGGAAATGGTGTAGAAGGTGAGCTTCGCGAAGGTGATCTCGACCGTCACGTTCGCTCCGTCGACGATCACGGTTCCGTTGGCCGGCGAGGGGGTGTAGTAGGCGGGGGATCCCGAGCCGTTCCCGCTCCCGTTGCCGCAGAACGGAGCAGCCGCTCCGCCGAACGGAGTCGCGTACGCGCCCCCGACGGCGAAGTAGTACGTCCCGTTCGGAACCTCGAAGGAGACCGTACCGTTCCACGAGCCGTTGAACAGCCCGCCGCTCGCGCTGCCCCAGATCGCGGCGTACCAGAACGTCCCGTTCGGCAGTCCGGATTCAACGAAGCTCAAGTGGTAGAGGGCCACCGGTGAGAAAGTGACGTTCACGACCAAGTCCCCCGACCCCAACGTGAAGTTGCCGGACGTCGGGGTGGGAACGAACAGAGTGCCGTTGCCCGAGACGTTGCCGATCAGGAAGTTGTACGTCCCCGCGGGGAGCACGAACGAGACATTGCTTCCGCAACTCGCGTTGAAGTAGCTCTCGCCACCCCAGGCCGGGGAGGCCCCGGACGCCGCGCTCCAGTTGCCTTCGCCCGAATTGTTCGAGACCACGACCCACCAGTAGGTACCGTTCGGAAGGCCGGTCTCGCTGAACGTGACCGTCTCGATCGGGATCGGAGCGAACGTGACATCGACCGTCGCCCCCGCCCCGTCGATCGTGACGTTCCCCGACGACGGGGTCGCCACGTACTGGGCGCCCGATCCGTTCTGGCAGTTCGGCGAGAACTCGCCGCCCCACGGATAGAAGTGGAGCGACTGCACGGAGAAGTTGTACGTTCCGTTCGGAACCTCGAAGCTGATCGTAGAGCTCGACGAGACGTTGGAGAAGTATCCGGTCGAGTCGTTCCACAGGGCGACCGCCCAGAAGGTTCCGTTCGGAAGGCCGGTCTCCGCGAACGTCAGATTGAACAGGGCGAGGCGAGCGAACGAGACGCCGAGGGTGACGTTTGCCCCGGCCACGGTGAAGTGACCCGACATCGGGCTAGGCACATACAGCGAGCCGTTCGCCGAAGCGTTCCCGACCGTGAAATTGTAGGTCCCGTTCGGCACCTCGAAGCTGATCGAGGAGTTCGACGTGTAGTTGAACTCGTAGCCTGTCGAGTCGTTCCAGATCGCCGCGAACCAGAACGTTCCGTTCGAGCCCGTGGCGGGGAGCCCCGTCTCGTCCAAGGTGACGTTGTAGAGGGGGACGGTGGCGAAGACGACGTCCACCGTAACCGCAGATCCATTGACGGTCAGGTTCCCGTCCATTGGGGTCGGAACGTAGAGCGCGCTTCCGTTCGTCGCGTTCGAGACCGAGAAGTTGTATGTTCCGTTCGGCACCTCAAAGGCGATGCTCGCGTTGATCGACCCGTTCCAGTAGGTGGTCCCGAAGCAGAACGGCGACCAGGAGCCGCCCCAGCCCCCCGCGGAGCCGTTGGAGGCGTTCGAAAGCTCGACCGACCAGAAGGTACCGCTGGGCAGGCCGGTCTCCACAAACAGAACATCGTACAGGAGCTCGGGCGAGAAGGATACCGCGACGCTGACCGCCGAGCCGTTGACAGAGATCTCGCCGGACGCCGGGGTAGCGGTGAATATCGTGCTCGAGTTGGACGTGTTCGCGATCGTGAAGTTGTAGGTTCCGTTCGGAACTACGAAGCCGACCGTCGCATTCGTCGAGTTCTCACCGTAGAAGCCCCATCGCGCCGTGTCGCTCACGAGCTGGACGGACCAGTTCGTGCCGGCGGGAAGACCGGACTCTACGAACGAGACCGCGTAACGGGTCTGGTTATGACCCCACGCGGGGGGAGTCGAAGCGGCCGAGCCAGCAGGATGGGAATGGTTCATGAGGGGCTCCGCAGCGACCAGGCTGGTCGAGACCACCAAGACGATCGAGACCAGCAGGGCGGCGAACAGGGCCTTCCGGCCAAACCGAGGGGCGGCCATGGCCCCACGCAAAGAAGAGTGCTCGAGATATACTTAATGCGGGGGATTTCGCAGAGAGCCCGCTCGCGCTGAACTTTCTCACAGAACCGAGGGAAGGAGGTGGGTTCCGGCCGCCTCGCCGAGCAGCGCGGCGGACCCTCGGCCGGTGGGGAGTCGCTCGAGCCGCACCGGCCCGAAGGGCCCCGATTTTTTCCCGGTACTCTTTATATCCGGCGTTAAATGGTCCCGCGCCGGGGGAGTACCTTGGTCAAGATCCGCATCGAGAACGTCGTGGCGTCGACGTCGCTCGGGGACCAGCTCGAGTTGCAATCGATCGCGCTCGGACTGGACGGCGCGGAGTACGAACCGGAGCAGTTCCCGGGGCTCATCTACCGCCTCAAGCAGCCGAAGACGGCGATCCTCCTCTTCCGCTCCGGGAAGGTCGTCTGCACCGGCGCGAAGAGCCTGCACGAGGTCGAGGAATCGATCCACACCGTCGCCGGTCAGATCCGCAAGGGCGGACAGAAGATCACGATGAAGCCGAAGATCGAGGTCCAGAACATCGTAGCGAGCTCGGACCTCGAGAGCGAAATCAACCTGAACGCGATCGCCGTGACCCTGGGACTCGACCGGGTCGAGTACGAACCCGAGCAGTTCCCGGGGCTCGTCTGCCGGATCGAGGAGCCGAAGGTCGTCGTGCTCCTGTTCGGAAGCGGCAAGCTCGTCTGCACCGGGGCGCGCAAGCCGTCCGACGTCGAGGTCGCAGTGAAGAAGATCACGAAAGAGCTCCAGGGCGCGGGGCTGTTGCGGTAGGCGACCGCCGGGGCGAGCGTGGTGCTGCCGCGCGGCCTTCCGATCGTCGATCATCACTGCCATCTCTCCCCCGACGGGGAAGGGGTCCGCGCGGCGGCGCGGTTCCGGGCGGCGGGAGGGACCCACCTGTTCCTCACGACCCAGAACTACGCCCGACGCCCGCTCACGTCGATCGACGGTTATCGGGAGCAGTTCGAGACCACCGAGCAGCTGGCCCACCGGGTGCGCACCGACACCGGAGTGTCGGTCTATCCGGTGGTCGCCCCGTACCCCGTGGACCTGGTCGAAGCGGCTCCGCTCCTCGGGCTGCCGGCCGCGCTCGACCTGCACCGCGCAGCACTCGATCTCGCCGGCCGGTGGATCCGCGACCGACGCGCGGTGGCACTCGGCGAGGTCGGCCGACCCCACTTCCCGGTCTCCGAGGATCTCGCCCGGGCCGGCGATGAGGCGTTCGGTCATGCGCTGGCGGTCGCCCGCGACGTCGGGTGTCCGGTGATCGTCCACTCGGCCGATCTCGACCCGGAGGGGTATCGGCGTCTCGCGGACGAGGCGTCCCGTGCCGGCGTGGCGGGGGGGAAGGTCGTGAAGCACTATGCCCGGAGCCGGATCGCCCCGGCGGATGCCCGGGGCGTCGCCCCGTCGTATCTGGCACGCCGGGAGATCGTCCGCCACGTGCTCGACGACCCCGCGCCGTGGTTCTTCGAAACCGACTTCCTCGACGACCCCCAGCGCAAGGGAGCGGTTCTTGACCTCGAGACGATACCCCGGCGGGCCCGGATGATCGCGGAATCCCCCGAATACGGCAGCGAGCGGCTCTGGGTTCCGTTCGTCGACTCGGTGGAGCGGGTGTACGGTTGGCGACCGGAGCTCTCCGAACGGGAGGGGAAGTGACCAGAACCTCTCGGCGGCGGGGTCTTCTCGTCGCGGTCGAGGGGATCGACGGCACCGGAAAGTCGACCTTGGTCCGGGCCCTCGCCGCCACCCTACGACGGGAGGGAAGGTCGGTCGCCGTGCGCAAGGAACCGTTCGACCGGCGCCTCGGCCGGCTCGCGCAGGAGGCGAGCGTCCACGACCCGTGGACGGGCGCGGTCTACTTCACGGTGGATCGGCATCTCGCCCAGCGAGGGCTCCGACGCGATCTCGCGCGCCGACAGGTCGTGATCTCCGACCGTTCGTACTTCTCAACGCTGGCTTACCAGGGAAGCGCCCTGCCGCCGACGGACCGCGCCCGGCTCGAGCGGCTCCAACAGGGAGCCACGGTCGCCCCGGACCGGGTGCTGTTCCTCGACCTCGATCCGTCCGAAGCGTGGCGCCGTATCGCCGGGCGCTCGGCTCACCGGGCACCGCTCGAGCGCCGGCGCACGCTCGAGCGGGTCGCCCGGAGCTATCGACTCTTGGCACGTCGGCCCGGATGGACGAGGCTCGATGCCCGACTCGCGACCCCGGCGCTCGTCGCCGAAGCGGTTCGTGCGCTCGGCCTCCGTCCGGCCCGGCGGGCCGTCCGCGCCGAGGCGAGGCGCAGATGATATCCACCCGCCCGGTCCCTCCGAGAGTCGAATGACCCCCTCGCCCCGTGTCCTGCTCAAGGAGGAGACGCTCGACCCGTCGTTCGTGCCCCCGCGGTTGGTCCGTCGGGAGGCGGAGCTCGCCCTCCTCGCGCGTCGCTATCGGGAAGCGTTGCCGAAGGGGCTCGCGTTCCACCTGTTGCTCACCGGCGGCATCGGAAGCGGCAAGACGGCGCTCGCCCGCCACTTCTCCTCCGAGCTCGAGCGGGCGGGCCGGTTCGGCGACTTTCCGGTCCGGGCCACGTACATCAACTGCTGGCGCCGCGCGAGCGACCGAACCGTCATGCTCGACCTCCTGCGGAGCGTCGACGTCTCGCTGCCCGATCGCGGTTACAGTCTCTCCGAGATGCTGGATGTCTTCGAGCAGGGCGTGCGGCGTCACCCGGCGCACCGGATCGTTCTCCTCGACGAGGCGTCCGCCCTCGTGCGGCAGGGGACCAAGCTCGTCTACCTGCTGACGCGATCCCGGGAGGTCGAGCTCGGCGCGATCTCGCTCGTGCTGATCGCCTCGGAGGACCTGCTCCCGTACCTGGACGCGGCCAGTCGGTCGAGCTTCGGGGTGACCCACCGGCTCTCGCTCGCCCCGTACGGCCGGGAGGAGCTCACGGACATTCTCGAGGCCCGCGCCGGCCTCGCCCTGCGCAAAGGCAGCGTCGATCGGGAGATCCTGGGCCAGATCGCCCGCATCGCCGCGCCGAACGGGGACGCCCGATTCGCGCTCGAGATCCTGTCGAACGCCGCTCGGGCCGCGGAGGACGCGGGGGTCGATTCGATCTCGGCGGAGCACGTCCGGCGCGCGAAGGGATCGCTCTTGCCGACCGTGAGCGAGAGCCAGCTCGAAGAGCTCTCGACGAACGAGCTCGGGGTACTGCTCGCGCTCGCGCGCACGCTCAAGGGGAAGGGAAGCTCGGTGACCAGCCAGCGGCTCCGCGCCGCCCACGCTGCCCTGCTCGAAGAGCGGGGGGCCGCGGTGATGAGCCGCACCACGTTCTGGCGGACGCTCAAGGAGCTCGAACGGGACGGACTCGTGACGCTCGAGGCCGGGGCGAACGGCGAGTCGAGCCAGGTCGCGACCGACGAGATGCCGGCGAGCTTCCTCGCGACGCTGCTCGAAGAGCGTCTCGGGCGCGACCGGGGCGGGAAAGCCTAAAGCGGGGCCGCCGGTCGTTCCCGCCCGTGGCGGGTTCCGACGTCGTCGCGCTATCGGAAAGCGAGCGGTCGCTCCCGTCGTGGATCCGCGTCCGTCCGCCCCGCGGCCCGGTCTATCCCGAGGTGAAGGGGATGCTCGAGGAGCTCTCGCTCGGGACGGTCTGCCGGGAGGCCCGGTGCCCGAACCTGCCCGAGTGCTGGTCGGCCGGCGCCGCGACCCTGATGCTGCTCGGCACGGAGTGTACGCGCCGCTGCGCCTTCTGCGCCGTGACCACGCACTGGCCGAGGGGGGTCGTCGACCGGACCGAGCCGGCACGGGTCGCCGAGGCGGTGCGCCGCTGGGGATTGCGCTACGTCGTGCTCACCCAGGTCTGCCGGGACGATCTCGGGGACGGCGGGGCCTCCGTGCTCGCGGAGACCGTGGCCGCGATCCGGCGGGAGAGCCCGGGCACGCTGCTGGAACTCCTGATCGGCGACCTCGGAGGCGAGGAGTCGTCGCTCCGGACCGTGGTCGAGTCGCGTCCGGATGTGCTCGCGCACAATCTCGAGACGGTCCGCACGCTCTCCCCCCGGATCCGAGACCCCCGCGCCGGCTACGACCGGTCGATCGAAGTACTGGCGCGGGCCCGCCGTCGGGGCGGCCCGGCGCTGGTGCTCAAGAGCTCGGTGATGCTCGGCCTCGGAGAGGAGGAGGCAGAGCTCGTCGCGGCGTTCGAGGACCTGCGCTCGGCGGGAACGGACCTGCTGACGCTCGGGCAGTACCTTCGCCCGAGCGCGCACCACGTACCGGTGGCTCGGTACGTACCACCGGAGGAGTTCGACCGTCTCCGCGCCCTCGCCTTGGCTCGGGGGTTTGCCGGGGTCGAGTCGGGACCGCTCGTGCGCAGCTCCTACCGGGCCGAAGCGCTGTACCGCCGCGCCCGGGCGGCGGCCGGAGGCTAATCGATGTCGAAGAAGGGCCGACGGAAGCTCGAGGAGGAGGAGGCGGCGGCGTTCGAATTCCCGGTGTTCGACGAGGTCGGCTTCGTCACGAAGGAGTTCGAGCTCGCGGCGGCGGTCGGGGTCGCCGGCGTCCTGACGGTGTCGCTCGGGGTGATCTCGTGGCTCCTCACGCGGCTGACACAGATCTGGTACATCGGTTTCCTGGCGGGGGTCATCGGGCTCGTGGTCAGCCCGTTCGCGATCCAGCAGCTGAGGTCCCGTTCGGACCTGTACACCAAAGGAGACTGGGCGGGCCTGATCGCGCTCGAATTCTTCGGCTGGCTGGCGCTCTGGTTCGTGCTCCTCAACCTGACCGGGTTGTAGGGCTCACCGATTCCGGGCGGAGCCACGGAAGGCTGCGGCCCAACAGGTCCCGAAGGGCGACCTCGAGCGCGGCCGACGACTTCGCCTCGCCCAGGGTGTGGACGGGCACCCCCGTCGGCGACGCCGGGGCGAGATCCTTCCCCAACGAGAGCCGGGGAAGGCGCCCGCGCAGGAGCGCCTCGACCTCCCGCAGCGTTTCCCGGGTCTCGACGGCCAGGCTTCCGTCGGGGCGGACGTACGGCCCCTGCAGCACCGTCGCCCGCTCTCGGTCCCATTTCTCGAGGAACTCCCCGACCCGATCGATCCCCGCGGGCGGGCCGTCGCGCTGGCGTACAGCCGACCGGTGGGCTTGTGCGACCTCGATCACCACGATGACGTGCTCCGGGTCGGCGGCGCTGGCGCTCCCGAGCAGCTCGAACCCGGATCGGGCGACCTCCTCCGCGATCGCCCGCTCGGCCTTGCGGATCTGCGGATAGAGCGTGTCGTCGACCAGGTCGGGCCGGGGCAGGACGAGGACCGTGACGTGACTCCCGCGGGCGTGGACGAGCGCCCGGGCCTCCTCGAGGGGCAGCGGGCGGGACGGGCGGGGGTCGAACCACGACTCCGCCGGCGCGGCGAGGTACTCCCGCGCGGCGACGATCAGGATCCCGAGGTTCCGACGGGAGAGAGCGCTCGAGACGTTCCGGTGGGGGTCGACCGGGTCCGCCAGCACCAGCGCGACGTCGTCCGGCAGCCGGGGGGGCTCGGCCCCGGCCTCGGCAAGGCGGACCGGGATCCGCCAGGATTGCGCGGCCTCGAGCAGACGGTGGAAGGAGCCGAACCGAAGGGTGAGCAGCTCGACCAGGTACCCCGACAGGCCCTCGGTGCGGGACTCGGAGCCGTAGATCCCGAGCGTTCGCAGGAACTGCTTGGCGAGGCGCACCTCGGAGACCAGCGCCGGGGTCTCGCGCGCGGCGAGGTACTCCTGGTGGAACGGCGTGCGGTCGACCGGGGAGATCGGGCGCGACGGGTCGGTCACGGCATATCCCGGGACCGCGTCGACGCGGAATCCTTCGAACGCGCCGCGCAGGTACGGGTGTTCGGCGTACCGCGTCTCGGTGTCGGTCAGGATCGCGCGGCCGAGCGCAAGCCCCTCCTCCCGCAGCTTCTCTCGAGAGAGGTCCGGCGAGAAGAGGAGGAAGAGATCGACGTCCAGCCGGTCGTGGAGGAACGTGCCGCGGGCGGCGCTCCCCGCGACGAGCGCCCGGACGAGCGGGCTCCCGCGGGCCCGGGCGGCTTCCCGAACCCGTTCCACCAGCTGCGTGCGGACACGCGCCACCCGATCGAGAAACTCCGCGGTCGGTGCGATGCGGGCCGCGACCGCCGTTTCGACCCGGGACGCCGCGGCGGCCGACGCTCGCTCCGAGGCGTCGTCCATCGTCCCCCGGGACGTTCGGCGGAAGATGAACCTTGGGCTCTACCGACCGCTGGCTCCGGCCGGGGGGAGTTATCGTCCGCGGCGCGGTGTGATCGTCGGAACCATGGCCGTCGCGCTCCACCACCCCGCCACCCTCTCCTCCCCGCTCGACGGCGGGAAGGTCCGCTGTACGGCGTGCGCGCGGTACTGCACCATCCCGAGCGGCTCGCACGGGTTCTGCTTCGTCCGGAAGAACGAGGGAGGGCAGCTCGTCCTCCTCACCTACGGGCTCGCCTCGGCCGTCCAGGTCGACCCCGTGGAGAAGAAGCCGCTCTCGCACTTCCATCCGGGCACGCGCGTGCTCTCGATCGGGACGGTCGGATGCAACTGGCGGTGCCTCTACTGCCAGAACGCGGAGATCTCGCAGGAGCACGAGATCCGGGGCCGTCGCCTACCGGCCGAGGCGGCGGTCGCCCGGGCCGTGCGGCACGGATGTGCCGGGATCACGTTCACTTACAACGAACCGTCGATCTTCGCCGAGTACGCGCGCGACGTGATGGAGGCGGCGCACGCCGCCGGACTGTTCGCGAACTTCGTGACGAACGGGTACCTGACCCCCGAGGCGGTCGAGTACCTCGGACCGCACCTGGATGCGGTCTCGGTCGACTTCAAGGGCAGCGGGGAGCCCGGGTTCATGCGGCGCTACATCAGCGCGAAGGGCCCCGAGCCGATCTTCGAGTCAGCCGCCGCGCTGAAGGAGCGGGGGACGCACGTAGAGATCACCGACCTGATCGTTCCCCAGGTCGGCGACTCGGTCGAAGCGACCCGCCGGCTCGCGCGGTACGTCGTCGACCGCCTCGGGCCGACGACGCCGTTCCACCTGCTCCGGTTCCATCCGGACTATCGCATGATGGACCTCCCGCTCACCCCGATCGCCACGCTCGAGAAGCTCCACGCCGTCGCCGCCGCGGAGGGTCTCGAATACGTCTACCTCGGCAACGTTTGGGGCCACCGCCTCGAGCACACGTACTGTCCGGGCTGCCGGGCGATCGCGGTCCGCCGCTACGGCTTCACGATCCAGGAGTGGAACCTCGACGCCGCGAACCGGTGCGAGGCGTGCGGACACCCGATCCCGATCGTCGGGCGACCGCCCGACGACTACGTTCCTGCGTTCCCCATGCCGGTGCTCTGATCGAGCGGGGCACCGCCTCCACGATGAGGTGGAGCGGGATCTCGGCGATGTATTTTCCTTGCGGACTCTTCTTCACCATCTCCGGCCGGGGCGAAGGCTCTTCGAGGCGGTCGATCGCGAGCCCGGCGGATCGAAGATAGCGCGGGTAGGTGGAGAGCATGCGGTGGAACGCGTCCGTGAACACCGTGCGGGTCGGCGAGACGAACCACGGGATCGGCCGCCGCGTCTCCTCCCGGTAGCCCCGCACCTTGCGCCAGACCTTGTCCGAGTAGGAGCCGTCCGAGCCGATCCCCCGCTCCACGACCCACATCGACCGATCGTCCGTGTCGAAGCAGGGGTGCGAGATGGAGAAGACGAATCGGCCGTCCCCGGCGAGCAGACGGGCGACTTCCCGAATCGTCCCCTCGCCGTCCGCGATATCCATCAGCGCCATGTTCGCCACCACGAGCTCGAACGAACGATCGGGGAACCGGCGCAGGCGCCCGGCGTCGGCCCGAAGGAACCGGGCTCCGGTCGGGTGGGCCCGCTCTCGGGCCTGAGCGAGGGAGATCGTGGGACCCGAACGGTCGATGCCGACGACCGATCGAGCACCGGAGCGGGCGAAGCGTCGAGCGAGGTAGCCGTTCCCGCAGGCGATCTCGAGGACCCGGAGCCCGCGCACGCTTCCGACCACCGCGAGGAGCCCGGGGTCGATCAGCGAGCGGTGCCACAGGTCGCCGGTCTCGCCGCTCCGCTCGTCCCGCCAGGCGGCCATCCGGTCCCACCCGCCCGGTGCCATGGAGCCCCGCGCGCCGGAGCGGCCGGCGGGGATAACGGATTCCGCGGGTTCGATTCCGGCGGAGGGTCTAAGAACGGTACGCGAGGTCGTCGGGCCGAAGCCGGGGGCCGATGTCGACCAATCTCCGCCTCAGCCTCAGCATCCTTTCGATCGGATTTGCGATCGAGGGAGCCGGGGACGTGTATTCGTTCCTCTCGGGAGGAAAGTTCCACCCCGGGATCAACCTGTTGTTCTTCCTTCCGATCGTCATGACGCTCGCCGGTCTGCTTTTCGTCTGGGTCGGGCGGCATGAGTGGAGCGAGCTCCATCGCACGCGCGTGCGCCAGGCCCACATCGTCTTCCTGCTCAGCATCCTCGGCGGGATCGTGGGCGGGGCGGTCGTGGCCGCACTCTACCTCGAGCCGAGCCTGGGGGTTCCGTTCTGGGCAAAGGCGGTCTTCGGGGGGGCGATGGCTTCGCTGGTCCTCGGAACGTTCGTGACGTACGTCTACCTGGTCTTCCACCTCGTCGGTCGTCCCAGCCAGGCCGTACTGGGCGCGGCCATTGCATGGTCGCTGATCGTCGCCGGACTGATGGGGGCGACCCTCGCCGCCAATCTCTCCACGATCTTGACGCTGATCGAAAAGCGCCAGCCGACCCTCCCGGGTTTCGTCACGCCGGTCGACGCGCTCGCCTCGTACTTGTTCCTCTCCTACTTCCTGCTCCTCGCGGCGTATGTGGACGCCCACCGTCGGGTCGCGTCGACGTCGCCCGCTCGGCCGGGAGCGCCCGACGACGCGACCGGGGCCGACTGAATCCCCGTCGCCATCGCTCCGGATCGACGGTCGCGGCCGTCGCCTCGGACGTCGCCCTTCCCCGTAGTAACTCCCCCTCCGGATCGCTTGGACGGCCGGCGCCGAGCCGCGAAAGCCGGAGAGTCGGGCGCATGCCGGGGCCAGGATTTGAACCTGGGAACTCCTGCGAGAGCAGATCTTGAGTCTGCCGCCTTTGGCCACTCGGCCACCCCGGCGCGGCGGCGGGGAGGGGTCGGAGGATTATCCTTCTTCGCTTCCGTCGTCGGGCGCGTCGTCCTCGGAGTCGACCGGGACGAGCGCGGCGTCCTTCCGGGAAACCGACGAGATGACGGACGCGGGCGGGGAGGCCGAGGTCGCGACCGGAGGGCGGAGCCGGAGCCGGCGGGCG
>JBAUAJ010000127.1:0-1913 GCA_049675585.1 Thermoplasmata archaeon
CCGTAGGTCGTTAGATCCAACTCTTCGACAGCTGCCATGCGAACTTTTGCAGATCCGGCAGCGCCTCCGGATGGCGCGTGCCGTCTTCGAGACGTGCGCTCAATCGCTGCATCGCCGCGCTCCCGCCGTCGAGACGCGAGACCTGTCGAAATTCCGTGACCGCGTCAGCGACGCGTCCCGCGGAGAGATAGGCCACGCCGAGCACCACGAGATGGTCCATCTCGGGGAATCGCGACGCGACGAACTCGAGGTGCGGGATCGCTCGCGCGTAATCGCCAAGCTTCATCAGGTCGATCCCGAGCGCGCGTTCGGCCAGCGCGTTCCCCTGATCGGCGGCTGTCGCGCTCTCGAGGAGAGGCACGGCGTCGGCGATACGCCCCGCGCTCGTCAGGACCGCCGCGTACTGCAAACATCCGAAGTGGCAGGTCGAGTCGACGGCCATCGCCCGGGCGTAAACGGACTCCGCCTCCGCGAGTTTCGGCACCGGTGACTTGAACAGCGCCCATCCGAGATTGCCGAGGGCACGCGGGTTGTCGGGCACCGCCGCAACGGCGCTGCGCCAGAGCGCTTCGACGCTGGCGTACGTATGACTGCGCCCGGCGGTGGCGATCGCGAGGACGGCGGCGAGCGCCGCGAACGCGGTTCCAAGTTTTCTTTGTGACAGATCCGCGGCGAATCGGCGGCGGGCCCACTCCGTCGCGACGACGAGCAGCACCAGCACGGCGGCGAGCGCGAGATAAATTCGGCGTTCCGCCGCGATCTCCGACGCGATCGGCACGACGCTCGACGAGGGCGCGAGCAGGATGAAGAACATGCTGCCGAGGAACGCAAACCAACCCCAGCGCGGAACGCGCGTCCACGCAACGAGCGTCGCGATTCCGAAGAGCGCGAGCAGCACGAGGCCGGGAATCGCGCGCCAATCCCGGACCGCATTGATGCCGTAATCGACTGTGAGTCCGGCGGGCCACACCACGAGACGCAGGTAGTGCGCGATCGCCCAGCACTGAGAGTAGAGATACTCGTACCACATCAGGTGCTCGTTGAACCCGGCGGTCTGGCCCCGCGCGCCGGCCTCGAACGCGGCGAAGGACGCAAGCGACGCAAGCCAGAGCGCGAGATACAGCCACCCGCGTCCATTTCCCGGCTTGAGGACCGCTGGCCAGGACGGGAGCCGGAATGCACGGTCGTAGAGCATCACCGCGAGCGGCGCCGAGATCACGATCTCCTTGCTCGCCATGCCGAGCATGCAGGCCGCCACCGCTAGCGCATACCAGCGGAGGCGCGATGACGGCGTGCCCTCCCATGCTCGCTGCGACGCATACAGCACCGCGAGATAACAGAGTGACGCCTGCGACTCCGAACGTTGCACGATGTAGTTGATCACCTCGCTCTGGATCGGGTGCAGCAGCCAGAGCGCGCAGACTACAGTGGCGAGCGGATCGGCGACGGCGCGCCACTCGGGCGGAATCGTCCGCTCGCGCATCGCGCGCCGCACGACGCCGAAGAGCAGCGCGCCGGTGAGGAGATGCAGAAGCAGGTTGAAGATCCGGTAGCCGATGGCCTTGTCCGTTCCGTCTGGATCGGGCCGCTGATCGACGCCGAGCGCGGAATTGAGCGCGAAGTTGGCGGCGAGCGTGGCCATCACGAGCGGCCGCCCGGACGTCGGCGAACCCTCGGGCGAGATCCAGTGCGAGCTGGCGTCGATGGTCGGCGCGTCGTCGAGTACGAAGGGTGCGCGCAGGGCCGGAACGTATGCGAGCACGGTCGCGACGATGAGCGCGAGGACGATCCACCGGTTCAGGCGCGGAAGCTCGACTTGGGCAGGCGACTTGTCGTGTTTCGGTTCGCGAGTTCGGGCCGGGCTGCGCTTGTTGCGTTTGGTCATCGAACCCGAATCTACACTCATCGCTCAA
>JBAUAJ010000128.1:0-5060 GCA_049675585.1 Thermoplasmata archaeon
TGCCCGCCGTCGGAGCGCCTCTTCGATCGAGAGCCCGGTCGCATCGCCGCCCGCGTGCAGGATGCGCGCGCGCGAGTGCGCTCCCTCCCGGCCGAGGGAGATCCGCCCGTCGACGGTGTCGAACGGGACCCCGTATCGAACGAGATCTGCGATTCGGGCCGGCGCCTCCGACGTGAGGACGTGCGCCGCCGCCCGGTCGACGAGACCGTCCCCCGCGGTCACGGTGTCTTCGAAGTGCCGGGCCGGCCGGTCCCCGGGCCCGATCGCGGCCGCGATCCCTCCCTGCGCATACCGGGTGTTCGACTCCTCGAGACGGGCCTTCGTCACGATCGTCGGGCGGAGCCCGAGCTCCCGCGCGCGCAGCGCGACGTAGAGGCCCGCGATGCCGCTGCCGACGATCAGGACGTGACGCACCGCCCGGGCCCCTCGGTTCGAGGGGAGCGGCGAGTATAGCGGCTCCCACCGGCGCCGTCGGGTTCATCTCCCGGCGTGGGGTCCGAACGCCGTGAACGAGGGCGACCCCGGCGTGGCGGTAACGGACTGGGTGGCGTCCGTCCGTGTCGAGGAGGATCTCCCCACCGCGGGAGAGTTGCGCGTGCGGTGGGTTCACGGATCGAGCGAGGCTCCGCTCTCCGTGAGCGACCTACTCGCTCCCCGGCGTGCGTTCTGGCGACGGCGGGCCCCCGCCCCTCCGATCGCGGACGATCGCCGAGAGAAGATGGAGGCCGGCCGCTCCTGGCACTCCCGTCTGATCTACGCCCTCCCGCGGGAGGGGGCGTTCGAGGTCCGCATCCGGCGAGCCGGGATCTCGGGCCGCATCGACCTCCTCGCGGACGTCCCGGTCGAGGTGAAAACCGGAACGCCGGTCGGCACGGATCGATTGATCGAAGCCCGCCCAGATCACGTCGAACAGATCGTGATGTACTGCGGTCTCTCCGGAGCGCTCGCGGGGCGTATCGTAACGCTCTCTCCCCGCGAGGGCGGGGCGCTGTCGGTCGAGGCGGTTGACCTCACCGTCCCTCGCCCCGACCGGGCGGACGCGGCCCTGCGCCGTCGCGCGGGGCGCATTCGGGCGGCGGTGGAGGCGGGTCGGCCCGGCGATCTCCCCGCGTGTCGATGGTTCGGCCGGCGGTGCGAGTTCCAGGAGGCCCGGATCTGCGATTGCACCGGCGCCGAGCCGGCCCCCGACCCCGAGCTCCTCGAACGGGTGGGCACGACGACCGCCCGACCCGACATCGCGGAACGCTGGCGAGAGGCACTCGAGCGGGCCCCCGCCGCTCGGTCGGATTTTGTCGTTCCGCGGTTTCGCGACCTGATCTATCCGCGGCGACGATACTTCGAGGCGACGGGAGCCGTGGCGCTCCCCGAGGCTGTTTCCGCACCGAGGCCGCGCGCCGCGGGAGCGGATCTCTACGAACGATTGGCGGCCGCTGTCGAGGGCGGGCCGGTCGGCGAGATCGCTCGTCTCGCCCCGGTGCGGGACGAAGCCGAGGAGGAGGTCCCTGGATTTCGGGGGAGCCCGTACCTCCTCCGGACCTCCCGCGCGTGGACGCGGGTGGAGGCCCGCGACGCGGTCCGCCGATTCCCTCAGTACGCGCTCGAGCTCGGATTTCGCTGTGCCGCCACCGGAACGGACGCCGGATGGGTGTTCCTCGCCTATGAGCGGGCCGAGAACGAGATCGATCGCGTCGAGGCGTTGCGCTACCGATTCTCGGAGATCGACCGATTTGCCCGAATGTGGGACGAACGGGGGCAGCGCCTGGGCTCCGCGATCCGGGAGCACTCCCCCGGGGACTTGGCATCCTGCCCGGGCTGGATGCAGGACGACTGTCCCTATCGTCCCGGCTGCGCCTGCGCCGGGGACCCGGTCCGGTCCCAGCGATAGATCACCGCATCTCCGATCGACCGAAAGCCGAACTCGCCGTAGAGCCCCCGCGCGGCCGTGTTGGCCTCCGTGACCCACAATCGGACGCTCTCGTAGCCGAGCGCCCACAAGGCACGCAGGACCCAGGTCACGAGGTACCGGCCGAGGCCGTGTCGGCGTCGCTCTGGGTCGACCATCAGGTCGACCAGCACGGCTCGGCGGATCGACTGCTCGGTCGTCAGTACCGCCGCCGCGAGGCGGACCGGAGATCGCTCCACCAGTGCCACCGACGCCTCGTCCACGAATCGGCCGAGGCGTCCCTCGAGCATCGACCCGAGGACCTCGCGGTACCCCTCGAGTCCGGCTCCGAGGAGGAACGCGTCCGCGGTCCCCTCGAAGGCGCGGCGGTCGAGGTCCGCGAGCGCGTCCACCGTGACGTCCCGTACGGGGATGCCTTCCAGCCCCTCGGGCAGCGGCGGGGCGGCTCCGCCGTCCGCCGCGGAGAGCGGTCGCTCCATCGACTGGCGACGGATCACGGTCGACCCGGGTCGCGCGCCGAGCGCCTCCGCGCACGCCCGCTCGTCGGCGCCGTCGATCCCGGTGAACCCGAGGTTCGCGGAGACGATCTCTCGCGGAAGACCGTCGAGGAGCGAATCTCCGAGCCGCGTGGCGCGCGCGACGCGATCGGTGCCCTCCCCCGCGTGGACGTGGCCGTACGCTTCCGCTCCGCGACGCGCGTAGAAGGCAACGCCGCCCCCCTCGGACGCCGGAAAGTACCAGCCGGGACGCGCGCCGGTCCAGAGTTCGCGCGCGGTCTCCTCGACCCATTCGCCGCTCGGAGACTCTTCTCTGCGCACCAAGTCCTTGCGCACGGAGAGCAGCAGCTCTTCGAGCTCCGTCCGCGGAGCTCCTTTCGCCGAACGCGGGGCGTCCACGAGCGAGCTCCCGGCTACGACGGGAACTCGCGGGCGAGGATCTGGGCGATATCCGGGGCGACCGACGCTTTCTCGGCGGGGTTGCCGAGCGTATCGGTGGAGTAGATCTCGTCGGTGACCGCCTTGATCCGTTCGAACGCGTCGCGCAGGAACAGACCGTGAGTGCACGCCGCGCTGACCGCGCCCGCGCCGTGCTTCTTGAGCAGCCGCGCCGCCTCGACGATCGTCCCACCGGTCGTGATGACGTCATCGATCAGCACGACGTGCTTCCCGGAGACCGGCAGCGCGCCGGACGGGGGCAACGCGAGCTCGACATGCTCGCTGTCGATCCGTCGCTTGTCGAGCGCGAACCACGGCTTCTCGAGCAGTTGGGCCATCCGTCGGACCCGCTCGACCCCGCCTTTGTCGGGCGACACCAGGATGTCGACCGGACGCTCGCGCAACAGTCGGGCGAGGGCGGGGATCCCGCTCGCCTCGAACGCCGGCTTGCGGAACTGAGCGAGCGTCTGGGCCGAGTGCAGATCGACCATGATGACGGCGTCCGCGTCGAGCTCGACATGCCGCCCGAGCGCGCGCGCACTGACCGGTTCTCCCGGGAAGAATCGGCGGTCCTGGCGGGCGTAGCCGAAGTACGGCACCACCACGAACGTTCGGCGGGCGCCGGCTTCGCGGACGGCGTCCTCGAGGAGCAAAAGCTCGAGCAGGTCCTCGTCGGTGCGCGTGGACTGGACGATCACTACGTCATCGCCCTCGAGCCGGCCCCCGACCCGGAGGTAGAGCTCGCCGTCGGAGAATCGCTTGGTGAACGGGATCCCGAACGGCGCGTTCCCCAACTCCCGGGAGATCCGCTCGGCGAGCGCGGTCGATGCGGTGCCGCCAATGACGTGCATCGGACTCGGGGGGGAGATTGCGACCCGGTATCGAGTATTAGAGTCGTCGGGTCCGGCCGACGCTCCCCGCTCCGGAGCGACGACCTCCCGGGGCTCCTCCGGACGGCCGCACGCGGCCGGCCCGTTCAGAGGTTCTCGTCGTCGGATCGGGAGCGGTTGGAGCGGTGGGCTCGGTTGCGCGTCCGGCCGCGGTGCTCGTCGGATCGCCCGCGAGATCGACCCGTGCTGTCGCGGTCGAGCCGACGGGGCGGCGTGGCGCGAGCTCCGGCCCCTTCCTCCTCGGGGTCCTCGTGCGAGGTCCAGGCGCGGACCGACCCCAAGAATCGGCGGGGCGGTCGCGGTTCGTCGTCCTCTTCGACGGCGGCTTCCTCCTCTTCTTCCCTCCGACGCAGGGGACTCTCGATCCCCTCGGTCTTGAGGGCGTAATGAATGCCGAACGCCGACAAGATCGCGGCGATGATCGCCAGTCCGAGGAACTGCCAGGAGCCGGACGAAACGTTCTGTGAGTTGCCTTCGAGCAGGAGCTTGACCGCCCCGAACCAGGGAAGCATCCCGCGCGCCACGCCGATCACCCAGGCCGGTTCGACCAGCGAGCTGAGCGTGGGCGTGGTGCCCCCGCCCCCGTCCACCGGGAACTGGTCGGGGTACGGATTGTAATCGCCCATCGTCACGAACCCGGAGTGGTGGCCGAACGCCGGGTTGGAGAGGTCGAGCACGATCCGCGGAGCGGAGGAGTTCCACCCGACGTGGTAGATCTCGAGCGTGCCGGTCAGGTCGGTCGTCTCGCATCCCGAGCTACCGGCCATATTGTCGTAGTAGAGTTCGTCGCCCGTCAGATTCCCGGCGTGGCCGCACGGCAGGCCCCTCAGGTCCGTCGCGTTGTATGCGGAGTGCGCCGGATCCCATTCGAGATAGAGGATCGAGCGGTGCACGATCGGTGTCGACCCGGAGTTCCCGTTGGGATGGTAGAGGACGACGTCTCCGAACTCGCCGTACGTGCTGACCCCGGTTCGGTAGCCGACCACATACGGAACGATGCTCGAGGGCGAGACCTTCTCGGCGAGGACCATGTCGCCGGCGTTGATCTCCCCGACGTGGTCGCCCACGCCGTGCCGCATGCTGCCGGATTCGACCACATACGCGGGGGGCCAGGTCTGGGTGAACGCAAACAGGCCGACCAGCATCAACACGACGATCGCCAGTGCGACGAGCGGTTCGAAGTACAGGGAATCTCGCGCGCGCCAATAGACGGGAGGACGGGAGTCGTCGAAATCTCCTCCTCCGCGGATCCGGCCTTTCCGGGGAGCGGACGCCCACTCCTCCTGATCGGCGCCTTCCGCGGGGTCGTCCCACGGCTGCACGGGCCGCGCC
>JBAUAJ010000129.1:0-20304 GCA_049675585.1 Thermoplasmata archaeon
ACCGGGCTGCCTCGGCTCGCCGGCCTCCGACGACCGACACGGCTCCGCCGGCCGCCGCGGGAGCCGCGGCGTCGGGAGCGGCCGCGAGCGGTCTCAAGCCGTGCCCGAACTGCCGCAAGGAGATCCCGCCCGAGTACCTCGTCTGTCCGTTCTGCGGGTCGGTGACCCAGTAGACGCTCCGGTGCCCGGCGGCGATCGCTAACCGCTTCGACCCGCTCCGGGGCCTCCCGGCCCCGGAGAGACGTTATCCTACCCGACGGTTCGCTCTGCTGTTTCACCGATGGCGGGGGACCTCGAGCGCGGCCGGCTGAAGATCGAGTGGGCGCGATCCCACATGCCCGTGCTCGAAGGGATCCGGCGCCGGTTCGAGCAGTCGCATCCGTTCCAAGGTCTCACGATCTCCGCGGTCCTGCACGTCGAGGCGAAGACCTGCGCGCTCGCGCTCACCCTGAAGGCCGGGGGGGCGGACGTGCGATTGGCGGCCGGCAACCCGCTCTCCACGGACGACGACGCCGTCGCCGCGGTCCGCGAGGCGGGCGTGGAGACGTACGCGCGCAAGGGCGAGACGGTGGCGGAGTACCGCGCGGGAGTCTCGAAGCTCCTCGAGGCCGACCCGGACGTGATCGTGGACGACGGGTCGGATCTGGTGGCGCTGCTTCACACGGAGCGCGGGAGCCGCGGAAAGGTACGCGGCTCGACCGAAGAGACGACGACCGGAGTGATCCGCCTCCGGGCGCTCGAGCGGTCGGGGAAGCTCCTGTTCCCGGCGATCAACGTGAACGACGCCGCCATGAAGCACCTGTTCGACAACCGCTACGGGACCGGCCAGTCGACGCTCGAGGGTGTGCTCGTCGCGACCAATCTCCTGATCGCCGGAAAGGTGTGCGTGGTCGCCGGTTACGGATGGTGCGGCAAGGGCGTAGCGGCCCGGTTGCGGGGGCTCGGAGCGGATGTCGTGGTGACCGAGATCGACCCGGTGCGGGCGCTCGAGGCGCGCCTCGACGGATTCCGCGTCCAGCCGATGCTGGATGCCGCCCGGGTGGCCGACCTGATCGTGACGGTGACCGGGTCGACCGGGATCGTGCGGGAAGAGCACTTCAAGGTCTTGAAGGACGGCTGCCTGCTCGCGAACTCCGGCCACTTTGACGTCGAGGTTTCGAAGAAGGACCTCGAAGGGATGGCCGTCAGCCATCGCACCGCCCGGCCGAACGTCGAGGAGTACCGGTTCGCGGATGGCCGGCGGGCGTACCTCCTCGGCGAGGGGCGCCTTATCAACCTCGCGGCGGGGCAGGGTCACCCGGTCGAGATCATGGACCTTTCGTTCGCGCTCCAGGCGTTGTCGGCCGAACACCTGGCACGGCACGGTCGGGAGATGGCCGTTCGGGTGCACGCCGTCCCGGCCGAGCTCGACCGAGGGGTCGCCCTGGCAGCCCTCGGTCCGATGGGGGTCGCGATCGACGAGCCGACCCCGGAACAGCTCAAGTACGCGGAGTCGTGGGAAGAGGGAAGCTGATGGAGACCGGCACGATCCCGCCCGACCTGCGCTACACGAAGACCCACGAGTGGCTCCGCATCGCCGGGTCGACCGTCACCGTCGGGATCACCGACCACGCCCAGTCGCAGCTCACCGACATCGTCTTCGTGGACCTCCCGGCCCCCGGGAAGGTCGTGGCGAAGGGGGCGAGCGCGCTCGTCCTCGAGTCGGTGAAGACGGTCGCGGACGTCTACGCGCCGGGACCCGGGCGGATCGCCGAGTCGAACGCCGCGCTCAAGGCGCACCCGGAGCTCGTGAACAAGGAGCCGTATGGGAACGGGTGGCTGTTCCGGCTCGAGCTCTCGGGTCCGCTCGATGAATCGGGTCTCTTGTCGGCGGACGCCTACCGCGCTCTCGTCGAGTCCGGCGCCTAGGGCGCCGCCTACTTTCCCTCGAACGACGGCTTGCGCCGCTCGAGGAACGCCCGCATCCCTTCGTTCCGGTCCGACGTCCCGAACGTGTGGCCCGCGGATTCGCCTTCGAGGTACAGGGCCGTGGCCAGCGGAGCGTCCATCCCGCGATCGATCACCTGCTTGACCCACCGAACTCCGAGCGGAGCCCGGGACGCGATCGTTTCCGCGAGCGCCTGAGCCTCCGCCCGCGCGGTCGCCGCGGGAACCACCGTCACGACGAACCCGAGCCGGTGGGCCTCCTCCGCCGTGACCGGAACGCCCGTGTAGGTGAGCAACTTCGTCTGCGCTCGTCCGATCAGGCGCGTCAGCCGGGTCGCGCCGCCCATTCCCGGGTGAATGCCGACCGTCACCTCGGGCAGTCCCAGCCGGGCGCCCGAGACGGCCACGATCATATCCGCGGCGAGGGCGATCTCGAGTCCGCCCCCGAGAGCATACCCTTCCACGAGCGCGATCACCGGCGCGGGGAACCGCTCGATCCGTTCCGCGACGCGCTGGCCGAAGAACCCGAACTCGATCCCCTCCGCGAGCGTCTTCTTCTCCATCTCGGCGATGTCGGCCCCGGCCGCGAACACGGAGGAGGAGCCGGCGAGGACGACCGCTCGGATCGAGCGGTCGGATTCGAGCGAATGGAATGTGTCGCCCAGCTGCTCGAGCAGCTCCGAGCTCAGGGCGTTCAGCACCTCGGGGCGGTCGAGGAGCACCCACGCGACCGGCCCGCGTCGCTCGACCCGCACGTAGGCGACCGGCCACTTCTTCTCCCCGTGCACCGACCGCTCATGGAATTCGCGCGAGACGGGGAACTGACCGTGCCAGCGGCGGGCGTACTCCTCCGTGATGTGCAGGCCCTCGGCGAGGCCGATCTCGTTCAACTGCGCGAAGGGACCCCAGCGCCGGCGCAGCCCGACGACCGCGCCCCGATCGGTCGCCTCGGCGGTGGCGACTTTCTCCTCGACGAGGCGCGTCGCGATCCCGATCGTGAGTCCGAGCAGGCGCTCGCGCACGGCGGCCTTCTTCTCGGGTTCGACCGTCGTCTCTCGCCACGCCCACGGCGTGCCGGCGTGAAATTGCTCCTCGAGCCGACGTGCGGGGGCGTACGCCGGCCCGAACGCCTGGTGCAGCGTGGTCTGCGCGTGGAACGCGATCGGGATGCCGGTGATGTTCATCAGCTCGAACGGTCCGAGCGCGGCGCCGAACAGCTCGCGTCCGACCTCCTCGATGGTCGCGAGGCTCGCCTCTCCCTCCTCGGCGATCCGGACCGCTTCGTTGAGGAACGGCACGAAGTAGCGGTTCACGCAGAACCCCGCGCGGTCGGCGGTTTCGATGGGGAGCTTTCCGAGCGTCTCCGCGAACTCGACCAGCGCCGCGCGGACGACCGGCTCGGTCGACTCGCCGCCGACGACCTCGACGAGCCGATTGATCGCGGCCGGGAAGAAGAAGTGGAGCCCGGCGAAACGACCGGGGTCCGGAAAACCGCGGCCGAGCGCTGTAACGGAGAAGGAGGAGGTATTGGTCACGACGATCGTGGACGCGTCCACGAGGGGGGCGACCTCCGCGAACAGCGCGTGCTTGACGAGCTCTTCCTCGAACACCGCCTCGATCACGAGCGTCGCTCCCTGCACGGCCGCCGCGAGATCGGTCGTGAACGAGATCCGGCCCATCACCTCGTCCCGCTGGGCCGGCGTCGATTTGCCGCGCTCGATCGCACCGTCGAGCGTCTTCTCGATCAGCGAGCGGCCGCGCGCGATCGCCGGCGCATCCACGTCGCGGACGCGGACGGTGAACCCCGCCTGAGCGCAGCTCTGCGCGATCCCGCTGCCCATGTTGCCTCCGCCGAGGACCGTGATGACCGCGGGCGGTCGAATGGAGCGTTCGGGCGGAATGTCGGACGGATTCACGTTCTCGAATCTCGGGGAGCCGACCCGACTATAAACAGTTCGCACGCGCGGCCGGCCCCGGGGGCCCCGACGGGCTCCTTAACCGTCGACCGCTCTCGGACGACATGGCGCCGGTGGACCGATCGCGGGATGTCGACGCCGCGTTGCGCGCGGAACGACGGTTCGTGCTGGCCCTCGGAGGATACGCCCTCGAGATCCCCGGCGCGATCCTGGTCACGCACGAGAAGATCCCGAGCCCGCGACTGAACTTTGTGGAGGTCGGGTCCGTGGCGGTCGATCGCCAGGCCGCGTTCTTCGAACGCGCGCTGGATCACTACTTTCAGCGGGCGCTGCGCCCCCGGTTCCGCGTCTCCGCTCCCGTGCCGGAGCACGTCGATCGAGGGTTGCGTCGATTCGCCTTTCGTCCGACCCCGGCTCCGCTCCAACTGCTCCTCGCGGAGGAGGCCTCGCCCGTGCCGCCCGACTCGACATTCGAGATTCGTCCCGCGGCGGGCGAAACCGATCTGGTCGCGTCGTTCTGGACCGAGCCGACCGAACGGGCCGAGCTCCACGCCGCGATCGAGGTCGCCGTTCACCATCCGACCCCGGGGGAGGAGCTGACTCCGCTCCTCGCCTGGAAGGACGGATCGGCGGTCTCGGCGGCGCTCGTCTATCGGGCGGGCCCCGCCGCCGGGATCCATCTCGTCACGACCCGCGCCGAGGCCCGGGGTCAGGGCGCGGCATCGGCGCTCGTCACGTACGCCCGCACGAAGCTCGCACCCCCGGTGACCACCCGATTCGGCCTCCTCTCCGACTCCGCGCGGACTTCGGCCCACCTCGCGACGCTGGGGTTCCACGAGCACGCCTCCTTCGTGGAGTACGAGCTTCCCCGCGAAGCCGAACTCGCCCTGCCGCCCCCCGGACCACCGGGCCCGGCGCGATGGCGCCCGCCCCACTGAATTCGCCGACCGGTCAGTCCCGGCGGCGCACGCCGTCAAGCTTCAGCCGCTGCTCGAGGGACGCGATCGTCCGCATCGTCGAGAGCACCGTGTCGGCGTTGAGCGAGATGGAATCGATCCCCTCACGGACCAGGAATTCTGCGAACTCGGGGTAGACGCTCGGCCCCTGGCCGCAGATCCCGACGGTCCGTCCGGCGGCATGCGCCCCGCGGATCAGCATCTCGATCGCCGTCTGCACGGCCGGGTCGCGCTCGTCAAAGTACCCCATCCGCCCGAGCGTCTCCGAGTCCCGGTCGGCACCGAGGACGAGCTGCGTCAGGTCGTTCGAACCGATCGAGAATCCGTCGCAGTGCTTCGAGAACTCCCCCGCGAGGAAGACGGTCGACGGAACCTCCGCCATCAGGTAGAGCTTGAAGTCGCGGGAGCGACGGAGGCCGGCCTCGCGCATCGTGACGGCGATCTCCTCGAGCTCCCAGGTGTTCCGAACGAACGGAAGCATCACCATGGCGTTCTTGAGCCCGAGGTCGGTGCGCACGCGCTGGATCGCCTCGAGCTCGCACTCGAACGCGGGCTTGTAGACGGGCGAAATGTACCGCGAGCAGCCCCGCCACCCGATCATCGGGTTCTCCTCGAGCGGCTCGTACGGCTCGCCGCCGGGCATCCCGCGGTACTCGTTCGTCTTGAAATCGGAGGTTCGGATGATCACCGGGCGCGGGTGGAACGCCTGGCAGACCTTGCCGATCCCGTCGGCGAGGCGCCGGACGAGCTCTTCGCGCTTGCCCTTCTTGATCAGCGCGAGCGGGTGCTCGCGAACGTGGGCCGTGAAGATGAATTCGATGCGGAGGAGGCCGACGCCCGACACCGGCAACCGGGAGTACTCCTCGGCCTTCTCGGGAACCCCGACGTTGACCAGGATCTTGGTCGCCGTCACGGGGGCGGAGTCCCCGCCGCCGTGACCCGAGTGGACCGGAGCGGACCCTCCGGCCGGGGGAGAGGCCGGAGCGGCACGCAATCCTCGGTACACCGACCCGGTCTTTCCATCGACCGTCACTTCGCTCCCATCCGCGATCAGCCGGGTACCGTCCCGCGTTCCGACGACGCACGGAACGCCGAGCTCTCGCGAAACGATCGCCGCATGGCAGGTCATCCCGCCCTCGTCGGTGATGATCGCGGCGGCGCGCGACATCGCCGGGACCATGTCGGGCGTCGTCATCGTCGTGAGGAGCACCTCGCCGGGTTTCAGTTTCTCCATCTCCGCCGAGCCGCGCAGGATTCGGGCAACGCCGCCGGCAACCCCGGGGGCGGCCCCGAATCCCCGCACGATCAACCCCTCCTCGCTCGACGGGGCGGGGGCGCTGGGCGAGCGGGGTGCGGTTGATGTCGGGATCGTAGTGACGGGTCGGGCCTGGACGATATACAGGGCGTCCGCATCGCCGCACCACTCGACGTCCATCGGGCGACGGTAGTTCGATTCGATCAGACGAGCGAGCGACACGAGGCGCGCGAGCCGCTGGTCCGGCAGCTTCTGCCGGGAACGGTCGGCGGGCGGAACGTCCTCCCGCCGATTTCCGCCGTTCTCCGCACGGACGATTCGCACTCGCTGCTCGGAGATCTGCTTGTGAATGATCTTCTGGGTCGCGCCGTCGATCACATAGTGGTCGGGGGTCACCTCCCCGCCGACGATCGCTTCGCCGAGGCCCCAGCCGGCTTCCACGATCATGTGATTCTCGCCGGTGTTCGGGTCGCGGGTGAAGAGGATCCCGCTCACGGTCGCGTCGACCATCTTCTGGATCAGGACCGCGAGCCGAACCGTGGCGTGGTCGAACCCTTTCGCCTGTCGATAGACGAGGACCCGAGGGGTGAACAGCGACCCCCAGCATTTCCGGATCGCCACCAATACGTTCTCGGTCCCCTCCACGTTCAGATACGTCTCCTGCAGCCCCGCGAACGAGGCGCCTTCCAGGTCCTCGGCCGTGGCGCTCGAGCGGACCGCCGAGTATCGGGCGGCGTGCTGGTGCAGGAACTTCTCGTACGCCGCGGCGAGCTCCGATCGCATCGCCTCGGGGAACGGCTCGGACTCGAAGGCCGAGCGGATCCGGGACGCCGCCGATTCGACCGACTGCGGGCGGTCCGGGTCGATGGAGGCGAGCGCCTCGGGAATGATCGTACGGAGAGGCGTCGCCTCGACGAACGCGGCGTAGGCATCGGTCGTGACGACGATCCCCGGCGGCACCGGAAGACCGTGGCGCACGAGTTCGCCGAGCTTACCGGCCTTCCCGCCTACGAGCGCGAGGTCGGAGTCGGAGACACTCGCGAGATCGACCACGAGCGCCATGCGACCTCGCTTAGACCCCGGCGCGGGAGAAGACGAAACCGACCAGGTCGGAGTCGGGAGAGTACGGATGCACGACGCGCGCCGCGACGGTGCGCCATTCTCCGATCGGCTCGAGTCCGCCCGCGATCACGTCCCCTCTGTGTTCGAACTTAGACCGGGGGACGATCTCGTAATAGTAAAACCGTCCCGACGGCGCGACGACCCGTGCCACCGAGGGTGCGTACTTAATTCCTTCGTGGGGAAGATTGAGGATGGCGCGTTCGAACGGCTCCCGGTCGGGGAGGAACGACTCGATCCGGGCCTCGACGGCACGCACCCGGGCTCCGAACCCATATCGCGCGAGAGTTCGTCGGAGGAGGGCGATCGCTTCCGGGTTCGAGTCGACAGCCACGACCTCTCGGGCGCGTGCGTCGCGCGCGATATGCACGGCAAACGGCCCGACGCCGCAGCAGAGATCGTAGACCCGATCGCCGCCGGCGACCTCCGCGGCGACGCGCGCATGCTCGAGCGCGAGTCGCGGAGAAAAGTACGCCCGTTCGAGATCGACCTCGAGCTCCAACCGGTTCTCGCGGTGGATCGTTGCCCAGCCCCCCGTTCCGGCGAGGCGCTCGATCCGGCGGCGGCGCTCGGGGCCATGCACCCCCTGATCCCATCCCACCAGCCGGGCTCGAGGGACGAATCGGAGCAGTGCCTCCCCGATCTCACGGGCCCGGGCGTGCAGCTCGGGAGGCAACCGTACGAGGACGATATCCCCGACCACGTCGAACGATCGCGGAAGCAGGTCCCGGTCCGCCGCCGGCCCGCCGATCAGCTCTCGATAGTCCGATGGGCTTTCCGCCCCCCGGGGATCGAACTCCGCCTCTCCGAGCGTCCCCCAGTCCGGTCCGATCGCTCCGGAGTCTGTTACGGGAAAGACGATCGTAACCGAGTCCGCCGCGATCTTGAGATCCGTCCGAAGCGCGCCGGCTTCGGCGAGTCGCTGACGTACCGCTTCGCCCCGGTCGCGGGGGACCGTCAGCGAACGCGCCTTCATACGGGGCCGGGGCGGAACGGGTCGGAGAGCAACAGCGGGAGCACATCGCGACCGCGGCGATGGCCCAACGGTCCCCGCGCCGCCGCGGTCTCGCCGAACTTCGGCGCGCCTCCCGGCGAGAATGCGGGGACCCCCCTCCCTGCGACGAGGAGCTCTACCGGATCGTCCGAATGGCCCTTTAGGATGCACGGGGTCGCATGGTCCGCCGTGACGAGGATGCGAACGGTCGAGAGATCGATCCCGTCGAGGAACGGGCCGAAGAACGACCGGTCGATCGCTTCTACGACCTCTCGTTTCGCGTCCGCGAGGCCGTCATGACCGGGCTCGTCCGGCCCTTTGAGATGTACGTAGACGAACGGGAATCGGCCGGCCATCTCCCGAACGACCCGTGCCCGCTCCCGGTATCCCGTGTCGCGGTCCCCGGTCATGGGACCCAGGTACCGGTCCTCGAGCCCCAGCACACGCGCGATCCCCCGTTCGACGGGCATCTCGGTCACCGCGGCTCCCGAGATTCCATATCGAGAGGAGAACGACGGCAGAGGAGCACGTGGCAACGCTCCGGCGTTCCGCACGAGGATCGCGTTCGCCACCTTCTTCCCCCCCATCGCCCGTCGGGCGTTCACCCGATGTCCGGCGAGGAGCGGCTGCGCGGCCGCTAGAAACCGGTTCACGGCCTCCGCGGATCGGGTCGCAGCCGGAGAATCTTCGAGCGGCTCCACCCGGCGCACGAGCGGCACGTCCGGGCGGCGGGCCTGCCCCATTCCTCCGACGCGGTCGTAGAACGGGTCGGCGTTGGAGATCGTCGGCGAAAGCGGTCCGTCCCGTGTCGGGTGTAGCCACAGCACCCCTCGGTGGCCGACCGTGGTCCGCACTTCCGCCCGAATGCCGAGGTCGGAAAGCAGGTCGGCGGCCGTCAGCGTCCGCGCGAGATCCTGGGATTCGGAGGTACCGAGGGTCCGGCCCACCCGCGAATCGACGATCGTCCCCGCCCCATCGGTCGTGGCGAAGTTGAGTCGGAGGGCGATATCCTCCGGGGCGAGCGGGATCTCCACGCCCAGCGCTTCCAGGACCCCGCGACCGGGCGAGTCCAGGGCGGGATCGTATCCGAGCAGCGCGAACACTCCGGCGTCCGACTCCGGTGCAACGCCGGGCGCCACGACCACCGCATCTCCGAGCTGCCCCAGGCCCGCCAGCCGGTCGAGATGGGGTGTGGCGGCGGCCTCGACCGGGGATCGATCCTGGGTGTCGGGGTGCGGGCGGTCCGCGAGGCCGTCCAGAACGACCAGCACCGACGAGCGGCGGGAGGTGGCTGGAGGAGCGGACGCGGCGGTCATCAACGAATTATTAAGGGGACCCGGGACTGACGGCCCGTTCCGTGCAGCAGCAACGCCCCGGCCGTCTTAGGAGTTTCGTCCAGACCCCCGCCGGGCGAGCGGCGCTCCTCGGACTCGGGCTGGCGGTTGTCTTCGGGACGTTCTACATCTCGGTGCTGGTCGCGATCCCCGGGATCCTGATCGTGGGCCTCTGGCTGCCGATCTACGCCGGCCTCAAGCGACCCCGCTATCTTGCGATCTCCGGGCTCGCCATCATGCTCCTGGTGGCGCCCCTCGTTACCCTCACGTACACGAACGAACTGCTGGTGCCGGTCGCCGCTGCGAGCTCTCCGGCGACGGGCGTCGATTGGAGCGTCACGATCGACAATACGACCGTCCACTCCCAGTCGAGCCATATCGACCTCTTGCTGCCCACCTCGACCGAAAATTATGCGATCTCAGCGATCCCCGGATTTACCGCGAATCTCTCCGGCTCCGTGGTCATCGGTACGAATGCCGTCTCCGTTCCGGTCGCCTTTACGGTAGTGAAGTACGCCCTGACGTTCACCGAATCCGGCCTCCCCGCGGGTTCTTCCTGGACGGTCGCGGTCGGGTCGACCTCGCTCAGTTCGACCGGAGCCACGGTCGTCTTCCAGGAACCGAACGGCTCGTACAATTTCCGCCTCACCGATGCCGCCGGCTACGTTCCTCCGTCTTCGACCGGGATCGCGCGAGTCCACGGCGCGGCGAGCGGAATCTCGGTCGCGTTCGCCAAGAGCGCGTATCCGGTGACATTCACCGAGACCGGGCTCCCGGTCGGAACCGGTTGGAGCCTCACCGCCCTCGCGACGCAGGCGACCGCCTGGAGCGACACGATCGTTCTCTCCCTCCCGAACGGGACGACTCCGTTCAACGCAGCCTCTTCGGCGGAGTTCGGGGTCCCCCCCGGACTCACGGTGACGGTTTCCGGGACGCCGGTGTCGAAATCGGTCACTTTCACCGCCGTGACCTACCCCGTTACGTTCACGGAGAGCCAGCTTCCGCCCAGCTCGAGCTGGACAATATCGGTTGACGGAGCCTCCCACCCTTCGTCTACCGCCACGGTCGTGGTCCCGCTCTCGAACGGGACGTACGCCTACACGGTCGGGACGCCCCGCGGCTTCACGCCGGTCGTCGGTCTCAACACCATCACGGTCAACGGGGGCCCGACCGGCGCGCCGATCGTGTTCAATGCGACGACGTACTACGCAAATTTCACGGAAACCGGACTCGCCCCCGGCACCGCGTGGGAACTGAGCGTCGGAGCGACGACGGTCAACTCGACCGCGGCGCCGATCTCACTCTCCCTGTCGAACGGTACGCTCGCCTACACGGTCCAACCCATCGCCGGGTACACCGTCACCCCCTCGGGCAGCGTCACGATCGCCGGCCACCCGATCGGGGTGATCGTGGCATTCTCCCCGGTCCGATACCTCGCGACCTTTACCGAAACCCATCTGGCCAGCGGTTCCACCTGGGTGGTGTCGGTGAACGGGATCAACCACACGTCCCGCCTCACGACAATCCAGTTCAACTTCACGAACGGAAGCTACACCTATCAGGTCGGGCCGGCCGACGGCAAGACCCCGCCCGCTCCCAACGCCACGTTCGTCGTGGACGGAGCCCCCCTCGGGATCTCCGTGCCGTTCGCTCTGACGACGTACCTCGTGGAGTTCCGGGAGAGCGGGCTCCCGACCGGATCTGTACTCTCGGACGCTCAGGTCACCCCCTTCCATGGCTCGAGCTCGACCGAGTTCACATGGTCGGCGACCGTCAATCCGCGCTACCTGCCGTTCGGTGATTCCGGGCCCCTGTGGCTCAGCGTGTTCGTGAGCACCTGCCCCGGCGCGACGAGCAACACCTCGGGGGTGTGCGCCGGGGGGTATCCGTTCATCCCGCTCACGGCGTTCTTCTGCGGAGATCCGACGAGCGCGGCGACCTGCGGGGCGACGGCCGAGCCGATCACGCAGCCGACCGTGGTCGATTTCAACTACACGCTCGGATCGAACGGGATCTGGGAGTGGCAGATGGGCCTCGCGGTGGAGAACCTCGCGGTCCACGTCCCGACGTACACTCTCCTGGTCGGAGATCCGCAGTACAACGGCATCGAGGGCCCGATCATCGGGAGTTTCGGGACCCTCTTCGAGGTGGTCCTGCCGTCGGTGTATCTCGAGGACTTCCTGTACCTCGGCCTTCCGTTCTACGCCGTGCTGCTCCTCTACGCGGTCTTCAAGAACCGGGAACGCAGGCGGGAGGAGGCCCGAGCTCGAAATGCCGGTCCGATCCCTCCGACCTCGGGAGCCGAGGCCGCCTCCGCCCCTAGCCTGGGCAGCCCCACCGCTCCCCTCGCGTCCGCCCCAGCGTCCGCGGCAGCCGCCAGCCCCGCCCCCGGTGAACACTCGTGTCCCAACTGTGGTGCGGTGGTCTACGCCGGCGAAGCCAAATGCTGGAAGTGCGGCTCTCCCTTGAGCGGAAACTCCCCGACCCCACCGGGCTGATCGGATCTCGCGCGCGCAAACGCGCTTAGGTGATGGTGACGTGGAACGAGTCGTAGATGTAGCCGATGACCGGTGTTCCAGCCCCACCGGACTTGATCGTCAGCCAAATGTGGATCGCGTAGCTCCCGGCGGACATCCCGCCCCATCGGGTCGACCCGCCGAGTAGGTTTAGAATCGTGGAGAGCCCCTGAGTAACCGGAGTCGAGGGGACACCCGTGACCGGCAACTCGTAGTCGTGGACTGCGCCGCTAGTCGTGTTCGCCCAGCACAGCCCCGCGAAGGTCACCGTCGTCGGCCCGCCGAGCCCGGTCGTGAAGTTGTCGTAGACCGTGGCGAAGACGAACGGGCAGGTCGGAGACGCCCCACCCGTGGTGCACGTGTGGGCGAAGGTCGTCACCTTGTGGCCGAGTGCCCCCGTGGTCGAAGAGGTCACCTGGACGAACCCGCCTACCAGATTCTGAGTCGAGAAGGCCGTGGATCCGGTCGCGGTCCCTACTCCGACCAGGACCGTCGGAGCGGAGATCACGACGGAACTGTTGAGGAGCCAGTTATCGAACCCAGAGGCCGCCTGACTGTAGATGGTGACCGAGGACGGCCCGGTCATGGACACCGGTGTGGCGCCCGTGCCGGGGACCGTGTTGACGACCGTAAGGACTTTCGAGCGGCCGCCCGCTACCTGGGAGATGCTGAAGTTGACGTACAGCGACGCCGTCTTCGAGCCAGTGTATGTCACGGTCGCCCAGAAGTAGGGAGTAGTGGTCTGTTGAGGGAGCGTCGGCGGTTGCGGCGACATCCCCACGGCAACGGTAAGCCCGTTCGACCCCGTCCCAGTCCCCGACACGACGACCGGTACAGATGTCGAGGCGACCTGCCCCAACGAATTGGTGATGTAGAGGATGGCGTAGTAAGTCCCCGCCGTAGTGGCGCCTCCCGTCGTGGTGTAAGCGTACAGACCGCTCCCCTGCAATGTCAGGGAGAAGTTGCCGGCCAGCCCTGGGATTGATCCCACGTTCACCTTGGCTACGAGGCCGGTCAACGTTCCACCCAGTGACGCCCAGATCTGGAACGCGGTCCCGGTGGCGACCGGTGTCGGGTTAATCCCCGAAGCGAGAATGGCGGGAGGAGTGTTGACGACCAGCCCGGGCAGTACGACGGAATAGAGGAGTTGGTTGGGGGTCAGCACGTAGAGAGTGATGTTGTCCGGGACCTTGATCAGCTTCGTGAACGTCGTGCTCCAGTACTGACCGAAGCTCCACGAGGCGGTGGAGGTGTTCGTAGAGAGGCCCCAGTAGATCGGAATTCCGCCGCTGATCGAGAACTGCCAGTTGGGATGCTTTACTGCGGTCTCGAGGTAGATCCGGTCGCTGCCCGGAACGGCCGGCCCGGTGAGGTGGTCGATCTTGAGCGCCGAGATATACGACTGATTGGCCGTTCGGACCAGCGACGCCTGGAACTGGCTCACGTTCTGGGGAGGCGGGGCGGGAAAGGAGCCGACGAAGGCGAAGATCGAAGCGAACAGGGTGACGGTCAACGCAAGGATTAGGATCGTCGCGACGACGTCCGAGACTCCGCGCCGAGTCGCCCGGCGCCCGAACGGAGAGCGGCGAATTCGCCGATTGAGCGAAGCGCGCGCGCGGGGGGTGGAAGGGACAGTCATCGATTTACGGGCTTCCGAGGTCGCCCGCAGTGATTGAAAGGCGGGGGGGCGGTATTTAGACATTCGGGTGGCCTACCTCGCCCGGTAGGGTCGGATAGCTTCCGAGGGGAGTCCCCCTGCCCTTTGGATCGATCTTGGGGTCGGCGGAGTCGACTCCCGCCTCAAATTTGAAAATCAGAGGGAGCGTCCCGCGGACCGTGTCGGTCCGAGGGACGCCCGGGGAAAGGGTTGGTCGCTCGTTCGAGAGCTCGAACTTACAGGAGCGTCGACCCGCTCACCGAGGAGGTCCCGGTGCTGTAGGCCGAAAGCGTGTACGAGTTTCCCGTCACCTGGGCGCCCGTGATGATCCACAGCTGGTAGCCGTTCGTCAGGGCGACCGTCGAGCCCGACGCGTAGGACCATGCCCCGCTCGCGCCCGAGTACAGGGCTACGATGTACCCCGTCGAGGGGCTCGTCAGCGCCGCGTACCAGTCGCCAGCGACTCCGGTACAGGACGACGGAGCGACCGTGCCGCTCGTGATCGGCGTGCAGCCCGCGGCGGCGACCGTCGGGTAGGTGGTGGCGCTGGGCGTGATGACCTTCATCCCAAACAGGCTGGTCGTCAGGCCCGACGTCGGCGAGAGGGAGATGACGTCGGTCCACGTGGTGCCCGAGCCGCCCGTGCCCGCCTGGCCCGGCTGCATGCCAAGCTCGTAGGGGGTGCTCGCGCCGGTGCGGGTCAAGCCCGACACCAGCACGTACAGGACGGCCGCGAGAACTACGGTAATGGCCACCAGGAGAATCGTAGCGATGATCGGGGAAACCCCGCGCTCCGACTTACGGCGCCGCGCTCGCCCGAGTCGAATCTTGCTCTGCTTCGCGTTCATTTTTTGGTTCCTCTGCGTTTTCCTTCTGGTTCGTCAGTTTCCGTTGTCGGGTTCCTCGATTATAGGGTTCCCGACCCGGAGACGGAAGACGTCCCGGTGGAGAACGCGGAGATCGTGTAGTCGTTGCCGTTGAGCTGCGCGAAGGAAATCACTTCGAGCGTGTAGCCGCTGTTGAGGGCGATCGTGCTTCCGGTGTTGTAGGTCCAGAGGCCCGCGCCGCCCGAGAGCAGATAGGTCGCGGAGATGACCCCACCTGAGGTGAGGATCAGGCCGAACCAACCCGCCGCCGCCGGCCCGTTGCATGCCGCCGCGCCCGTGGCGAACGTTGCACCGAGGGTACAACCAGTTCCGCCCACAGCCGCTGCGAGCGCATAGGTCGTGCCCGCGGGGCTCACGATCGAGAGTCCGAACATGCTGGTCGTCAGGCCCGAGGTGGGGCTGAGCGCCAGGTTATCGAACCAGTTGGTCCCCGACCCGAGCTGTCCGCCCGCCGACGGGGTCATGCCCAGACTGTACGGCGTGCTCGCCCCGGTGCGCGTGAGCCCGGAGACGAGAACGTACAGCACCGCTGCCAACACGACGGTGATAGCCACCAGCAGGATGGTCGCGATGATCGGCGACACCCCCCGCTGACGGTTCTTTCTCCACCTTCGCGTATTCTCGCCAAAGACGTTCATCCTCTCGTTTCCTCCAATGGGCCTTGCGACCCGCGGGTTCCCCTATGTCGAGGGTCCACTATATGAATGCATACCCCAGTGGAAACAACAATTGTCGATTCATGCATCGTCAATTGACGCACGACACACTAATGCGCATTAACCCGTACCCACTCGAGAGAAAAACCGTCCGCCCGCCCGTCGAGCAATGGATCCTCCGCCGGCCCGCCACAGCGGATCGCGCCCGTATCGAACGGTTTAACGTGCACATCCGACTTACCCTCTCCGGGTCCGGCCCGACGAACGGAAGAGCGGACAGGACCTGTTCGATCGAGCCAGCGTCGGCCCGAAGTTATACTGATGGTAGCGTAGGAAACTCATCGTTCGACCGCTCCCCGTTATTGTTCGACACGTCAGAGCGCGGCCGATTACTGAATGAGCCGCATTCCCGACAGTCCACAATGCCTCAGTTTAAGTATCAGGATTCCACATCGGTGTGCTTGGCTGTGTTCGACAACGCTCCGAATGGGAAGAAGGCTCGATCCGTCGAGCCCGAGGCCCCCCGGCGAGACGCCGAGGATGCGCGCATCGCCCTACGGTGCAACCGCGGTGAGCTTCGACTGGTCGACTCGTTCGTTTCAGCGGGCGAGTTCCCGACCCGGTCGGAGCTCATGCGGGCAGCGCTGCACGCATTCCTGCGTTCCCGGGCGCTGTCGACCGCCCCGACCCCGCCGGTCGATGCCGAAGGGTACCTGGAGGTACCTGTACGGCTGACTCCGGAGGAGTTCGCCGAGCTCGAGGCCTTCGCCCACCACACCGGCAACCGGCACGCCGTCAAGGACACCTTGGCGATGCTGGTCCGCCGCGGTGCGTTGGAGCTGAAGGTCACCGAACTCGCCCAGAAAGCTCGCGCCCAGGTGCGCGAGGCGGCAGAGACCCGCACCCAGGTCGGCGCGCTCCAGGAGAGCGCGAAGGACCTCGAGCGCAAGGGGTTCGTCGGGCGGTAGTAGCGCGGAGTGAGGGAGGACGGGTCCAGGGGGGGTTGTGGCAACCTACGAGACCGAACGATCGAGGAGTGAGCCGAGCGCGTCGAACGGCATCGAGCCCGTAGAGGGGAGTTGGGAAAACCACCTCCGTTTGGGGCAGGACGTTCGCATCGTCTTCGCGGCGGTCGGCGGCGGAGCGATCCGGATCGGCCACGAGGTCGCCAAGCGCCACATCCGCCACCTCGAGACGGTCGCCATCAACTGCGACCCGAAGGTCGAGGGATTCGAAGAGTACGATCAACGCATCTATCTCGGTCCGGACACCGGCGACGATCGCGACACGGGCGGCTCTCCGGTCGTGGGAGGGGTGCTCGCGCGCGCGGCGGAACCCGCTCTCCAGCGGGTGTTCCGTGGAGCGACCTTCGTTGTGATCGCGGGTAGCCTGGGCGGCGGCGCGGGCAGTGGCGCCTTTCCCCATGTGTTGGACATCGCCTCGCGCAACGCGGAGATCGTCAGCGCATTCGTCATCAAGCCGTTCCGTTGCGAAGGAGAACGCCGGGCGCTCGCGGACCGGGCGATCGGGCGACTTCACTTCATCGAATCGTTCGCGGAGAAGCGGGAGCGTGGCTCGGCGACGCTCCAGACCCTCGACAACGAGAGCCTGATCTCGTCGTTCGGCAAAACGGCATTCCGCGATCTGGGCCGGCACTGGGCCCAGGTGATCCAAGACCATATCGAAAGCGCGTTCCTCGGACCGGTGGAAGCGCTCCTGGGCGGGCCTCATCTCGCGCAAATGGCTCAGGCCGCTCCCTATTCGGGAGAGGCCTCGGTCGAGGCTCCCGCCCTCACGATGGTCCCACCCGCCCACCCCGGGGGAGCGCCGATGTCGCCTCCGATCCTCCCGGCGGCGCTCGGCGGGGCGGAAGTTGAACTCACGTTCGAGGTCGTCGATACCGCACGTCCGTTGACTCCTCCCTAGGCCGCACGAAGCGGGTGGGGGAGACCCTGCCCGCACCTTCCCTTCTTCTAATGTTATAAGGGGCGTCGGCTCCGCTCGGCACCGATGGACGGCCGCCTGTTCACCGTGCTCGTCTTCCTGCTTCTCCCGGCGGGAGGGATCGGCGTCACCATCGCCTGGTTTTCGTCGAACCCGATCTCGATCCTGTTCATGATCGGCGTGATGATCGTGGGATCGTTCTATCTGCTGACATACCGCGAATCGTTCACCTAGCCTGAGCACAGCGGACGGGGCCCCGGCTCGGCTGCGAACTAGCCGTACATGCCCGGCGTGGGCGCGGAGTCGGGCGGCGCATCCCCTGTCGGTGTCGGTCGTTTGATCGCGGCACGGAGCATCTTCTCGATCTGTTCCGCCTGCTTTCGGAGCGGCCCCGTATCGATCTTGAGTTCGGGGAGCAGGCGATCGAGCGTCTCGATCAGCGCCGCGCCGGCGCGGTGGTCCGGCAGCCCTTCGGAGGAGCGCGCGCTCACGAGTAGAGCCGCCACGGGCACGGTCCGTCCGATCCCCTGGACGAGCATGGCGCCGGAGACCCCGCCGATCACCCCTTCCTCCAGGGCCCGGGCGTTCGTACTCTCGAACGCGCGCACGACCTCCGGTTCGCGACGGGAGAACGCGACCCACATGTGCTCCTCCTCGTCTTGCGCCGAAGGAACGGCAGATTCCGCTTCCTCGCCGACCGGATGGGGCACGACCCCCTCGAGACAAACGACGAGACGCGCTTTGCGGCGCTCGGCGACGTCGAGGATCGTCTGCGCGATCGCGTTCGCCTGCGGTGGGGTCGGAGGAAACTCGGAGAGCACAAGAGCGAGGTCGGGTCGGCCATAGACGCGGATCGTCGGGTTGACCTCGCCCGCCTGCACCACCGCGACCGGAGTGAGATCCAGGGAGTCGAACCGCCCGACTCGGGGCAGTTTCAGCGCCCGGACGATGTAGTGGCCCGCGACCGTAGTCGCGAGGCCCGCGCTCGGGAACGAAGAGAGGATCACGCCGCCCGCGGCCGGCGCCGCCGCACCAGGCGTCTCGTCCTTCCAGGCAAACTCCACGGCGTCGCCTCCCCCGGTCGCGAGTCGCGCCTCCCTATAGCGCCGTGGGGTCGCGGCGGACGGATCGGTCGCCTCAGGGCAGAGCCCAAGTACTCTTGCGCCGCTCGAGCGCCTCATGGGACTCCCGCTGCGGGAGATCGTCTCGGCGCAGGAGCTTTCCTGGGAATCGCTCGCCGGGCGCACCCTCGCGGTCGACGGGTTCAACGCGGCCTACCAGTTTCTTGCGACGATGCGTCAACGCGACGGGCAGCTGTTCTCCGATGCGCAGGGTCGCGTGACCAGCCACCTCATGGGCGTCTTCTACCGGACCACCTCCCTGCTCCACGAAGGGGTCCTTCCGGTCTGGGTGTTCGACGGCCGACCCCCCGAGCGCAAGGCCGGCACGATCCGCCACCGGATCGCCTCGAAGGAGAAGGCCGAGGGGGAGTGGCGGGAAGCGCTCGCCGCGGGCGACCTGGAGACCGCCCGGCGGAAGGCGGCCCAGACCTCGCACCTCACCCGACCGATGGTCGAGGAGCTTGTCGCCCTGCTCAAATCGCTCGGAGTCCCCGCGGTACAGGCCCCCGGAGAAGGAGAAGCCCAGGCGGCGGCGATGTCGGCCCGAGGGATCACCTGGGGGACCGCTTCGGAGGATTACGACACCCTGCTCTTCGGTGCTCCGCGATTGGTTCGGGGGCTGGCCGCCCGTGGGCGAGGCGGAAAGGCCGCCGACGCCCAGCTGATCGACCGGGCCGAGCTGCTCACGAACCTGGGGATCTCCGACGAGGAGCTGATCCTCCTCGGAGTGATCGTCGGGACCGATTTCAACGACGGTGCCCGCGGCTACGGGCCGAAGAAGGCCCTCAAGCTCGTGCAGCAACACCTCGGCTTTGACACGACGCTCTCCCGCGTGGGGATCGACCCGGGGGAGGCACACGAGGTCGCCGAGATCTTCCGACATCCGAACATCGCGGAGGTCTCCCCGCCCGCGTTCGGTCCGGTGGACGAGACGTCCGTGCTCCGGATCCTGGTCGAAGAGCACGGGTTCGCGGAAGAGCGGGTCCGGGCCGCGATCGCCCGCGCCCGCCATCGGCCCGTAGCGGCGACCTCCCCAACGGAGGCCCGGGCCCGGCAGACGATGCTCGACACGTTCGGGGGGTCGACACCATGACCCCGTTCGAGTGCGTCCCGAACTTCTCGGAAGGGCGGGACGCCGCGAAGGTCGGCCAGATCGCCGACGCGGCTCGCAGCGTGGGCGGGGTCACCGTCCTCGACGTCGAGCTGAACGCCGATCACAATCGATGCGTACTCTCGCTGTTCGGGGAGGGAGAGCCGCTGGTCGAAGCGGTGTTCCGGATGATGGAGGTCGCGACCGCCACGATCGACCTCACGAAGCACCAAGGAGAGCACCCGCGTATGGGCGCGACCGATGTGGTGCCGTTCGTGCCGCTCGGGACGTCCACCGTCGCCGAAGCCGTCCGGCTGGCCGAGCGGCTCGGAGAGCGGGTCGCTCGGGATCTCGCCATACCGGTCTACTTGTACGCTCAGGCGGCACGACGGCCCGAGCGCGCCGATCTCGCGAAGGTGCGGGAGGGGCAGTTCGAGGGGATCCGCGTCACGATCTCCGCCGATCCCGCCCGAGCCCCGGACTTCGGGCCGGCCCGGGTGCACCCGACCGCCGGCGCCGTGGCGATCGGCGCCCGCCCGGTACTGATCGCGTTTAACGTGAACCTCACGACGCCGGACGTGGCGGTCGCGAAGCGGATCGCGAAGCTGGTGCGAGCCCGCGACGGCGGTCTTCCGGAAGTGAAGGCGCTCGGCTTCGAGCTCAAGGAGCTCGGCCTCGCCCAGGTGTCGATGAACCTTACCGACTACCGGACGACGCCCATCCACCGAGCCTTCGACGCGGTCCGGCGGGCCGCCGAATCGAACGGGACCGGAGTGAAACAATCAGAGATCGTCGGACTGGTACCCGAGGACGCGTTGCTCGACGCCGCCGAGCACTATCTCGGGCTGCTCGGGTTCGACCGGGGCGCCGTGCTGGAACGCAAGGTCCGGGCGGCGGAGGCGACGCGGCCCGGGCACGAGCCGATCGGGTCGT
>JBAUAJ010000130.1:0-1981 GCA_049675585.1 Thermoplasmata archaeon
CAGAGCCTCAATGCCAGATCCGTATGTGCGCTTGAGTTTCGCCACCATCGGCGAATCCCATGGCGTCGGGACCGGAGCTGCGGGCTTAGGAGGAGCCGCGGCGGGTTTAACCGCGGCAGGGGCGGCAGGCGCGGCCGCAGCGGGCTTTGCCGGTGGAGTCGGCTCGGCCGCAGGTTTCGGCTCACCTTCCGGCAGTGACGACGCGGGAGATTTGGTTTCGTCCGGCATACCTGGTGGAGGCACAAACCTCCGGCGCGGCCTGCGTTAGGAAGAACGTTAACTTTTATCAGCTTGAGGATACGGTGTCAACGCCGGTCGATCCCTCCTCCATGGCCAGCCGAATGTCCCGCTGAGCGCAGTGTTTGACACGCGAGCCGCCAAGTTCGATCAACGTGACAGTTGGGTGCAGTCGCTATGCCGGTCGAGGTTTCCTAGCCGCGCGCCTGCGCCTGGTACGTCTCAATCAAGTCGCGGATGCGTTGCGCATCGCGCTTGCGGTGACCATGGCTGGTGATAGGATCGGTCCCGCCGGTCGATTCAATCACAATCTCCGCCCAGAACACGCCAGTCGAAATATGTACCGAAGCAACCTTCGACATGGGGATGCTTTCTTCGTTGCTGCCGAACAGTCGCGCCTTGACGCGGCTGACCCGTTGCGGGCTGACGACCAGCTTGGTGGGGAAAAAGAAGTTGCCCTGCGTCCAGCGGCTGGCGGCAAAAGTCTCGCCCGCAGAACTATCGATCGGATTGTTTGGCACCGTGCTCATGCTTCAGTTCGCAGGCCGCGGAACCTTCGCTCCGCTGCGCCGCCGTGGACCTGACTGACTCTGCCGAGGAATCGGCCGTCTGCGAGTGACCCGCCGAAGATGACTACACCCATTCCAGCGCGCCTTTTCCCCAAACCCAGATGTAGCCCACGATCAGGATCACCAGGAAAATCAGCATCTCGGCCAGCCCGAACAGGCCGAGGGCCTTGAACTTCACCGCCCACGGAAAAAGAAAAATTGTTTCTACGTCGAACACGACGAACAAAATGGCGATGATGTAGTAGCGCACGGTGTAACGTCCACGGGCGCTGTCGATCGGGTCAATGCCGCATTCGTACGGCATGAGCTTCGCCTTGCTGGGATTGTTTGGACGGACCAGCTTCGCCAGCAACAAAGTGATCGGAAGCAAGGTTCCGACGATCGCAACAAAAATAAAGATGGGAACGTAATTCTGCGGCATGGCGTCCCTTTGTTCCTCGATCCAGTGAGCATGCCATAGTAGCGCTGACTCGCCCGCGGTTCAAGAGCCGCGCGCACAGAGCCAGATCACCCGCACTTGTCGGGCAAAACGAAAACGGTTCGGGCAAGGTCAGACTGCAACGTCGTCTCCCGGTAATAGCCAGCCAAAATCCCACCCTTCCAAACCAGCAGATCGGGGTTCCGGCGCGCAAACCCGTCCCAGTCCTTACCATCCGAGCGCGCCATGCGCTCGCGAATCAGAAAGAAGTAGGCGTAGGTGATGGTCTCGTGGTAACGCTGCGGCTTGCCGTGCGCGGCCGCAAATTGCTTCAGCGCGCAAGTGAACTTCTCGAGTGCTTGCAGCGCCGGATACTGAGAGAGGTAGGCGAACGCCAGGCGGACATGATCCGCGTGATGGAATGCATCTTCGCCAATCTCCCCGCGCTCGAATCGTTCAATAATCTCGCCCCCGGTCATTCACTCTCCCGATGCCACAGCGAATGCGGCGGCGGTGTAGATCGCCAGATTGCCCACGTTGTACGCGCCGTGCAACAGGTGAATCACGATCGCCATCATGAAAACCGCGATCAGCAGCCATGCGCCGCGGATCGCGGTTCGCGGAATCAGCAGCAGAATGCAGCCGATGATCTCGCCCCATCCCAACAACAGGCGCACGAAACCCGGCATATGCGTCTGGCTGAACTCGTGGGCGGCGCTGGGCAGCACGAAAAGCACGGCCTCGATCAGGATCACAA
>JBAUAJ010000131.1:0-1630 GCA_049675585.1 Thermoplasmata archaeon
GTTTAGTTAGGATGTTGTATAATAATTTTATTTAGAATTTTTTCAAATTCTATGATACCAAAATTTTTACAAAATTTGGATCTTAAATGGTATAATATCATAAAAAAAATATTTTAGGATAAAATGCCTTTTATAGATGAGAAACTTCTCTATCCAAAGATGCTGGAGACAATTTCTAAATCGCCAATACAGATAGTAACAAAACACAAATGGCCGGTAGTTTTTGTGCTCGCAGGCTTAATAGTCGGGTTATCTGGATTCACGGCAATACAGGATGCACACGCTCAGTTTGGTCCGTTAGGAGCTCTTGCAGATCCTAATAAAACTAATGAGCTTCACTGTGCTCAGCCGATGATACCACCAGGTAATGGAACGTTCGGTGGAAGTAATGCCCCATGTATAGATACAGGAGATACAACCTTCATGTACGCAGCAGCAGTCTTCGTCATGATCATGACTCCTGGTGGTGTGGGATTCTTGTATGGAGGTCTTACAAGAAGAAAGCACTCTCTAACAGTAATTTTACAGGCATTCATGGTCTATGCAATTGTCAGTGTTCAATGGGTAGTCTTTGGATACTCGATAATGTTTGGTCCTTCTGCTGATCCTGTTGGATTTATCGGAAATCTTGACTGGGTAGGCTTGAATAACGTATCGCACAATGCACCAGCCGATGTATATGCTCCAACCATTCCTCACTTAGCCTATGTGATGTTCCAACTCATGTTCGCTGCCATCACTCCGTCACTTGCCATAGCTGGTTATGCTGACAGAGTAAAGATGAGTGCATTTCTAATACATGTTGTATTGTGGACTACATTTGTCTATGATTTCGTAGGACATGCAAACTGGTCTCTTGCAAGTCAGGGTACCGCGATGGGCTGGTTAGCCAAGATCGGTACGGAAGACTTTGCGGGTGGAACAGTCATTCACATCACCTCAGGATTTGCAGGTTTAGCTACCGCAATGTTCTTGGGAAGAAGAATAGGATATGGCAAGGCACCATTTGAACCACACTCAATTCCGCTTATAATTTTGGGTGCATCATTACTTTGGTTTGGATGGTTTGGTTTCAACCCTGGTAGTGCAGGATTTGCTGGTTTCCTTGAAACACAAGCATTCCAGAACACCAACATTGCAACTGCGGTTGCAGCAATATGGTGGATGTTCTTAAGCTGGGCACATACAGGAAAGACTAGTGCCATAGGTGCGGTAAACGGAGCTGTAGCTGGACTTGTAGCAATCACGCCAGCCTCTGGTTTCATTGGAACGTGGGCATCAATAATAGTAGGATTTGCATGTGCAACGGTATTCTTCTACTGTGTATTAATCAAGAACAGGGCAAGAATAGATGATGCGCTGGATACTTGGGGTGTACACGGAATGGGCGGTGTTGTTGGTGCATTACTTACAGGTGCATTCAGTGAAGTCAGAATCAATCCATTTGGACACAATGGTCTCTTCTTTGGAAACCCAATGCAGTTTGTAATTAATTGTATGGGTGCAGGATTTGGTGCAGCTTGGTCCTTTGGCATAACTTACATCATTTGGAGAATCCAAGATGCAATTTGGCCAGGTGGAGTTAGAGTCACACCAAAAGAAGAAGAAGTAGGATTGGACATATCTCAAG
>JBAUAJ010000132.1:0-1506 GCA_049675585.1 Thermoplasmata archaeon
CATCCCACGCTCGACGATCCAGGGCATGGCACGAACGTATTCGGCAAAACCGCCACCATTGGGATCGAAGCCCGCAGTCAGCCCCACTTTCTTGTAGCCCGCGCACTGCGAGAATAGTTTCTTTTCGCAGTAGAAGCACACGCCACAGGGAATATGGTGAAAGCTGACAACGCGGTCGCCGGTCTTGAATTTCGTAACGCCGGGACCTGTCTTCACGACGGTGCCGGCGAGCTCGTGGCCCAGAATTTGCGGCGGCGCAATGAAGCCGTGATGAATCTTTTTGATGTCAGTGCCGCAGATGCCGCACGCCGCCACGCGGAAGAGCACTTCGCCCGGACCAATTTCGGGAATCGGAACTTGCTCGACGACCACGCGGCCCTTGCCACGATAGACGCCGGCGCGCATCTGGCCGCCATTGCTTTGGCGAGACTCGCTCGACCCAACTTGTGTGATCGTGTGGCTCATACCGCCAACGCCTCGGCCTTTGCAATCTCAGGCAACGGGCCTAATTCGATACCCTGAATATACGCCTCGAGAAATCGCGCGAGCGATGTTGCCGCAAGTTCGCTTTCATTTGCGAGCCGAAACAATCCAGGGATTCGACCCGGCTTCCGTACCACCTGTCCGATCACTTTCGGAATGCTCACGGCGCCGCGCTCGTTGAAAACACCATTGAAATCGAGCGGAAGGTTTGAGTCAGCGCCATCGCTGATCGCACGAATTGCCACGGACCGAATTCCCCTCTGCGCCGCCGCGGCGAGAATATACAGGCTCTCCATATCCACTGCATCGCCGGATGAACTTAGCGCGCGCTTTTCTTCCGCCGTCGACACTACCTGTTCGGAAACAAGAAACTTCTCGACAACTTTGGCTCCAGAAGCCTCCGCGCGCGAAACCAATTCCGCGTCGCAGCAAAGCATCCGCGTTCCCATGACGTCAGCGACCCTCCGAGCCGTCAAAACTCCGCCGGGAGCGTAGGATGCCTTGAGGCTGCCTGAAAGACCGGAGACGATGCAAATATCGGGATCTGCGTCGAAGGCATGTGCAAGAGCGCGCTGCGCCGCGAAACGGCCCGCGCCGGTGAGAACAACGCGCAGTTCGCAGGAACCCGATTGAGAAACGTAGGTCTGGTCCCACGCGCCCGGGGAAAAGCGTTCGAAGCGCCGCAACTTTCGCCACGGGGCGAATTCATTTGCGAGCGCAAATGTAATGAGGACTCTCATCTTCCAACCGACAACCGAATGATCTTTCTGCCACTCAGGGGCTCTATCCCCCGCTTATTATTCACGATACACCGCGACAAACGCCGCGGAAGTTCAAAGCTATATGTAGGTTCCCGTATAGAGTATCAAAAAGTCACGCTGCTTGCGCGTGCGCGACAGGTTTTGTTCCCGTGCGGCCGCGGAGATAACCGTGCTCGCCGTACCAGCGAACGGCGCGCTCGAGCGCCGGCTCGACGGCGCCCGGCTGAAAGCCCAGTTCCCGTTCGGCTTTGCCGCTTTCAAC
>JBAUAJ010000133.1:0-2478 GCA_049675585.1 Thermoplasmata archaeon
CCTGAAAAGGCTGGCGTCGAAATTCGATTCCGCTGTCGCGCACAGAGTCTTAGACGAAGAGATCGATCGGCACATGAAAGAATTCAGCCAGCCGTTTTGCCTGCGCCTTGCTGATCGAGCGTCGGCCGCTCAGCACTTCAGTGGCGGAACCCTTGTTGCCAAGAACAGGCCAAATATCCTTGTGTTTCAGTCCACGTTCTTCCATCAGTGCGTTCAGTGACTCGTTGGGCGACACGCGGGGCAGAGGATGATGCTTCTCTTCGTAATCGTCGATGAGGAGCGTCAGCAGTTCGGCGAGTGCTTCCTCCTCCGGTGACAGGTCCTCGCGCTCGTCGAGCGCGAGCAGCGTTTCGGCGAAACGCGCATGTTCAACGTCCGTGCGAATTGGCCGGGGGAGAGATTTCGCTAACACTTCGGCGTACACCGAATCCCTAATCTCAGTCGTCGTGCTCATCGTTTCCAATCTCCCTTGCGGTACTCGACGTGGGTGAGGATGTACAGAATGAACACGCGTTTGGTTTTGTAGTTGACCCGCGCGATCAGCCTGTAATTGTTCCCGTGAATATTGAATATGGTCCTTCGACCCACGATATCAGCATGTGCAAAATCACGCCTCACCTCGGCTAAGGAGCCCCAGTCGGCTCGCTTAGTAATGCGGTACCAGTTCATCAGCGGCACCAGTGCGTCACGGTGCTCTTGAGCGAACCTCAGAATTGCCGGTTTGCTGATGACCCGCACATTTGAGTTTACAAAACGTAAACTATTCCGTCAAGCAAGGACCTCTCTAGGGAAGGTGTCTTTCTCTTAACCCACCAATCCCGCCAAGCCGGTTGTTTTTCGAAAAGCCATTGAACAGCATTAAACGAACGTTGGACGTACATTGAACAAACACCGAACGATGCGGCTTGCACGCATCTGATTTGGCTTGTCTGGTATTTGTCAGCCCACCTGATCCGGAAAGGCGCGCCGATGCAACGATAGCGGAAGAGGTCACCCTGGTACCGCCACGGCCAAGTCCATCTCGTTTTGTCAACTTTTTCGGGTCTTAACCTCTTACAAACCAGATTACTTGCCAGAGAAACGACCCGGCTCCGGACCGAACGAGCCATCGGGAAACTGGCGCCGGGGCAAAGGTGGTACCGGCATTCCCAACTGTTGATGCCATTTCCGCCAAACCTCTTGCGTAAACACCCCAGCGGGAGCATTTTCAAGCACTCTTCGGAATTCCTCGGCTGGCACGTACCGCTTGGCCACGGCTACATCCGCCGACGAGCCGTAAACCATCAAGTGCGACAGAAATGTTTTCAGATCCGCCAGCGTTTGCACGGGCTTGTCGTACCAAACTACCTTTCGCGCGACGCGCAGCAGTTCAGCCGGATAGGGAACTGTGAGGCTCATAGCTCCATCCCTCCCGGACTCAGACCATGACGCGGGCGTAATGCGGGCAGCTTGCCTACATCAACTACTTGTGCCCACCGGGTCAGATCCCGCCGCATAGCCAGCGGAATCCGCCCCTTCAAGTCGGCGAGAAACTGTGCGTAGCTGTCGGTAACGAGTAATTCCGTCATGGGCTCGACTTGCTTTCCCATTGTCGTTCACTTTTCAACCTGACGGACGAATGGTAGCAGGCAATGAATTTGAGATTTCACTTCGGCGGTTAACGCTCCTTCGATTCGGGACGCGGTTTGCGGCCGATCCATAGCGGTGGCAGAGGTTGGCGGACTCTACGCGCGCTCTGCGATTTTGGACCTATTTGGACCCTATGCCGTGACGGTTGAGAACGGGAATGGCATTGTCGAACTGGCACCGAAGCCCATCGTCAAAAGTGAGCGAAATAAGTGATTGCATGATTTATTTTCAGCGCTGCTTTTTAGGATATGCTCAGAGAACTCTCTAGCGAAAAATGGTCTTGCCGATGGATGCTCGCCTCGGAAAGTAAAGCGATCTTGCAGCCAAATGCCGGTCAGATTGGCAGTTCTTCTGTTGCTTCTTTCTGCTTATCGGAAAGGCGCGTCGATTGTTGGCGCGAAACTGCCGTTGCCTGTGGTGGCACGTAGCGCAGCTAGTGGCGAAAAGCGCGCAACTCCGAGGAATGCACTGTCACACGCGGCCGTCGGTGTTTGGGTTATGTCAGCTACAATCCGAGTTTCCCCGCGCTGTCCTCCCGGGACAAGCTCCCATCCCGGATGTACCGCCGCACCATTTGAACGCTCCGGTGTCCCGTCTGATTCATAATGGACCGCTCCGACGCGCCCGCAATCGCGGCACTTGTGGCGTGCCCGGCCCGAAGGGAGTGGCCCGCGTACTTGACGGCATCGAGGCCCGCACGCGCGGCGAGCTTCTTTACCACGCGGGCCACGTCGATCCCGGACACCTCTTCCACGCATTCGGGATCGACTGTGCGCAAAAATGTGCAAGAAATTCAATCCAGCGCCATCTGCGGTGAGCGGAAGCAGACGCCCCGAATCCGTGTAAGCC
>JBAUAJ010000134.1:0-71539 GCA_049675585.1 Thermoplasmata archaeon
AGTTCGACGCCCGGTGTTCGGCGGCCGGGCGACCGAGACGCTGCGCCTCGAGGGCCCCCGGGCGATCGTGGCGATCCGGCCCCACGCGTTTCCCGCCGCCAGCGCTTCGCCCTCCGCTCCGCCCGTCGAGATGGCTCCTCCGGTCGATCTCCCGGCTCCGCTCCTCAGCGCGCGTCGGATCGGCGTGGAGCCGGTCGCGTCCGGCGGGGGCCCCGGGCTTTCGGACGCGGCGATCGTCGTCGCGGGAGGGAGGGGCCTGGGCTCGCCCGAAAAGTTCCATCTGGTCGAAGATCTCGCGTCGTCGCTCGGCGCCGCGGTGGGGGCGTCGCGCGCGGTCACGGACGCCGGCTGGCGGCCCGCCTCCTTTCAGGTCGGACAGACGGGGAAGGCGGTCTCGCCGCAACTCTACATCGCGGTGGGGATCTCCGGCGCGATCCAGCACCTGGTCGGGATGGTCAGCTCGCGGGTGATCGTGGCGATCAACTCCGACCCGTCCGCGCCGATCTTCAAGGTCGCGGACTACGGGATCGTCGGGGATCTCTTTCAGATCGTACCGGCGCTCACCGACGAGATCCGGCGCGCGCGCGCTCCCTAGCCAGGTATCCCGCTCAAAGGTCGCGCCAGAGCTCGAACCCATCCTTCACGAGGGTCGCCGTCGAGATCCCGGCCGCCCGCTGCGCGGCCCTCATGAGGCGCCGTGCCGGCTGCTTTCGCCCGCCGGTCTCGCCGAGGAGCGAACGCATCAACTCGGTCGCGAACTTGGGGTAGGCGGAGTAGAAGCGCGGATTCCATTTCACCCGGTCGAGGCGCGCGAAGTCGCGGAAGTCGGGGAGGATCCCGGTCGATTCGAGCCGCCGATCGTACCCGGCGAGCGGATCGGAGGCGCCCGACCCGCGGGCCGCGAGCGCCGTCTCGGCCGCTTCGAGCCCGCTGCGGACGGCGTAGTTCATTCCCTGGATCACGAGCCCGTTCGAGAAGACGAACCCCGCCGCATCGCCCGCGACCATCCAGCCGTCCCCGTGGAACGCGGCGGGCCGGCTCGCCCACCCGGAGCTGATCAGCTTCGCGCCGTACTCCACGAGCTCGGCGCCGCGCAGACGCGCGCGGATCGTCGGGTGCGCCTTGAACTGCTCGATCAGCTCGTGCGACGGGACCTTCGTCCCGAACAGGGAAGAGATCTGGACGATCAGCCCGACCGAGATCGTGTCCTGGTTGGTGTAGACGAAGCCGCCGCCCATCACGCCCGGCGAGAAGATCCCCGTGACCCACTCCTCGACGTGCGCTTCGCCCGGTCCGACCTGGAACCGGTCCTCGATCGTCGCCGGGTCGAGGCGGTAGAGCTCCTTGATCCCGAGCTCGGTCGCGTCGCCGTTCAACCGGCTCTCGGGCCGGATCGGTGTGCCGAGCGCCAGCCGCGAGTTCGCCCCGTCGGCGAGGATCGTCACCGGGGCGGTCATCGTTTCGCCGCCCTGGACGATCCCGTGGACGCGGCGGCCCTCCCAGTGGAGTCGTTCGACCGGAACGGACGAGACGACGGTGGCGCCGGCCTCCTCGGCCTTCCGGGCGAGCCACGCGTCGGTCCGGGAGCGCAGGACGGTATGGGCCACGTACGGCGCCTGCCTCCAGGCGCTATCCTCGAAGTCGAACGCGGCGGCCGATTCCGGGGTCAGGACCCCGAACCGCTTCCGCACGACGTGCCGCTCGACCGGCATCTCGACCTGCCATCCCGGTAGTACGCGGTCGAGGTCGTGCCCCCACAGCACGCCACCCGAGAGATTCTTCGTGCCCGGCTCGGCGCCGCGCTCGAGGAGGAGCACGTTCGCTTTCGCCTGGGCGAGTCGGAGGGCCGCCGCGCATCCGGCCATCCCGGCGCCGACCACGATGACGTCGAAGTCGTCGCCCATCGGCGTTCGCCGAGAGGTGGAGCGGCGGATTTAACGGTGCCCGCGCGGGGCCGTCGGGGACGAAGCGCCGGCGGCGTTCCGCCCGCCTACCGGGGGAGGTTCGGCGGTGACGACGCCGCCGGGCCGGAGCCCTGCGTGGCATCCTCGATCAGCTTCTGGAAACGGAACGGCTTCGGGATCCCCTTCCAGTCCTCGTTGCCGAGGCGCGAGCCGCCCTCCGAGCTCACGCGGACGGTCCCGAAGCCCAGCATCCGCTCGCCGATCGACTGGTGCACGTCGACCCCGCGGACCTGGCCGACCGGGATCTCGTCGAAATCGCGCGCCAGGATCCCCTTCTGCACGATCACGCGACGGGAGGTGACGGCGTAGACCGTCCGGACCCAGCGCAGGTAGCGGACGAGCAGGAACAATAGGCCGATCAGGAACAAGAGCGCGAACAGGTAGGCGACGTACCGCGCATCGGTCGCGGGCAGCTTGTGCACGACGTGCTGCGTGTACCAGGTCCATTGCGTCGACCAGCCGAGCCGCCCGGCCTCCGTGATCCACGTCAGCCAGCCGAAGACGAGGAGCCAGACGATCGGGCCGGGAAGATAGAAGAGGGCCGTGGAGCGGGTCTCCTCCAGCAGGAACTCCTGGTCGGCGAGGTAGGTCGCCTTCAGCAACCGGGGCATCTTGCGCGGCTGGTACGGGGTCACCATCGGGCGGCCAGTCGCGGGTCGAGGGATAAATCCTCGGTCCGAACCGCCGGCGCGACCCCCGCTTATATTCGTCCCTCCGTGGAGGGGAGCGATGGGCGTCACGGACTGCCACGTCCACGTCAATCCGCTCTGGGAGATGCGTCCCGATGCGGTCCGCCTCCTCGAGGGGCTCGACCCCGAGACGGCGCGCGTGGTCCGCGAACCGAAGAACCTGCTCGCTCGAATGGACGCCGCCGGGATCGACCGGGCAGTGCTGATCAACTACGTCGCGCCCGAAGTGATCGGCTACACGGAGGCGACGAACGGGTTCGTCAGCGAGTACGTGCGCGAGGATCCCGACCGCCTGATCGCCGCTGGCGGTATCCGGCCGGATCACCCCGCCCCCGAGCGGGAGATCGCCCGCCTCGTCCACGAGCTCGGGATCCGCGCGATCAAGCTCCATCCGCCGCATCAGCTGTTCCGGCCGAACGGATACGTGGACGGAAGCTTCCCCGCGCTGCGGGGCATCTACGCCTCCTGCGAGCGCGAGCGGATCCCGGTGATCTTCCATACGGGCACCTCCGTCTTCCCTCGCGCGCGCAACAAGTTCGGGGACCCGTTGCTCATCGAGGACGTCGCCCTCGACTTTCCCGACCTGACGATCGTCCTTGCCCACGGGGGGCGCCCGCTCTGGAACGAGACCGCGGTGTTCCTTGCCCGGCGGTTCCCGAACGTCTGGCTCGAGATCTCGGGAGTGCCGCCCGCGCTCCTGCTCGAGTACTTCCCGAAGCTGCCGCGTCTCGCGGAGAAGGTCCTCTACGGGAGCGACTGGCCCGGTCCCGGCGTCAAAGAGCTGGGCGCCAACATCGGACGGTTCCGGGGGCTCCCGCTCCCTCCGGAGGTCGTGCATCGAGTGCTGGAGGAGAATCCGGAGCGCGTTTTCCCTCGGCGGCCGCCCACCTGAAATACTCGCCTCGGCTCTCTACGCCGTGCCCGAGAATCCCCCATCCATCCCCGAGCCCACCGCCGAGCCGGCGACCCCCGAGCCGGCCGACCGTCCGGTGGTCGTGGTGGCGGAGGGCGGCGAGGATCTGGGCCGGCTGCCGCTTCCGCGGCGGGCCCGGGGCGAGGTGTTCGGGATCGCGAGCCAGCTGCTCGGTGCGGCACGGATCCGGGTGATGTGCGAGGACAACGTCTCGCGCATGGGCCGCATCACGGGGAAGATGAAGAAGAAAATGTGGATCCGGGAGGGCGACCTCCTCATCCTCCGGCCGTGGGGATTCCAGGAAGGGAAGACCGACATCCTGTTCCGCTACAGCCGGACCCAAGCCCAGTACCTCTCGCGGCGCAACCTCCTTCCCGCGTCGATGAACCTGTTCTCGACTCCGGACTCTCCCAGTCCCGAGAGTCCCCCGGCCTCGACGTAGGCGCCGCCATGTGGGTCGCCTCCCCCCGGCCGCTTTCGTCGGAGGAGATCGCCGTCGCCGAGTTGAACGCCGTCGCCCTCGGCGTGACGCTCGACACACTGATGGAGAACGCCGGGCGTGCGGTCGCCGAAGAGGCCGCCCGCCATCTCCCGCCTCCGCCCGCCCGGGTCGCCGTGATCGCGTCGACCGGCAACAACGGCGGCGACGGGATGTGTTCGGCGTTCTACCTGCAACAGTGGGGATTTTCCCCGGAGATCTGGCTCGTCCACCCGCCGTCCGAGATCCGTTCCCGTTCGGCCCGCCGCTGCTTCGAGCGGATCGAGCGCCGCGTTCCGTTCCACATCCGAGTACCTCGGGAAGAGGAGCTCGCCACCATGCCGCTCATTCTGGACGCCCTGCTCGGGACCGGACAGGCGGAGCTGCTGCGCCCTCCGATCCGAGACGCGGTGCGGGCGATCCGCGCGTCGAAGGCACCGGTCCTCTCGATCGACCTTCCGACGGGGACGCGGGACCCGGCGGAGGGCCTGCGACCGTCCTGGACGGTCACGTTGACGACGCCGAAGGAGGAGATGGACCTCTCGCGCGCCGGCGAGGTCGCCGTGCGGGATATCGGGGTCCCGGTCGAGGCGTGGCACCGCACCGGCCCCGGGGAGTTCGCGTTCTTCCGCGCACCGACCGGACACGGGGATCGGGGGCGCTCGGCCCGTATCCTCGTGATCGGGGGGGGCCCGTACTCGGGCGCCCCGGCGCTCACGGGACTCGCGGCGCTGCGGACGGGCGCGGAGCGTGCCACGATCCTCGCGCCCGAAGGGGCGGCCGATCGGATCCAGGGGTTCTCCCCGAACCTGGTCGTCCGCCCGTTCGGGAGCGGGCACTTCCGGGCCACGGACGTCGCGGAGATCCTCGACTACGTCCGGGGTGCTCCGCCCGCCGCGGTCGCCGTCGGAATGGGGGCGGGGGCTCACCCGGAGACGATCGCGGCGCTCCGTCAACTGATCGCCGAGCTGGCTCGCTCCGTTCCGGTCCTGATCGACGCGGACGGACTCTCCGCGCTCCCCGCGGGGACCGAATGGACGCTGCCCGAGGGAGGCGTGCTTCCGGTGGCGACCCCGAACTCCGGAGAGTTCGAGCGTCTCCGCGGCCCGGCGCCGTCCGACGACCGGGCGGGCGCCGTGCGACGGGTCGCGCGCGAGCGTCGCGTGTTCCTGGTCGTCAAGGGAGACCCCGACTTACTGTCGGACGGAGAGACGATCGTGGAGAACCGCCACCACCATCCGGCGATGACCGTCGCCGGAGTCGGCGATGTGCTTGCCGGCGCGATCGTCAGCCTACTCGGCCAAGGACTTCGACCGCTGGCCGCGGCCCGCCTCGGGTCGTACTGGGTCGGCGAGGCCGGCATCCTGGCGGCGTCGCGGAAAAGCTTCGGCGTGATGGCGACCGACGTCCTCGACGAGCTGCCCGCCGCCCTCGCGGGGGGACTCGCCCGCATCCACCGCGCCGGCTAACCGCGCTTCAGGCGTACCGTACGCGGCCCCGGATCTGCTTCGCCCGCGCCCGCACGTCCTTCGCGCCGGACGGATTCCCCTCGTCGTACCCTTCGAGGAACGCACGGACGAGCGCCGCGGCGCGGGAGGAGAGCGCCTTCAGGTCCTCTTCGACCAGATGGAGGTCGATCCCGAGCTCCTCAAGGCCCGGGCTGCGCGAGCCCATCGAGAGGTCGAGGAACGCGGGGGCCCGGTCGGGGCCGTCCGGGAACAGCACGTTCGAGCTCGTGAGGTCGCCGTGCGCGATGCCGCCCGCGTGCAACCGTCCGAGCGACACCCCGAACGCGCGGACGGCGCGGGCCAGGCCCTCGGGGGGGAGCGCCCCGTCCTCGATCAGTTGCTTGAGCGTCGACCCCGGCAGCTCTTCGAGGAGGATGCGGTGCCGGTCGAGGTCGACGTCGTAGACGATCGGGGTCCGGATCCCGAGACGGCGGGCGTCGACGAGGAGGCGGACCTCGGTGCGGGTGCGCTCCCGGCGGAGGCGATCGTCGAGCTTCTTCGGTCGGTATCCTTTCGCGTCCCGCTCCTTGAGGAGCGCCGGGAATCCCCACCAGTCGACTGCGCGCAGCGTCGCCTCGGCGCCCCGCGACACCGTGCGACCGGCGGGGGGCTCGTCCGATTCCATCCGTCGGGCTCCGGCGTCCCGGTTATCGGGCCTTGCGGGCCGCGACGATCCGGACGATCGCCTCGCGCGCGAGGCGCGCGGCGAGGAGGCTCGTAGACCCCTGGTCGTAGTGGGGACTGACCTCCATGATGTCGATGCCGGCGAGCCGTGGGGCCGCCTGGTCGATCACGAACTTGACGTCGCGCGGGGTGAGGCCGAACGGTTCCGGGGTCCCGGTGCCGCCCGCGTACGCGGGATCGACCGCATCGATGTCGAGCGAGATGTACAGTCGCTCCGTCTTCAGCATGTTGAGCGCCTGGTGGACCGCCGCCTGGATGCCGTCCCGGGCGATCTCGTGGGCGGAGACGTAGGACATCCCGAGCGTCTTGTTGTCGTCGATCTCCTCGCGCGAGACCGACCGGACGCCGAGCACGACGATGTTGCGGGCGCCGACCTTCTCGAGGATGCGTCGCGAGGAGCAGGCGTGGCTGCGCGCATCGCCGAGATAGCTCGAGCGGAAATCGAGGTGCGCGTCGAGATACAGCACGCCGAGGCTCGGCGCGTTGTCGGGGTACGCCTCGACCGACGGCGGAGCGCAGGCGTGGTCGCCGCCGAGCACGATCGGGATCTTTCCGTCCCGGTAGATCGGCCGGATCTCCTCGCGGACCGACCGGACCATCTCTTCCGCGTTCCCGAAATCTTCCGTATTGCCGAGGTCGTGGATCGGCACTTCGGAGAGATCGATCCCGGTCTCGAGGTCGTACGCCTCAAAGTTGTAGGAGTGCTGTCGGATCGCGTCCGGGCCGAATCGCGCCCCCGGTCGGAACGAGGTGGTGCGGTCGAAAGGGACCCCGAGCACGGCGAACTCGGCATCTCCGTACGACGCATTCGCGTCGGCAAAGGCGGTCGGGCGCGGCACGGACCCCGGACGGGCCCCCGCCATTATAGCGTGCGCGACCGACTACGGACCGACCGCCGCCGCCGGTGGATGCAGGCGCGCCCGGATCCCCATCTCCCCGTACAGGAATTCCATCACGACCAGGGAGAGGACGGTCGTGCCGATCGCCATCACGAACAGTCCGAGATACCCGCCGATCAGGATCGAGAGCGCCCCGACCAGAGGGCCGATGCTCCAGAGGGAGGAGTTGATGAGGGTGAAGATCCCCATATCCTCCGCCCGACGATTCGGCGGCGCGATGCGGGCGACCCAGGTCTGCATGCCCGGCCCCACGAGCGCGAGGCCGGCGTTGCGCACCGCCTGCGCGGGGATCGTCGTCCACCAGTTCCGCGCGACGGCATAGATCCCGACCGACCCGAGGGTGAGGAGCGTGCCGTACCAGATCCCCCGGATCTCGCCCCGCCGATCGATCATCCGGCCGAGCGGCAACGAGACCACCGCCGCGGTCGCGAGCCCCGCGATGGCGACCAGACCAACCTCGAAGGTATTCGCCCCGAGCGAGGCGGCGTAGTAGCCGTAGAAGGTGGCGACCGCTCCGCTCCCGATCGCGCGAATCGATACGGCGAGGGAGAAGGTGACCACCGGCTTCGCCTCCTGGAAGGTCCGGGGGGTCCTGGGGGATGGGGGGACCCGCACTTCGGGTACCAGGAAAACGACCACCGACAGCGTCCCGACCATCACGACTACGACGAACGGAAACAGGGCTCCGAGGCCGAACAGGTACGTCACCGTGCCCGCGAGCGCGAATCCGACGATCCCGCCGGCGCTCGAGGTGGCGTTGAGCAGTCCGTAGCCGTACCCGCGTTCCCCGTGACGAGTCACGTCGGCGACGTACGCCGAGTAGGCGGGACCGCCGATCGCGAGCGCTACCTCGGCCGCGATGAACAGCGCCCCGGCGAGAAGATACCCGGGAGCGAACAGGATCGCGAAGAACAACGGGAACGCGAGCGCCGCGCCGGCGAGGTGGAACGGTCGGCGCCGACCGGCGCGATCGGAGAGGCGGCCGACCCACGGGCCGATCAGGCTCGCGGGCACGTAGGCGAGCGACAGGATCGCGAGGGCGGCCGGGAGCGAGGCGCCCTTCAGTTCGACCAGGTAGAGGGGCAGGTAGACGATGAACAGGCCGCCGCGATTGCTCGCGAGCAGCGAGTAGAGCGAGAGGGAAAGGAGCTCTCGGCGGACCATCCGCCGCCCACCGCCCTCGCCTACTTACCTCGGGTGGACGTCGCACCCACCGGACGTTCGGCGTACCCCATTATGTGCCTCCCCGAGCGTTCCGTACTCGAGGGTCTCTCCCCGATGGCGAGCAGCGAACGGGTGATTCAGAAGAGCGAGGAGGACGGGGTCGAGCTCCTGATCCTCCGAAACCCTCCCGTGAACGCCCTCTCGACCGCGCTCCTCACCGAGCTCGGTGCCCGGGTGGACGCGCTCGCGCGGGCCCCGGGGTGCCGAGCGGTCGTGATCACGGGGGACGGCCAGTACTTCAGCGCCGGCGCGGACCTCAAGGAGCTCGCGACCGTCGACCTCTCGACCGCGCCCGAGGTCGTTCGCTCGGGCCAGGCTCTGTTCGCGCGGATTGCCGCGCTGCCCGCACCGGTGATCGCTTCGATCAATGGCCTCGCGCTGGGCGGTGGGCTCGAGCTCGCGCTCGCCTGCGACATTCGGATCGCGGGCGAATCTTCGAAGCTCGGCGCCCCCGAGGTGAACTACGGCCTGATGCCAGCGTACGGGGGAACGCAGCGGCTCCCCCGACTGGTGGGCGTCGCGAAGGCGAAGGAGCTGATCTTTACCGGTAGCATGATCCCCGCCGCCGAAGCGCTCCGGATCGGACTCGTCAACAAGGTCGTTCCGGCCGGGCAGGAGCTGCGCGCCGCTCGCGACCTCGCCCACACGATCGGTCAACGGGCGCCGAAGGCGATCCGGGCCGCGAAGCGGGCGATCCGGGAAGGGATCGAGCGACCCCTGCTCGAGGGGACCGCGCTCGAGCTCGACCTGTTCCGCTCGGAAGTGCTGACGAGCACCGACCTGCTCGAAGGGATCCTCGCGTTCGCCCAGCACCGCCCGCCGAAGTTCAAAGGAGAGTAGCCGTGGCGATCGAGTTCACGTTCACCCCCGACCAGGAGGCGTTCCGGTCGGCGGCGCGCGCCTTCCTCGCCCGGGAGGTCGCCCCGATCGTCGCGGCAATGGATGAGTCGGAGGAGTTCCCGCGCGCCAGCGTGCGCCGGATGCAGGAGGAGGGATACTTCGGGATCCCGGTCCCGGAGGAGTACGGGGGTCTCGGGCTCGGGAAGGTCGGCTACTGCCTGTTCCTCGAGGAGCTCGGGAAGGTCGACGCCTCCCACGGAACGATCGTGGGGGCGCATACCTCCCTCGGCACGTCCCCGTTCCTGTACTACGGCACCGAGGAGCAGAAGCGGCGCTGGCTCGTCCCCGCGGCGAAGGGCGAGAAGCTGCTCGCGTTCAGCCTGACCGAACCCGGATCGGGGAGCGATTCGGGGGCGCTGCGCACGGTCGCGGAGAAGCACGGCGAGCGCTGGGTGCTGACGGGGAACAAGATCTACGTCTCGAACGGGCGCGAGGCCGACACGGTCGTGGTGATGGCCGCGAACGACCTAAAGCTCGGCCCGAATGGCGGCGTGACCGCGTTCGCGGTGGACACCGACGCCTCGGGCTTCCGCGTCGGTCGATGCGAGAAGAAGATGGGGCTCCACGGGACCTCGACGGCCGAGCTGATCCTCGACCGAGTGGAGCTCGGTCCCGAGTGCGTCATTGGAGAGGTCGGCAAGGGGTTCCACGTCGCGATGACCTCGCTCGACGTCGGACGCGTCTCGCTCGGCGCCGCGTCCCTCGGAGGGATCGAGGCGGCCACCTCCGCCGCCCTCGAGTTCGCGAAGAACCGGACGCAGTTCGGCCTGCCGATCGCGGAGCACCAGGCGATCCAATTCAAGCTCGCCGACATGTCGATGAAGGCGGACGCGCTTCGGTTCCTGGTGTACCACGCGGCGGCGCAACAGGACCGGATGGGCACGGACCCGGCGCAGTGGAGCCGGCTCGAGCGGCAGGAGAAGACGCGCCAGTCGGCGACGGTGAAGTGCCTCGCCTCCGAGTGGGCGAGCGACGTCGTCGACGAGGCGCTCCAGGTGCACGGCGGCCTCGGCTACATCCGAGGCACGCCGATCGAGCGGGCGTATCGGGACGCGCGGATCGGCGAGATCTTCGAAGGGACCAACGAGATCCAGCGGCTCGTGATCGCGCGCGACCTCATCGCACGGGGACGTTAGGGGCCGGCGGCGGATCCGCCTCGGCCCCCGGCTCGCGCAACGTCCGGCGGAGCACTTTCTGAATCGCGCTGCGCGGCAGAGCGTCCCGGAACTCGATCGACCGCGGCGCCTTGAAGTGGGCGATCCGTTCTCGAACGAACGCGATCAACTCGACGTCGGTGACCGCGGCGCCCGGCTTTCGGACGACGAACGCCTTCGGGACCTCTCCCACGGCCTGGTCGGCGATCCCCACCACCGCGACGTCGGCGACTCCGGGGTGCTGGAAGAGGACCTCCTCCACCTCCCGGGGGTAGATCTTCAGGCCGCCCGCGATGATCACGTCCTTCTTGCGGTCCACGATGTAGGCGTACCCGTCCGTATCGATCCGCGCGATGTCTCCCGTGAGGAACCAGCCGTCTCGCAACACCCGCGCGGTCTCCGCGGGTTGCTGATAGTAGCCGAGCATCACCTGGGGACCGCGGACCGCGAGCTCCCCGATCTCGTTCGGGCCGAGGGTCCGGCTCGGGTCGGCGGCGTCCACGACCTTCTCCTCGGTATCGGGGAGGGGCAATCCGATCGACCCGGCCCGCCGTTCGCCGCGCAACGGGTTCGCATGGGTCACCGGCGACGTTTCGCTCAGTCCGTAGCCCTCGATCAAGCTCGCCCCGGTCAACTCCTCGAACCGGCGACCGAGCTCGACGGGGAGCGGCGCCGAACCGCTGAGACAGTACTTGATCGACCGGAGGTCGTGGCGGCCGAGGTCCGGGCGTTGCAGGAACGCCTGGTAGAGCGCGGGGACGCCTGGAAACTGGGTCGGGTGATGCCGATCGATGAGCTTCAGGAGCTCGGGTACATCCGGTCGTGTCTGTAGAACGACCGTGGCTCCCTCCTGAAGGCCCATCAGGAGCGCGACGGTGAGTCCGTAGATGTGGAACAAGGGGATCGAGGCGAGGATCACCTCGGAGCCGGAGACGCGCGACGTATTCCAGGTGTTACCCTGGAGGATGTTGGCGATCAGATTCCGATGCGTGAGCATCGCCGCCTTCGGGACGCCGGTCGTTCCTCCCGTATACTGGAGGACGGCGACGGTCGACGACGGATCGTCGGACCGGGGGGCGATCGTTCCCGGGGTCCGGATCGCGGCACCCCACGCTCGGATGGAGGGCCCCGCGGGGAACCGAGTAGAGCGACCCTGGCGTCGGAGGATGAGGTTCACGAACGGCCGCTTGAGCATCGGGTAGAACTCTCGGAGGCGGGCGACGAACACGAGCGGGACCGGGTGCTCGGCCGCCAGTTTCGCCACATTGGGGTACAGGATCTCGAGCGTCACGAGGGCCCGGGGAGAGGAGTCGTCGAGGATCCGCCGAAGGTCCTGGTTGAGGAGCAGGGGACAGATCTGGACCGCGATCGCGCCGAGACGGAGGATCCCGAACAGCGCGACCGGATACGCCGGACAGTTCGGGAGGTACAGGGCGACCTTGTCGCCGGGACCGATCCCCTCCCGCGCGAGCGCCGCGGCGAACCGTTCGCTCTCCTGCCAGAATCTCGTGTAGCTCCACCGGGACCCGTAGAAGACGAAGGCGGCGCGGTCCGGCCACCGGGCAACGCTTTCCCCGATCAGATCGGGGAGCAGTTGGGTAGGGATCTGGATGTGGGGAGGGACGCCGGGGCCGTAGTGGGCCAGCCACGGTCGTTCGACGGGCGCGCCCCCGCCGCCATCGGGAGCGGCCATTCAGGCTCCGGTGGTCGAGGCAGACGCCTCTTTCACGAACTGCACTCCGGGCTTGTAGCTGGACGAGAAGCGGACCCGTTCGCCCAACTCGAGTTCGCCGACCGCTCGGACGGACGGCATCCACCCGGTGATCCGTCCACCTCCGTCCAATTCGACGACGACGTAGGCGTACGGTGCGTCGTTCACGAACTCATCCCCCGGCACGCTGAGAACGGTGAACGCGACGACCACTCCAGTCGGCGAGAGGGAGATCTCCTCAAGTTTCGACGCCCCGCATCGGGAACATGCGACCCCCCACGTCGCGGTGACATGGCGACACTGGGCACAGCGAAATCCCCGGAGCACCCCCTGGTCCTCGTACCCACGAACAAAATCCTGGATCGAGTGCGGGGCTAGGGCGGCGGGGTCGGACACGCTCGATCCCCCCTACCGACGGCCAAAGATGTGGACGGAGCAGGAGCCGCCCGTCGCCCCGACGTTGTGTGTAAGCGCCGTCTCCGAGCGGGGAACTTCACGACCGGGCGCGAGCCCGTTGAACTGCTCGAACACCTCGACGACCTGGGAGGCCCCCGTGGCGCTCACGGGGTGACCTTTCGCCTTGAGACCTCCGGACGGATTCACCGGGAGCCGGCCGTCCCGCGCCGTGACGCCTTCGGCCGCCTGGAGAGCCCCCGTGCCTTTCGGGAAGAAGCCGAGGTCCTCGAGCGCGAGCGCTTCAGCGATCGTGAAGCAGTCGTGGAGCTCGACAAAGTCGATCTTCGAGCGGTCGAGCTTGGCCTGACGGAACGCCTTCTCGGCGGCGAGCCGGGTCGACGGGAGTCCGAGCAGGTCGGGGCGATCCTGCATGTCGGTCACGGCGCCCGCCCGAGCGGAGGCGCGGATCACCAGCGGCTCGGTGATCGGGCTCTTCACGAACTCCTTCGCCGCGACGACCAGCGCGGCGGCTCCGTCGGAGAACGGGCAGCAGTCGTAGAGCCGCAGCGGGGAGGCGATCATCGGCGAGGATAGGTAAGTGTTCATCGTGATCTCCTTCTGGAAGTGCGCGTGCGGATTCCGCGCCCCGTTCGCATGGTTCTTGATCGCGATCGCGCCCAGCATCTCGGGCCTCGTCGAGTACTCCTTCGCGTAGGCGCTCGCGAGCGTCGCGTAGAGGCCCGGGAACGTCGCGCCGTTCTTCGTCTCGAATGCGTAGTCGGCGGCGATCGCGAAGTAGCTCGTCGCGCTCAACGTATCGAGATGCGAGAGGCGCTCGGCTCCCACCACGAGGGCCGCCTCCGCGAACCCGCCGGCCACGTGCACGTACGCCTCGTGGAGCGCGGCGCTCGATGAGGAGCAAGCGGACTCGAGCGTCACCGAGGGGACCTCGGGAATGCCGAGCCCGTTGTTGATCAGGGGCCCGACGTGGGCTTGGTGCTCGGCGAGACCGAAGCAGTTGGCCACGAAGGTATGCTGAATATCCTTGGGCGCGAGCCCAGACTGACGAATCGCCTCCATCGCGACCCGGGTCGCCGCTTCGCGAGCGGTTTCGGCCATTTTGCCGAACCGGTTCGAGGTCGCCCCGATGACCCACGCTTCGCGCAAGTTCCTCCCGCCGTACTAGCGAGAGTTGGGGTTTAACCTGAACGGGGACGCCGCGGAGGAGATTCCAAGGATGCGGTCGGGAGGGCCGCGACGACGCGCTCGAACACCCTCTGCGCGAGGGCCGCATCGTTCGTCTTGATGAGAATCCGGCCCGACGCCGAGATCGTAGCTTCGGCCTCGAACGAAGCGATCAGCATGACTCGCGCGTCCACGACCTCGATACCCGCCGCGCGCAACCCTTCGGAGACCACAGGCAGGTCCAGCCGCTGGTCGGTCCGAGGGATCGCTTCGAATCCCCCGCCGCCCGAGCAGAGCCGAAGAGTTCGGTACGATGAAGGCGCTAACCGAGATTCCTTCAACACGAGTCCCCCCGGCAGAAAGGGGAGAACGGAAAGGGTTCGCTAGGCGCTTCGACCCGATCGGCCTACGGGGGCATCGCCGCGCCACACTTGGCGCAGAACTGGACGCCCGCGGCGTTCGGCGAGCCGCAGGAGCTGCAGAACTTCTGACCGGGAGCCGACATCGGGGTCCCCCCAGGCGCAGGGGCCATCGGGGGAGGTTGGCCCCACGCCGCCTGGCCGGGCTGCCCCATCATCGGTGCGGGGGCACGCCAGACGAGGGCAAGAATACCGCCGATCAGGGCCAGGATCAGGCCAATGTAGAATCCGCCGCCGCCGACCCAGCTTACGAGCGCTAGTACTATGATGATGATTCCCCAGGTCTTTGCGCCTTCCGGGTGGTTGCGGAGCTGAATCGCCCCGTAAATCAGAAGGAATCCGATGATGAGCGCGACGAGCGCAAAAGCAATCGCGATGCCCGCTCCGTACCCGCCAATCCCAAACCCGACCGATGAGGAGATCGAGGCGAGGAACCACGCGATCGCGGCGTAGACGAGACCCGCGAGAATCACGAATATGCCTCCGATCAGCGTCAGAATGAACGCGGCGTTCGGGTAGCTCTGTCCGCTCGAGTAGCCCATGGGCGGCGCACGGCTCGTTCGAGTATATCAAACCGTCGCTTTTTGAGCGTGGTTTAGAGTATCACGGCCCGGCGCACGCAGTCATCGATCATCTGGTCGACGTCGATGCGCTCCTCCTCGCGGAGGATCTGCACGAGATTCGAGCGGGTCGCGGGCTTGTCGGGCACCGCTTGGCAGCACACCCCGGGCCGGGTGGAAATCTCGTAGGTCCCGATCTCCTTCGCTACGGCCTCGATCTCCTGCTTGTCGAACCCGATCAGGGGACGGACGATCGGCAACTTGACGGACGCCGTGGCGGTCCGCATGTTCGAGAGGGTCTGCGAGGCGACCTGGCCGAGCGCCTCCCCGGTCGCGAGGAACGTAGCACCCTCCCGCTCGGCGATCCGCTCGGCCGAGCGCCACATGAAGCGGCGGCAGAGCACACACCCTACGTGGCGGTCAGTGTTGCGCATCAACGTCACTTGGGTGGGGCCGTGCGGCAGGAGGTACATCGGGATCGGCTGGTGGTAGCGCTCGCGCAGGAGGGCCAGGTGATCGACCACCTTCCCGAGGGGCGAATCGTCGGTGAACGGCCGATTGTCCAGATGGACGGCGACCAGGTCGTGGCCTTGCCGGAGCATGTAATTGAGGGCGACGGGGGAATCGATCCCTCCGCTCATCAGCATCACACCGCGCGCCATCGCCCTCGTTCCACCCCACCCGCCCTCATTAGGCCATTGACGGAGCGCGCGCAGAGGTAATGAGCGGACGTCCTCCGGCCGACCGATGGCTGCCGCGCCTCCGTCTCCCGTTCCGCTAGAGGTCCACGACGAGGGGTCGGGCCCCGCGATCCTGCTCGTACACGGGATCGGAGGAGATCGTTCGATATGGAATGCCCTCGTCCCGTCCCTATCCCCGCAGTTCCGCGTGCTCGCCCCCGACCTCCGCGGCCACGGGCGCACGCCCGCGCCATCGGGATCTCAGTTCACTTTCGATGAGTTGCTCACCGACCTCATCCACCTCCTCGACTCGAAGGGGCTTTCGACCGCCCACTGGGTCGGCTTGAGCGCAGGGGCCCTGCTCGCGCTCAAGGCAGGACTTGACCGCAAGGAGCGGGTTCGCAGCGTGACGATGATCAGCGGGATGGCCTACACCGACGCCCACACCCGGTCGATGACCGACCGCTTGACCGAGACGTACACGGAGGAGGGGGCCGATGCCTACGCCCTGCGGCTCCTGAAGGACCTCTACTACCCGGACTGGATCGAGGCCCACCTCGATTTCGCCGACCGGGTGCGGGAAGGGATCGCCCACGGTGACCTCGCGCCCGCCGAGGCGTGGACACGTTCCGCCGATCGGTTCGACGAGCGGAATCGCATCGCCTCTTTGGGGCTCCCCGCGTTGATCGTCCAGGGGATGGATGACGCGCTGGTCGACCCCGCCCACGGCCGGATCCTCCGACAGTCGATCCCCGGCTCTCAGATCCGGATCCTGGCCCAAACGGGCCACATGGTCCCGCTCGAACGGCCGAAGGAGACCGCGGAGGCGATCCGCGCGTTCGTCTCCTCGGTCGAGGGCGGCGCGGGTGGCGCCTGAGCGAGCTCGCTCCCGCGAGCTTATCTTCCCGTCGGCCGATAATCGACCGATGGCCGCCCCGTCCAACTCGGACCTGAAGACGCAGATCGCCGATCTCCAGAAGGAGGTCGCCGACCTGCGCCGTCGTCTCGCCGCGGTCGAGCGATTGGTCGGCGCCACGTCGGAACACGCCACCGATCGCACCGTCGTCCAGGGGAAGGTTTCCTACGACTGGCAGTCCTGATCGCGCGGAAGCTCTCGATCCACCCGCCACCGCCGAGTCCCGGGCGACTCGTTGGGTCGACCGCTTCCCCGTGCTCAACCCCCCGATCGAGACCGCGGGCGCCGCCGTCACGATCGTTCTCCGGGACGGGGCCTCCGACACCGAAGTGCTCCTGATCGAGCGGTCCCGAAACCCGCGGGACCCCGCCTCGGGCCAGGTCGCCCTGCCGGGCGGGCGGGTCGACGAGCGGGACAGTCACCTCCGCGCGACGGCGGTGCGGGAGCTCGAGGAGGAGGTCGGTCTCACGGAAGGAGACCTCCTCGGCCCGGTGCGGTTCGTGCGCGTGGAACCGGCGCCCCGCTTCCGATTGCGGGTCGGTGTGTTCACGGGGGAGTTGGGGCCGCACGCTTCCTCTCCCACCGCTCGGAATCCGCAGGAGGTCGCCCATGTCTTCTGGTTCCCGCGGGCCCACCTCGAAGCGGCCGAGCCATACCGAGTGTTCACGGACCGCGGCCCGCTGGAGCTGCCGGCGAGCCGATTCGAAGGACACGTTCTCTGGGGATTCACCCGACGGGTGGTACGCGACTTCTTCGACCTCGGCCCGGAGTCGGACGTCGGCGGGACCCCGTTCGCACCCCCGCCCCGCGACGATACGACCGATTCGCCCGGCGGTGGCTTGGATTGAGCACCGGTCGGGCGCGCCTGCAATGCTCCCACTGCCATCAGAGATTCCACTACGAGTACGTGCCCGGCGGCTCGTTCACGGCGGTCCGACTCGCCGGCCGCCGGTACATGCGCTGCCCCCTCTGCCATCGGTTCGGCCTATTCGACCTGCACGGGGAAAGCGGGACCGACGTTACCGCGGCCTCCCCGTACCCAACCTACAGCGATCGTCAGCATTTTGGACGGTGGCTTCTCCTCTTCCTGATCCCCGCGGCCGTCCTCGTGGCCGTGATCGCCCTCGGCCTCCACCGACCCGAGCCCGCCCAATGGGCGGGGTTCGTCGGCGCGGGGGCGATCGGGATCGGCATCATCCTCCTCGTGGTCTTCGGCTCGATCTCACGCCACCCGCCCTCGGTGCCGAGATAGACCGCCTCTCCGCGCTATCGGGTCCTTCTCCTCGTTCGCGCCGATTCGGATAGCGCTAAGGCCCGGGAAGCGTGGGAAGGCGGATGGACCCGAATCGCCGCCGGCTCCTCTTCGGTTTTTGGGTGACATTCGCCGGGCTGATCCTCGCGTTCCTGGTGGCGGGTTTGATCCCGATCCCCGAACCCCCGCCGTGCAACACGGGGCTCTGCGACGCCTCTTCGGCCTCCGCCCTCGCCGGTCTCGGGCTGATCATCGTGGGCATGGCGTATCTCGGGGCGGCCATCTATCGGGCCGCGGCGCCTGAAACTCCGGCATCCCCCCCGTTCCCGCCCGCCCCGTACTCATTCTCGTCCCCGCCCACCTCCGACGTGCTACGGTCCTCCCCGCCTCCGACATCCTCCGCACCCCCCTCGATCCGACAATGCCCCGCGTGCGGGGCGAGCGTAACCTCCCAGTACGGCTTCTGTCCCCGCTGCGGCCGGACGCTTTCGCAGTAGGAATCGGCGGCCGCGGGGAAGGTCTATTAGACCCCCCCCTCCCTCCCGCGAACTCTGACGGCGATGAGGTCGGGCCCCCCGGATGTCGTCCTCGTCGTGATGGATTGCGTTCGGCAGGACCTGTTCGCCGACCAACTCGGTTCCGGAGCCCTCCCGTTCCTGTCGACGGTGCAGGGAGAGTTCCTCCGGTTCTCGAAGGCGGTCGCTCCGGCGAGCTGGACGATCCCGTCCCACGCGAGCCTGTTCACGGGTCGCTACCCGTGGGATCACGGGGCGCACTACAAGGGCGGTGGAGTGCTCGGCCCCGCCCTCCCCACGATCGCCGAGTACCTCCGCGATCGGGGCTATCGAACCACGTGCCTCTCCGCGAACGGATACGTCCAGCCGGGCACGGGTCTCACCCGCGGATTCGAACAGCTCCGGTGGGGGGGAGACCGCGAGTTCTTCCTGCGCTTTCTGGCGCAGGAGCCGAGCTGTCCGTCGCTCAACGGCGCGGATGCCGCGGTGCATGCCCGTCTCGAGCGGGACTCGAGCGCATCGCCGCTGCGGGTCGGAACGATGCGAGCGCTCTCCCGATTCACCCCGTTCTGCGACGCGCTGAATCGAGTGGGGGGCAAGGTGAAGGGCGCCTCGCCGGCCTACGTCGGGCCGTGGATCGAGCGGGAGTTCGATCGCGCCCTCGTCGACGCCGAGCGCCAGCCTGTGTTCACGTTCGTGAACCTGCTCGAGGCGCACGAGCCGTACTTCGCGAACGCCGGCCGGCCCATCGGAGCGCGCGACTGGCTCGCGTACGCCCGAACGACCCAGGTCTCCGAGCAGTGGACCCGCGGGGAGGCCGAACCCACCGCGAACGATCTTGCGTGGTCGAAGCGCGACTATCTCGCCTCGATGCAGGTGATCGACGAACGGGTCGGGCACCTCGTGCGCCTCCTTCGGTCGCACGACCGATGGGATCGGACGCTGTTCGTGCTGACGAGCGACCACGGCCAGACGTTCGGGGAGGGCGGTCGGATGTACCACCGATTGAACCTGCAAGAGGAGATCACCCGGATCCCCCTGTGGGTGAAGTTCGCCGGCGCCGAGGGTAGGTCGCCGGGAACGGACGACCGATCCTGGGTCAGCCTGGTCGACCTCCCGACGACGATCGCTCGCTCGGTGGAGCCGAGCGGAGCCTTCGGGGATCCCGAGAGCGTTCCGCTCCAGGCCGCCGATCGAGCCCCGAACCGCACCGTCTACTCCCTGACCGATGGCGTCGGTCCGTCGGAGGGCGAGAGCCTCCCCGCGGCCCGCCGGGAGACCTTGGACCGAGTTCAGATCGCAGGGTATCGCGGGTCGTTCAAGTCGATCGTCGACCAGTCCGGTACGGAGTACCATTTCCGCCTCACCCGTTCGGGTGCGACGCTGGTCGCGCCGGACGACCGCGAGTTCGACGCTGCGGCCTTCGCAGATATCGGGCTGAAACTGCGGACGGTGCTCGACCAGCGCACTCCGACCTCCGTCTCCCAGAGGATCGCCGGATGGGGCTACTGACCGTCACCGTCATCGTCACGGTCCTCGACGATCCGAGGCTGGCCCGCTGCCTCGAATCGCTGGCGCACCAGCAGCGACTACCGGAGGTAGTGCTCATCGCCGACGGGGGAGACTCTCCCGAGATCGCGGCGATCTGTGCCCGATTTGCCGCGACCGACCCACGCTACGTTCATCTGAAGGTACCGGGGTCGATCACGCAGAGTCGGAACCAGGCGATCGCGTCGGTCCACACGGACCTGCTCGCGTTCCTGGATACCGACGAGGTCGCGCCCCCCGAGTGGCTCGGGGCCCTGATCGCGCCGCTGCTCGCCCACGAGGAGATCGGGTTCACGGGAGGCCCGACCCCGGCGCTCGCCGGCACGACTCGCAATCGGTCGGCCCGATACTACGACGCTTACCTGCGACGATTCTACGAGGAGGTGTCGAGCGTGAAGGCGACCGCGATCCCGATGGGCAACTCCGCCTTCCGAAAGCGCCTGTTCGATGAGCTCGGGCCGCTGGTCGCGGCGTTGCCGACGAACGGGGCCGAGGACCAGGATTTCGAGAACCGCGCGGTCGAACGCGGATGGCGGGCCGAGTACGTCCGAGCCGCGTACGTCTCGCACGACTACTCCGAGCTCGACTTTGGGTCGCTCCTCCGGCGCCAGTACCGCTACGCGAGCGGGGCGTACATCGTCTGGCGTCGCTACCGGAGGGCGTACGAGGCGTCGCGGGCCGACCTAGCCTACCTGGTGCTCCCCGGCTTGCTCCTCGTGTCGCTCCTCCTGCTCGCGCTCTTTCGGGGTTGGGTCGGCGGGGCCGCTACCGTTCTTCTCCTCCTGACCGGGGTGGGCTTCCTCGCGCTCGAGCTCAACCTGGCGATCCAGGGCAGCCGGGGAGAGTCCCGATATCCCGGGTTCCGCTACCGACCCCTGATCGAGCCGTTCCGCAAGTGGGCCACCATGCTGGGGGCCTTCTCGGCGATGTTCGCACGTTCGGCGCGCTCGGAGCCCGCCGTCCCGCCACGCACCGGCGACCTCCGCCCGTAGCCTCCCCCCTCCTCGCCGGGGACCGACCGTCGCTCCCGACCCGAGTCCCGGTGGTTTCCCCTCGGAGGACGGTGCGGCTCGAGTACGCTAGCTCAAATGCTCCGCCCGGGCATTAAATGGGTATGAAGCAGATCCATGTCTGGCCGAACCACATCCGCGTGAGCCATCTCGACCTCGTGCTGTATCGGCCGCAGCAGGACAGCCTCGCCAAGAGCCTGAGCGCGCTTGCGCGGCTCGGTCTCGACATCCGTCCGGGCAACGTCGTGGTCCACGACGGGGTCCGGGCCGGATAGGCGGCCCTGGATGCCGCCGACTCCGTCGGGTCGGCCAGTGTGCGAAGTTCAGCGGGCGTACCGCGATCTGATCGGCCGAGCGCCGGCCGAAACGCACGGCGGGGCGAACCCGTGTTCACCCGAGGCGCCCGAACTGCGCTCCTTCCCGGTCGCGCCGACCGGGGGGGCGGAGTACACCCTCTGCAACGGGCACCTCCGGGACCTTTTCGACGAGCTCTCCCGACTCCCGTCGCATTCTGCGCCCGTCGTTCCGGCGTAGCGCAGGAAGATCCCGCCGCCCTGCGGGGCGATCCGGCTTACGGATTCTTCGCGAGGAACGCCACGTCCTCGTTGTCGATCCGGCCGAGCACCAGCCGGACGATCCGGTTCTGAAGAAAGCCCGGAATGCCGACGACCGTCAGATCGCCTTCCGTCCTGAGGCGGGTCCCACCGGGGGCGTCCGAGTACTCGATCGAAAGATGACTACCGGCCGTCCACGGCCCGTTGCCATCGAGGACCTCCCATCCATACCGGTCGGGCGAACTGTAGGTGACGCGCCAGGTGGCGGTCGCCACCTTGCGCAGCACTTTCACCGACCGCTTGGCCGTGTACGTACCGGGCGCCTCGCTCAGTGTCTGCTGGGAAACGACCTCGGGGTGGATGTGCGGGATCTCGTCGTCCTTCGCGTGCCGGTCGAGCAACCGCCAAAGCCGGTCGCGGGCGACGGGGATCACCGAGTCGTCCGAGTATCGAACCATGCGTCGGCGAGCCCCTGGCCACGGAAGAGGCTTGGCCCCAGCTTCCGCTGCACTTCCGGGCCCCGAGGGGAGGCGCGCGTGACTCGGTCCTGCACGACTTGCTCGTTATCGTTGCCCACGGGTACTCCCCCGCGTGCCGGGTCGAGGAATCGAGATGGCCGCGCCGGCCGTTCCCGGAAGGTACGTCGTTCCGCTGATCGAAAGTCAGCGCGAGTCGCCCACCTCGATGACATTCCGCTTCTCCACTCGCGCCGCCGGCTTTCGCTACCGGTCGAACCAGGCGATCCGCCTCTCGCTCCCCGGGGTCGAGGACCCGTGGGGGCCGACGCGAACGTTCTCGCTCTCCTCGAGCCCCTCCGAACCCGACATTCTCGCGGTGACGTGCAAGATATCGGACACCGCGTTCAAGCAGGCGCTCGCCCGGCTTGCCCCCGGCGCCGAAGCAGAGGTGTTCGGGCCGCTCGGTCACTTCCTCTACGACCCCGCGCGGCCGAGCGTATTCATCGCGGGGGGGATCGGTGTGACCCCGTTCCGGGGGATGCTTCGATTCGCCGCCGACGCAACCGGTGCCGCCGATCGTCGACTGCTCTACTCCGCCCGGACCCCCGAAGAGCTGCTGTTCCGTTCCGAGTTCGACTCCATGGCCGAATCCTCGTCTCGATTCCGCGCCCTCTACACGGTCACCCGGCCCTCGGAGTCCGTGGGGGATTGGGACGGCCCGGTCGGGCGGATCGACACGGCCCGGATCCGGGCCGCTGCCGAAGGGCTCGAGCGGCCCCGGTACTTTGTGGCCGGGCTTCCCGACATGGTCGAGTTCACGATTGCGCAGCTGCGGGGTCCGTTGGCGGTCCCGGAATCGGACGTTCTTTTCGAGGCGTTCCGAGGATTCTGACCCGGGCGCACGGCCGAAGCGTTCCGGTAGGGTCCCCGCGCCCATCGACGGGCGATAGCTCGGAAGGCCCAAATACCGGGACGCCCCGTCCCCGGTCGGCCACGGGCCAGGAGGTTCTCGGTGAGATGGCAGCGAGTTCGAACGCCGTTCCACCGCGGACCCCCTAGTCGACGCTGACCCGTTCGCGGCGGTTCCGCCGACGGACTCCTCCCTTCCGGAACTTCCCGGCCACGGCCGGGAAAAAAGAATGCCCAACAGCGGGTATCTGGACAATAGCGTGCACTGGAAGGTGCGCACCGGGCAGATCGCCTTCGCCGAGCCGACGCACTCCGAGGTAGCGGACGCCATGGTGGAATGCGGGCTCGCCACCGAGGTCGGGCGGCGCCTCGGCTCGGGGAAGGAGGCGGACGTCTATCTCTGCCACGACGGCCGAGGGTTGACCGCGGTCAAGGTATACCGGCAGTACCGCACCTCTCACCGCGGGGGAGGCTCGATCAAGCTCGAGTCGATGGGCCAGCGGGCGGCGCGGGAGTTCGAGTTGCTGACCTACGCCTGGCAGGGCGGGGCGCGCGTGCCGACACCGGGGCGTCGTATCGAGAACATGTTCTCGATGCAGTATCTCGGCACGCTCGACGCCGCAGCAGCGATGCTGCGCCAGGCGCGGCTCTCCGATCCCGAGCGGTTCCTGAAGGAGACGCTCGATGGGATCGTGGGTCTCGCCGAGGCCGGCATCGTCCACTCCGATCTGAGCCCGTTCAACATCCTGGTCGATCACGCACATCCGTGGTTCATCGACCTCGCGGCGGGGATCCGGGTCGATCGCCTCGGCTGGCCGCCCGGCCAGCGACTCGCGGAAGCGCTCGTCGCGCTCGAGCATGGGATCGGCGCACTGGCGCGATACTTTGGCCGCTACGGCCTGGAGATCGATCGGCCCGAGCTCCGGGCTCGGGTGCAGGCCGAGATCGACCGGTTCCGTCCGGCCTGAGCGGGTCGAGCGCGGAGTCCCGGCCACTCCCCCCCGCGGAGAACGGTCCTTAGCCTCCTCGGCCGGCTCTTCCGGCTACCAAGCTTGAAGTCCGTCAGCCGACATCGCGCCGGCCGTGGAGACGGGCGGTTCGAGCGAACCCGAGAAGGCCCGCGCGCAAGCGACCCGGGACGCACGACGGAAGCTGCGTCGCGTCCTGATCCTGCTCGGGCTGCTCGACCTGTCCGTCCTCCTCTTCGTGGTGCTGCTGGCGTTCGAGCGAACTCCGTGGGGACTCTCGAACGGGGAGCTCGGAGCGGCGATCGCGACGGGGGCCGGGTTCGTCGTCGTCACCCGGATCTACTTGGCCGTTCGGCTCCGCGCCCGGGGAGGCGACCTGTGGTGAGATCCTCGCTGGGGTGCACCGGGCGAGGGGCGAAGGCACTATGCCTCCTCACCGACCTGCGAACATCGAACGCGGGAGTCCCCCAACGATGATCGTGAAGTACAGGGAAGTTCGAATCCAGCGAGTCGCCCCCATTCGATTGTACCCGTTCGAGCGATTCTTTCGCGGCTTCGCCGACACGCCGCCGATCCAGGAACTGTTCGGAGCTCGGGCCGCGAAGATCCTGCGGGACCTCAAAGTCGAGTTCTTCTCTCCTCCGTTCGGCTACATGGGAACCAGCGACGTCGACGGGCACCTGATCGTCAGCAGCCATCATCTGAAGACCAGCGACCTGCGCACGGTCTATCTCGATGTGGTGCACGAACTCTGTCACGTCAAGCAGTTCCGGGCCGGTCGGCCGTTGTTCGACCGAAAGCGCAAGTACGTCGATACGCCGACCGAGATCGAGGCGTACGAGTTCACCGTGAAAGAGGGGCGACGCATCGGGATGACGGGCCCCGAGCTGGTCGAGTATCTGAAGGTCGAATGGGTCGACGCGGCCGACCACCGGCGTCTGGCGCGCCGGCTCGGGGTGATGCGTCGTGCCACCCCCCGGCGTTCCCGCAAAAAGCGGCCGTCCCCGGGGCGTCGGCGTCGCTCCGCCGCCTAGGACCCGTGCGCCGTACGGTGTCCGCTCGCCCGTACACTGCGTTCGACCCTCACCGCGGAGGGGCCCGTCCGGTTCGGTCTCCCGATCGGCTAGGGCGGTCGTGGAGGTACGGGTGGGTGGGCCCTCCCCCCACGACCTGAGAATCGTTCACCGACCGAGGGAGGGAACGGGGGCGTCCTCCCTCGGAGGACCATCGAGCGTCCGCCTCCGGGGGGAGGGAGCTCGATCGCCGGCCGCGCGAAACTATCTATCCCCCCTGGAGCACCCTCGCAGTTAATCGACCTATATCGGTGTTTTGACCGAGTTTTGGACTACGAGTTGAGTATAACCACGATTCCGTACTGTTGCCTCGAGGCCGGACGTAGCTCGAGCCGCGGTTGAAGAAACGGGCGGAGATCCGGTCCAGATCGCGGATCGCCCGGCGGGCTCGAGGTCAGATCGCCAGTACCGCCGGGGGGATGGGCGATGCAGCGGCCGGTCGATACTGCTTCCAAAGGGTCCAGAAGAAGAGCCCGTAGGCCCCATCCGCCAGAAGCACGACCGGCAGCGTGATCTGGCTCGCCAACCCGACGAGCACGATCGGGATCGTCGCCCCGAGGGCGAGCAGGATAAGATGCGGGGCGTTGGAGTGTCGGCCCATCGAGCTCCGGACGGCGAGGAAGAGGGCCGCGCCGGCGAGTAGGTCGAGGCTCCCGGAAACCGCCGCGGGCAGATGGAAAGCCTCGCCGAGACCGGGGAGGATGAGGAGCACGGGAAAGTACGCAAGTCCCATGAGGAAGAACGCCCCGGGGCCGTACCGCGGAACATCCCGCACCGGATCGAGGAACCCCGGGGGGAGGCGGACGGCCACCGCCCACAACGACAGAGCCACGACCGCCGCGCCGACCAGCCAGGCGAACTCGACTCGCCAGAATCCTACGATCAATGCGAGCGCGACGATGTCGGCTGCGTAGACCCCCGCCGCAAGGTACGTCGCGCGTCGCGTGAGGAGCGAACGTCCCCGGGTCTCGGGCAACGCAAGCCCGAGGAGCAGCAGGGGAATCCCGACGCTGAGCACGATGTGCACAGCCAGCACCCCGATCACCCAGACCCAGTTGACCCCTGCCGCGCGCCCATAATGCCCCAGCCCACCCACGACCGACGCGTGGGGGTTGAACAACGTGCTGAGCGCCGTACCTTCCTCGAGCAACCCGTACGCGGCGCCGAACAGCAACAACGAGCCCCAACTTCGGCCCCAGCGGATCCACGCTTCCCGCAGGAGAAGGACCCCCGGTCCGTAGAGGCCGAGATTTAGGCCGAGAAAGAGGAAGAACACGACCGGTGAGACCACGAGGAGCGCCGACGAGCTGGACCCCGAGAGGTACTCTGGGATGCCCGGGGTGAAGGCGAGCAGGAGCAGCACGGGGTGTCGACGAAAGAAGGCGGTCACGCGGGCGATGCGCGAGGGCTGCCGTGCGGGACCCACGGTTTTCGATCGGGAGAAACCGGTACAAAAACACAGGTGGGGGGAGGAAACGGCTCCCGCGGCTCCGAGCCGGGGCGCGGCTCCCCGGCACCGAACCCGCCGCGAAAGATACGGCCTCTGCGCCGGACGGAGCGGGGGCGACCGCGCTTCCCGAACCCCGGAGTTTAATCGATCAGCGCGCCAATGACTCGAGGTAGTAACCCAGGCCGATCAGAATCACCCCGAGACCCGCCAGGATCACGCCGGCCTCCAGGGTATCGAAGAGATTCGTATAGATCGACAGCGAGCCGGTGCCTCCGACGAGCTCGAGAAGAAAATGGAGACTGAGCCCGGAGACAATGACGCCGATTCCTTCGGTCACGAAACCGACCATCTTCACGAGGCCGCCGTGGGATCGCCAGTCGGTGGAGCTGGGCGAGACGGAGATCCGGGCGGAATCGGCCGACCCCGGTGCATCCAATGCGGACATCGAGCGGCCCCACCCCGATGGTGAATATGGTCCTTCCGGGCGGGGGCCCCGACCGAGGGGCCGATCCTCGACAGAACGGGCGCACTCGATGGGGGGGCGGTCTCCGACGTTCATTATAGCCCCGGTTTCGTCGCCCCCCGGCAGGGCGGCCGATGCCTTCGCGCGATCCGAGGGCCGTGCGGCTGGCGGGCGTAGTTCTTTTCCTGCTGGCTCTGTCGTTCGTCGCGCCCGCGGTCGGAAGCTTTGGCCCGTTGGCGCATGCGACCGCCGGCCCCGCCGCTCCCGCGGTCCGACCCTCTCTTGCCGGAGACGCCAACGCCTCGGGCCCCGCCGGAGCGGGCGGGACGGGCTCTCTTCCCGTTCTCTACGAGCCCGACAGCATCGTCTACGATCCGGCGAACGGAGACATCTACGTGGTGGACGGGGGCTCGGACTACGTCACCGTCTTCGACGGGGCGAACAACGTGGATGTGGCGACCGTGCCGGTGGGAATCTACCCATCGAACATCGTGGTGGACCCGGTGAATGGGGACCTCTACGTCTCGAACCAGTTCTCCTCCAACGTGAGCGTGATCGACGGAGCCACGAATCGGGTGGTGGCGGCGGTCACCGTCAGTCCCGAGCCCGCCGGCCTCGCCGTGGACGACGCGACCGGAGATGTCTATGTCGCGAGCGAGGGGGGTGGACTGACCGTGATCTCCGGGGCGAACAACACCGCCTTCGCCACGTTCCAGGTGGGGATCGGCTTCTCGATCGAACACATCGCGGCGCCGGCCCCCGCGTTCGACCCCGTGAACGCCGAGGTGTACGCCCTGGGTTTCAGCGGGTATGATTCCTCCTGCGGCTGCGCGGCCGGGGAGGTCGTCGCGCTGAACGGATCCGGCCCCGGGGTCCTCTCCACGGTGCCCGTCGGTCTCGACCCCACGAACCTGGCGATCGCCGGGGTCAACGGGGAGGTCTACGTGGCGAACGGCTTCTCGGGCAACCTGAGCGTGCTCTCGCCGGTCACCGATCGAGTGATCGATTCGATCCCGGGATTCTTCAGCCCGACGTGGCTCACGTATGCCCCGTCGAACGGCGATCTGTACGTGGGCGACCTCGCGACGGATCTCAAGGTCATCTCGACCGCCACGCACGCGGTCGTCGACACCCTGGTGATCCAGGACGGGCCGGGTCCGATGTCGGTCGATCCCGCGCTCAACGTGATCGATATGGATTCGGGGGGGACCAACGTCACCCCGTCGCTGGTCCATGTGATCTCGCTCACCACCGATCGGGTCGTGTCGGAGGTGTATGCCGGCCCGATCACCTCCCCGCTCCCCCTCGGATTGACGTTTGACCCGGCGACCGGGAACCTCTATGTCCTGAACTCCTGGTCCTCGAACGTCTCGGTCATCGGACCGTATCCGGTCACGTTCACGCCGGTGGGGCTGCCCCACGGGGTCACGTCCGCGGTGACCTTGGTCGCGGCGTCGGGGATCAATCAGACCCTGCGCACTCACGGCCGATCGGTGACATTCTACGTCGCGAACGGTTCCTACAGCTTCTCGGCGTCCATCCCGTCCTGGTATGCCTCCTCCTCGGCCTCGGGGACGATCCAGATCGGGGGCCAAGCGGTCTTTCGGACCGTAATGTACGCGTGGTCGGACCGGTACTGGACTTGGCTGATCGGCGGTTCGGGGCTCGTGATATTCGGAGGATTCCTCGCGCTTCGCTGGCGGGGAAAAGGGAAGTCAGCGCTCCGACGAGAGTATGAAGCGATCTTCCGGAACGACCTCGGCCGGGGCCCCAAGGAGTGAACGCTTCGTATGTCCCCCAAGTGCCGTTTCGGGACTCCGGCGCTACCCCATCCGTCCGAACGCCGCGACTCCCCGGGGAAACGGCTCATACTGCCGGAGCTTGGCTCCATGGAAGGGGTCCGATGATCTCGACGGATGCGTTGGGCGCGGTCGGGAACACCCCCCTCGTCCGGCTGCACCACGTGGTGCCCGCCGGCTCCGCGCGCGTGCTCGCCAAGCTCGAGTACGCGAATCCCACCGGCAGCATGAAGGATCGCGTCGCCAAAGCGATCATCGAAGGGGCGGCGGCCCGCGGAAAGATCCGGTCCGGTTCGACGGTCGTGGAGTACACCGCCGGCACCACGGGGATCTCGCTCGCCTTCGTCTGCGCCGCGCGCGGGTACGGCCTCCACCTCGTCTTCTCGGATGCCTTCAGCGACGACAAGCGGCGCACGATGCTCGCGTTCGGGGCTCGGATCACCGACGTGAAGAGCGACCGGAAGCGGATCACGGCGGAGCTGATCCGGGAGATGATCGAGCGCGCGGCCGAGATCAGCGGCCGTCCGAAGCACTGGTACTCCGACCAGCTCCGAAACCCCGACGCGGTCGCAGGGTACCACCCCCTGGGCGAGGAGATCTGGGATCAGACCGACGGGGAGGTCGATGCGTTCGTCCACGTCGTCGGGACCGCCCACTCGATCCATGGGGCGACCCATTCCCTCTGGAAGCACCGCCGGGGGATCCACGTGGCGGCCGTGGAACCCGCGGAGTCGGCGGTCCTGTCGGGCGGCACGAGCGGGTCGCATCGCATCGAAGGGATCGGGATCGGTTTTGTCCCGCCACTCTGGGAGCCCGGGTTGGTCAACGAGATCGTTCGCGTCTCCACGCGCGACGCGGAGTCGATGGCGCGCCGACTGGCCCGAGAGGAAGGGCTGTTCGTCGGTACGTCGAGCGGCGCCAACACCGTGGCGGCGTTGCGGGTCGCCGAACAGCTCGGACCGAAGGCGACGGTCGTCACGGTCATGGTCGACTCGGGGTTGCGCTACCTCAGCACGGGCCTATTCACCCGGGGCCGCGGTACATCGCGGTGAAACGGGTCGCGGACGACCCCGGCCGGGCGTACGGGACGCTTAAATATTTGCTTATATACTTTATAAGTGGGTCCATGACGCGAGTTCGAATCGAGAACGTCGTCGCCTCGACCACCCTGGGGACCGAGCTCGACCTGCAGTCGATCGCCCTGCGCCTCGATGGAGCGGAGTACGAACCCGACCGGTTCCCCGGCCTCATCTACCGACTCAAGGAGCCGAAGACCGCGATCCTCCTCTTCCACTCGGGGAAGGCCGTCTGCACCGGCGGGAAGAGCTGGAAACAGGTCGATCAGACGATCCGGCTCGTCTCGGAGTTGATCCGCAAAGGGGGTCAGAAGATCCTGCCGCACCCCAAGATCCAGGTCCAGAACATCGTCGCCACGGCGGACCTCGGCAACGAGATCAATCTCAACTCGGTCGCGATCACCCTCGGTCTCGAGCGCGTCGAGTACGAGCCCGAGCAGTTTCCCGGCCTCGTCTGCCGCTTGGACGAACCCCGCGTCGTGGTGCTGCTCTTCGGGAGCGGGCGCCTTGTCTGCACGGGAGCGCGGCGACCGTCGGACGTTCAGCTCGCGGTTCAGAAGATCACGAAGGAGCTCGAAGACTCCGGGCTGCTGCGCCCCGAGCGGTCCACCTCGAGGCCGCAACCGCCCCGGGGCTCTCGGCCTCGGGGCGCGGCCGGCTCTCCCGGTTCGACTCCGGTACCCGCGGCCTAGTCTCGGGTAGCTCCGCGCGCCCGGGGAAGTCCCCTGAGCGGGGATCCCCTGCGCGAGCCCGACGGACCCGGGTCCACAACGTTCAAGCCGACCGCCACCGTCTCAGGCCCGGGTATTCCGGGCCATCGAAAGGGCCCGAAACCCCCGAGCGGCACGATGATCGAAGGGAAAGAGGGGTTTGCGTCGGTGCTCGGCTCTCGGCTGTTCTACCGTTCGTTCGGGGAGCCCCGGCACGGCACGATCCTCGGCCTGCACGGCGGACCGGGGGCGTCGCACGACTACCTGCTCCCGTTCGCGGACCTTTCGCAGGACGGCTATCGGGTCGTTCTCTTCGACCAGCTCGGCTGCGGGCGATCGGACGTACCCGACGACACCTCCCTGTTCACCCTGGAGCATAACGTCGCGGAGACCGAGGCGCTGCGCGAATCCCTCGACCTCGGCCGCGTGCACCTCATCGGGTCGAGTTACGGCGGGCTGCTCGCGATCGCCTGCGCGCTCGCGCATCCGGCGGGCCTCCGATCGTTGATCACCGTCGGGGGACTGGCCAGCGTGGCGTTCGCCTCCGCGGAGATGCGCCGCCTCAAAGGGACCCTGCCGGCGGAGGTCCGAGCGACCCTCTCCGAGCACGAAGCGCGCGGCGATTACCGGTCACCGGGCTACCTGAAGGCGGTCGACGCATTCTATCGCGCGTTCGTCTGTCGCCTCGACCCGTGGCCCCCCGAACTGTTGTACAGCCTCGAGATGACCGAGAAGCGGCCCGTCTACGCCCGGATGAACGGACCGAACGAGTTCACGATCACCGGGTCGATTCGCGACATCGACCTGACGCCCCAGCTCGGGTCGATTCGGATCCCCACGCTGGTGCTCGGCGGGAGGTACGACGAGGTGACGCCCCAGGTGGCCGAGCAGATCCGCGCCGGCATCCCCGGCGCCCGCCGCGTGGAGTTCGAGCGAAGCGCGCACGTCCCGTTCTGGGAGGAACGGGAGCGATTCCACTCGGTCGTCCTCGAGTTCCTGCGGTCTCGGGACGTCGCTACGGGGTAGGGGAAGCGTCGGGCGAGCGGTAGATTGCCAGTTCCAGCCGTGGCCATCGGCGACGCTCGAACACCGTAGTAAATCCGAGCTCGGACAGGGTCTGACGAAGGTCGGACGTGCGGGAGAAATCCGCGTAGACGAGGAGACCTCCAGGCGCCAGCACGCGACGGATCTCCCGCAAGGCAACGGGCCGCTCGCGATAGTCGCCGTGGTGCGCTTCGACGTGGTGCAGCATCAGCATCGCCGTGACGCAGTCGAACGTCGCATCCTCGAACGGCAGCGCTCTCGCGTCGACCGGACGAAATTCGACCGACGGGGGCAGGGGGCGCAACCGATGGCTCAGGTAGCGTTGGGCCTCGGCCAACTGGTGGGGGTCGAAATCGCTCACGACCAGGCGACGGGGGCGATACTTTTCGTACAACAGCGCCGACAGGCCTCCCCGGCCGGCCCCCAGCTCGAGGAGGCGGGGAGACGGGGGAAGAACGAGCGCCGGCTCGATCGACGCCAGGATCCGGCGCGAGCGTCCGGAGTTTCCCAAGTTGATGAAGAATCGAGCGACCGGATTCATGGCTCCCATGGACGCCTGTCCCCAGACGCTGCCGGGGAAATGGTTTACCGGGGCGGGAACCGACTTCGGTCGAGCGGACGGCCCGAGGCGTGCTCACTTCTTCGATAATCGAGCGACCTCTCGTCGAAGGGCTTCGACGTCAACCCGCGACCGAAGCGATGCGCGCAGCGTGGGCCGGTTGGTCTGGATCAGGATCCCGTCGGGCGTGTCTACGAGTTCCACGGCCTCGCCCTCCTCGAGTTGATGCTTTTCTCGAAGCCCCTTCGGAACGGTCAGCTGGCCCTTTGCGTTCAGGCGCACCGAAGGCACCATGGGCTCGGCACCCTCCCGTGCGATATTTCATTTGCTTTTCCCGTCGATAACCTCCCACGAATTCGCGGGTGCACGGCGGGCCGATTGCCCCGTCGGGCGCGGATCGGCCGACGGACCGTGTGGCGGCCGGTCGGCCCACAGCCCGGAGCGACCCCGCCCGGTCCGAGGGCGAACAGGTCCACGGGGCTCGGGCCCGGAGGGGGCGACCTACGTCCGCATCGGGGACGGGCCGGCCTTCAGGAGCGCTCGCCCCTGATCGAGCCACCGTCGAAATCTGCGGATGTCGCGCCGACGGACGATCCGTCGTAGCTCCCTCAGTCGATGCTCGAGCGCGGTGTAGACTTCTCTCGAGTGAGGGTTCGCGGCTTGGATCTCGAGATAGAGCTCGTCTCCCTCGTGGGCGACCGAACCGGCCAGGGACGCCTGCCGATGGAACGTGGTGCTCGCGACCCGGCGGAGCTTTCGGGGGGAGAGTCGGCTCTCGGCGAGCGCTCCGAGGAACAGCAGGTTCACCGCATGGCTCAGCCCCAACGACTCCGCCATCAGCCGGTCGTGCTCGGCGACGGGGACCTCGGTCAGCGTGAGCGCGGACTCCTCAAACAGGGCCCGAGCGGCGCGGTCGGCCGCCGGATTACCGCACCGCACGATGAGCAGGTTCCGGCCCGACAGGGTGCGGGCTGACGGGCCGAACATCGGATGGATGCTCGTGACATTCCGGCCGTACCGGGCCGAGCGGACGAGGATCTTCGCGATCGGGGCCTTGACGCTCAGCACGTCGAACATCAGCGCATCCGTCCCGGTCGCGAGCGCCGTGCGCAGCAAGGGGGCCGTGAGCGCTATGGGCGTGGCGAATACCAGCACATCCGCTTCCTTGGAGGCCACCTCGACGCTGGGGAACGAGAGCGGCTCGGTTCGCCCCGCGCGGGGGTCGACCACGAAGACTCGATGGCCCGCCGAGTCCAGGAATTCGCCCAACCACCGCCCCATCGCCCCGGCCCCGCCGACGATCGCGATATCCAGCGCATGGCGCCTCCGGGGTCGCGGAGGATGGCGGATCGGCTCCTGCGCGCGGATCGATTCTTCGATCAACCACCGCGCGAACGCCTCTCCATGGGCCGGTTCCACGCCGTGGGCACCTAGTCGAGAGACCCATCGCTGGATCACGTCCGCCTCGACCCCGTAGTCCCTCAACGGAAGGCCGACCGTCGCCTTCATTCCCGCAACCTCCCGGGCCAATCGAAGTCGACGAGCCACGGCGGCCCCGATCGCCCGATCCACCCGAGCGATCTCGCGGCGGCCGGCGGAGAGGCTGGGCGTTCGAGCGCTCACGTAGACACATGAGACCTTCCGGTTCTTAAGGCATGTCACACCATAGCACGGCCTCGATGGCGCTCCCCTCGTCCTCGGCGACCGAATTAGGAAACTCGACTCCCCGCCCGATCGGCACGAGTGTCGGAGCGAGTCTCCCGGGGCAGAATGCGCTCCCGCGGGCGATCGGAGCGATTCTCACCGTGCTGGGGGCCCGATCGCTCAGCGGCCCCTCACAGCGCCTACGGTCCGCAGGCTGATTTAGGGGATAGGATTCCGAGCCGTGTCTTGCCCGAGCCAAATCGGTCCGGCGGAGTTCCCGATTGGAAGGGATACTATCGGTGGACGGCCGGTCGCCCACCGCGCGAACTCCTGATGCGCACACTCGATCACGTCCATTGGGAGACCCGGACGCCCCGCTCCCGCCGGGCGATCGATCTGGGATGCGGCGCCGGGAACGACTCTCTCGAGCTGTTGCGTCAGGGCTGGAAAGTGCTCGCGATCGATCGTCAGGCCGAAGCGTTGCGCATGCTCTCGAAGCGCGTCCCCGCGCGGCTTCGAGGATCGCTCACGATGCTCGTGGCACCGATGGAAGGCCTGTCGTTGCCGCCGGCCGACCTGATCAACGCGAGCTTTTCGCTCCCGTTCTGCGCCCCGGATCGGTTCGAAGAGCTCTGGGCCGGGATCCGCACCTCCCTCCGACCCGGAGGACATTTCGCGGGTCAACTGTTCGGGACCCGGGACGAGTGGCACGGCCACCGACCCCTCACGTTCCACTCGGGCCTCGCGGTGCGTCGGCTGGCCCGAGGCTACCGAACCGAACTGTTCCGAGAGACCGAGGAAGACGGCCGGTCGTTCGAGGGCCCGAAGCGCTGGCACTACTTCGAGGTCATCCTCGAGAAATCGCGACGACGCTGATTTCGCGTCCCTCTCCCGCCCCCTCGAACGGGAGGCGGGGCTCGCGGGCCGGTCGGGGCTCAGGCGGTCGCCGTGTAGGTCAGATACGTTGTCGGCGGCGAGGCCCCCGCGACGACGAACGTCCCGGTCAGAGAACCCGAGAGGAGATGCCAGCCGTGGATGGCGTAGACGCGGTAGCAGTAGGTGCCGTTCGGAACCGTGAAGGTGATCACGGTCGCGTTCGAGGTCTCGGTCGTGCGGACCGGCCAGACCGATCCCGCGCCGGCCTGGGTGTGGACGAGGATCGTCCAGTTGGTCCCGTTCGGCAGTCCGGTCTCGTTGAACGTCACCGTGTAGGTGGGCACCGGCGTGAAGGAAACCAGCTCGGGGGCCGGATTCGAACCGTTGACGGTGAAGAATCCCGTGGAGACCCCGAGCGTGTAGCCGCGGACGGGGAGAACCTGGAAACGGTACGTACCGTTCTGGAGCGCGAAGGAGACCGTCGATCCCGTCGAGGTCGACGTCTCGTGGCTGCTCCGGCCGAACGTGTGGACGACCGCGACGTGGACCGACCACGACGTGCCGGTCGCGAGTCCCGACTCGCTGAAGTCGACGAGGTAGAGGTACGCGCTCCCCACCTGAGCGAAGGAGACCCCGATCGTCTGGGCCGCCCCGGTGACCGTGAACACACCGCGGTCGGGGGTCGAGAGGGAGTATCCGATCACGGCACCGATGCGGAAGTGATACGTCCCGTTGGGCAGGAAGAACGGATTCGCCGGACCGGTGGAGGTGGCGCCCTCATGCACCGGGACTCCGCCGATCCCGTCGACCTCGGCTGTGCGCCCTTGGAGCTGAACGCTCCAGCTCATGCCGGCGAGCAGCCCCGTCTCCGCGAACGAGATCTCGTAGGTCTCCGGGGTGATGAATCGAACCTCGATTGGGGACGGAGCGCTCCCCGCGACGGAGAACGTCCCGTGCGACGTCCGGTTGAAGAACGACCCGTTGACCGGATCGACCGAGTAATGGTAGCTTGCGTTCGGCAGCGAGAAGTTCATCGCGGCCCCAGTGGAGGAGTTGGTGCGGTCCTCGAAGGCGCGCACCTGACCCTTCCCGTTCCCCCAGACGTGGACCGTCCACGAGGTCGTATGCGGGAGGCCTACCTCCGTGAACTCGACCGAGTAGCGCACGATCGGCGCGAAGACGAGCGAGACCGACTGGGTGGCCCCGGCGACCGCGACCGTGCCGTGCGCCACGCCGACGACGGCGTAGCCGGGGACGCGCAGCACGTTGTAGTGGTAGCTTCCGTTCGGTAGGGGGATGGGCAATGTCGACAGAACGGAGCTGACGGTTGTGTGCACCCCGCTGCATCCGCAGCCGATGAACGCCACGTGCACGCTCCAGTTCGTCCCGGCCGCAAGCCCAGTCTCATCGAACGTCACATCGAACGTCGCGGGGGTGCCGCCCGAGAGCGGCTGAGGGTTGGGGGACGCCGCGGCGGCGCCCAGCCCGGCCACGACGAGCGAGAGCAGAAGCGTGGCGATCCCGATTCCGAGAAGGGCTCGAGAGATCCCCATCGGCGGTGGCAGGCTCGGGCCGTATTAATCCCCCCGGACGACGCCGATGGGCCCGACTCGAATCGACCGTAGCGGTTCGGGGTGGGAAGGGACCGCCGTTCGGCGGTCCCCCCCGACGTGGGCGGCTTACGGAACGACCGTGATCTTGCCGGAGCGGCCGAGGGAGACCTGGAGCTTCCCCTTGAAGTCCTTCACCCAGCCGTCCGTGACCTGGAGCTTGTTGCCGACCTTGTACTTCTGGATGTCCTCCCCCCACAGCGTGAGCGTGGTGGTGCCCGTGGCGTCCTGGAGCGTGGCGTCGGCGACCTGGGAGGTGCCCCGGGAGGTCGTGACCTCGCGTGGCGTGGAGATCGCGGTGATCGTTGCGGCGAATGTCGCGTTCTGGTTGGCGCGGATGCTGGCGATGTCACCCATAGCGGTCGGAGGCAGTCGGAGCGGGTTAAACCGCTTTCCCTATCCCGCAGAACTCCCCCGGAGACGGCTCGCCTGCGATTGCCCCAGCCACATCACCACCGCTCCGGCGAGGACCCCGACGGCGATCAGCCAGTACTGAGGCAGGATCGGCTCCCGAAGGGCCACGAGGTCGATCACGAACGTCACGAACGGGCTCGCCAGATAGACGAGGGAGACGATCGCCGTGCTCCCGACGACTCGGTACGATTGGATGAACAGGAGGGTCAGGCCCAGGTTCTGGGCGAGCCCCAAGAACAGCATCGCGAACCAGTCGTTCCCCGGCAGGGCCTCGAGGTGCTCGAGCACGGAGCCCCCCCCGAGGGCGGCAAAGCAGGCCAGCGCGATCGCGTTGCAGAGGAAGAGGAACGACAGCGGGTTCGACGGCCAGTACTTTCGGGTGGATAGCGCCGCGGCCGCGTCCCCGAACGCTCCGAGGAAGATGAAGCCGACCAGCGGGAGATCTCGGGCAGGAAACAGGAGGTCGCCTCCCCAGGCGTACGCCCCCACGACGCTGGCGAACCCGATCCCGAGGCCGACCCAGCCGAGACGGCCGTACCGTTCCCCGAGCACCGCCCAGGCGAGGAGCCCGAGCATGAGGGGCCAGGTCCGGTAGATGAGCGCCGTGAGCGACGCCGAGAGCGAGTGCGTTCCGGCCGAGAGCGCCAGCACGAGCAGGGTGAACGAGCCGAGGCCCCAGGCGAGCACGATCACGAGCTGCCCCCGGTCGCGCGCATAGATCGCGAACGGCGACCTTCCAGGATATGCGGCGAGGAGGACGCCGGAGCCCACCGTTCCGACGAGCGAGATCAGGAAGGAGAGCTGGACGGGGGGAAGGTTCGCCGCGATCCGGTAGAACGGAGGCGCCGAAGCGCCGAGGAGCAAGGAGGCCGCGAGCAGAACGATCGCCTCGCTGCGAACCTTCCCCGGGGCGGACGAGAGGGGCGTCACCATACGGCGGTGGCGCGAGGCGCGACGGGCGATTACCTCACCCGTAGACCGGGGATTGGACGGTGCCCCCCGGTCCACTCGGCTTCACTCGGGGGCCATATACGGGCTCGCGTGTCCCGCGCCCAAGGGATCCCCCATGGCGACAACGATGGAAACGTCCGGCGCGAGAACCGGTTTCTGGGTTCGAAATGCCCGTCCTCTCAAAACGATCTTCCGGCTCCTGCTCGGCGTCGCGTGGCTGGTCGACGGAGTCCTGAAGTTCACCTCGGGGTACGTCGGCAACTTCCTCAGCGACGTCCAGGCCTCTCAATCGACCGCTCCGGGCTGGCTCTCGGGGTGGTATTCGTTCTGGGCCGCTCAGGCGACCACGAACTCGTCCCTGATCGTCTACACGGTCGGAACCCTCGAGATCACATTGGGCATCGCGCTCGTCTTTGGGCTGCTTCGAAAGATCGCGTACTCGGGAGGGGTCGTGCTCAGCCTCTTGATCTGGGCCGTTCCCGAGGGATTCGGCGGATCGTACGCTTCGGGCTCGGGCACCACGGACATCGGAACGGGGATCATCTATGCGATCGCTTTCCTCGGCCTGATCGTGGTCAACGCGACCTACGGCCCCAGCCGGTGGAGCCTCGACTACTACATCGAGCGTTGGCTCCCGGCCTGGTCCCGGCTCGCCGAGTTCGGGCAGCCGGTGCCGCCACCGGCGGCGACCCCGGGCGCGTCGTCCACGGCCACCTCTCCTTCGCCCTAGGATCCGCGACGCCTCCCGGCGACGACCCGGGCAGGCCCGGGGCTCTCCGGGAGAGCCACGCGAGGAGGCGCTCCTAAACCCGCGGGCGACTGTCCCCGTCGATCGACCGATGCTCGACGGTCCGCGTCCGACCCCACTTCCGGGGAGCGTCTTCCGGAACCGCAACTACCGGTTCCTCTGGTTTGGATCGGTCGCCTCCGCCTTTGGTTCGTCGATCGGAGGCGTCGTCTTCACGTGGGTCGTTTTCACGGCGACCCACTCCCCGCTCGCGATCGCGCTCCTCGGCGTCGCGGGGATCCTTCCGACAGTGCTTTTCGGCATCCTCGCCGGAGGGCTGATCGATCGCTCCGAACGACGTCGGCTCATGATCCTCTGCGATGTCGCCCGAATGGTCTCGCTCGGGGCGCTCGCGCTCTATTCGCTCCTCTTCGGGGTCAGCGTAGTGGCGATCCTCGCCGCCGTGTTCCTGGTGGCCACCTTCAGCACGATCTTCCGACCCGCGACGAACGCCGTCATCCCGCGCCTCGTGGGCCGAGAGCAGATGACCGATGCGAACGGCCTCCTCATGTCCGGGACCACGGTCGCGAGCTTCGTCGGGAGCCCCGTCGGGGGCCTGCTCGTGGTCGCCGTCGGAGCCGGGATCGGGTTCGCGGTCAACGCCGTCACGTTCGGCTTCTCGGCCGCCATGATCGCCCTGATGGTCATCCCCCTCCTTCCGACCTCGCACGACGCCGGCCCGACCGCCCCCTCGTCGTTCCTCTCGGAGGTCCGCGAGGGACTCTCCTACATCGTATCCCAGCCCGCCCTGCTCTACATCACGACCACGGCGATGGCCGCCAACTTCTTCCTCTCGATCTTCGGGCAGTTCCAGGTGGTCTACGTCGCCGAACGACTCCACCTGGGCGCGGCGAGCTTCGGAGTGCTTCTGGCGGCGAATGCGGGAGGTTTCGGTCTCGGGGGGCTCCTCGCCGGTAGGGTCGGCGCCGACCGCGCGCCGGGGCTCTGGTTCGCCGCCGTCTGGGGGGCCTCGGGATTCGCGGTGATCGGCGTCGCGCTCGTCACTAACCTCCCACTCGCGACGCTCCTGACCCTGGCGTTCGGGACCCTCGGGGGGCTCGGCAACACGATCTTCCTTTCCGCGACCCAGCGGATCGTCCCGGCGCGGCTGCTGGGCCGCTACTTCGCCACGGACGAAGCGGGCAGCTTCGCGATGATCCCCGCGGGACAGATCGCGGGGGGGTTCCTCATCCTGGCGGTCGGGGTCGCTAGCTCCTTCGTGATCGCGGGGATCGGCACCGTGACCGTCAACATCGTCCTGCTCGCGAGCCGCTCGGTTCGCGAGTGGGGACGGCGCCCCATCCCCACCCCCGACTGAACGCTCCGGACGGGAGTTTCCGGGGACCCTCGGATTCCCGCGGCGACCGCCGCCCCTCGAACCGATCTCGGGCGATCGGCACGTTGGGGCTCGCTCAGAGCGCCTTTTTACAGGGGAGAGGTCAGTACGGTATCCGTGGAGAAGACCCCCTCGCGCATCCGATACGATCCGACGCCCATCTGGACGTCGATGGGGGACGGATTGCACGTTCGCCGGATGGTCGAGGGGAACGGGTGCGAGATCAACCTGTACCAGGTCGCCCGGGGTCGTCGATTCGACCCTCACCAGCACCCGTTCGCGGAGCTCGGGGTCGTGCTCTCCGGCCGGGGGACGATGATCGTCGGCGAGGAAGAGAGGACGATCCGCGAAGGCGATTCATTTTATGTGCCCGGGAACGCGCCGCACGGGTTCGCCGTCACCGGGAATCGACCGGCCGTGCTCCTCAATGTCACCGTGCCCCAACTTCCCGAAATGGACGCTTCCCCGTCCCCCGCCGTCCTCCGCCTCGCGGCCCTTTCCCTATTGAACGAATCCGGGATCGCTCCTTCCGCTGGGAAGCGAACGTCGCGCTGACCCACTACCGGTTCGGAGCTCCCGGGGCGAGAGGGATGCCGTTCTTCGTCGTCATCAATGAGCAAGGTCCGGCGTGGGCCGAGGAGCGGCCGATGCGCCAGCAGGCGCTTTGGACCGAGCACGCCGACTTCGTCAACGGCCTGATGTCGGCCGGGTTCGTCGTGCTCGGCGGTCCGATCGGCCCCGGCACGCCCCACCGGGCCCTGTTGATCGTCCACGCCAAGGACGAGCCGTCCGCCCGGTATCGATTGCTGGAGGATCCGTGGATGCGGGCGGGCATCTTGCGCCTCGGCCGCTTGGACCCGTGGACCATACTCGTGAGCGACGATCGCCTCGACCCTGTGCTCGCGGCGATCGCACGGGCCCCCGGTTCAAGTTGAACCCTCGGGCTAGGGCCGCGGCGCGGCGGGCGGGTTCCACTCGGATTGAGCGCAGCGTGGGACGCTCCGCCCCGTCCATCGATCGGACGGGAACGGACTATCCGCCTCGGGTTCGAATGGGCGGAATGGACTTCTCCAGGACCCGGGAGATGGACTCGATCTCCGAGAGTCGGAGAGTCGTGCCTCCCGCGAGGGGACCTGCGGAGAGCCCGCGATCGCAGCGGACGGTCGCGTTCCGCCAATCGCTGGGGTCGTCCCCGTCCAGGTGGAGGAGCACATCGAAGATCGAGACGTAGGTCGTGGGAGCTTCGGCCCAGAGGGCCACTTGGCAGGTCCCGGATTCCAGCATGGCGCGCATCAGTGGGGCGATGCGTTCCGGAGAGTAAACCGACGCCAGCCGTTGGGAGTTCGCCGTCACCAGGATCGAAGGGGCCTCGGGACGACCCGTGCTCGAGATGAGCTTCTGCGCGTGGGCCGGCATGCGGAGGAATTCGACCAGTCCCTCGATCGACCCCGGGGCGCCATCGGACCGAAGCATCGTGGCGGCGGCCGCCTCGGCCCGGTGGGCGCCCTCATCGTCCGGCTGCAGCTCGCGAGGGTGGAGGACGTACACCGTCTCCTCGGGGACCGCGTGGAGGGCCATCGGGTCGAGCGGCTCGAGGATCTCCCCGGGCAGTCGGACGTCGGTCCAGTAGACTCGGGACGAGTAGGGGGCGAGCGAGGCAACCGCGAACCACTTCAGCAACGAACGACTCGCGCCGGAGATGAAGATAGAGGTCGGCTTGTCGAACGCTCCCGGGAATACCTCTCCGGTTGCGATCACGCCTCCCACAGCGGTACGAACGGCCGAGCCCTGATAAGAACCCCACCGTTCGGCGACATGGTTCGCGCGAAGTTCCCAGGGGCCCCTCGGGCGGAAAAAGGGTTAGGCCCGTCTGGGGGCAGCTCCCGACGGGCCGGATCGAGCGGGACCCTTAGCAGAAGGCCCCGAAGTGGAACGGCTCCTCGGCCGAGATCCCCGAGACGCCGAAGGTAACCACCCAGAACGCGTGGTCGTTCCCGACGCGGCCGGCGTAGGTGAGCTCTCCGGGGACCGGAGTCCCGGGTCCCGCGAGACCGATCGTTCCGATCACAGCGCAGTTGTAGGAGTACCCGGTGATGTTGACCTGGTGTCCACCGTGGATCCCGAAGCCTTCTGTCCCGTTCGAGCTCCCGCGTAGTTCGACTCCCGTGGTGTTCACGACCGCCCAGTTCGCCGCATTGCCGCACAGGACGACCAGATTGAACGACAGATCGGTCGCCGTACCCGCGTCATTCCACGTCGTGACGTTCACGGTGTCCGGCGAGCTCAACGCCCGAGCCACGGTCGCGATGCCGGTCGCCCCCGGGGACGCCAGGTACGAGCAGTTGGAAATCGACTGGTCGAACGTCACCGTGTAGAGTCCCGCCGCGGGCCAGGTCGCGGAGACCGCGCCGTTGCCGTGAACGAGCCCCCCGGTCGAGCTGACATCGGCGAACAACGTGGAGGAACAGACCGCGACAACCGAGAATCCCAACGCCTTGGGCATCAAAGTGGTCATGTTAGTTACCGAGACCTGAACCGCGTGCGAGTTTCCGGAGACGCCGGTCACGCTCGCGATGCTCGCCCCATCCTCGAATTCCGCGCCGGCGATCCCGACCGAGGCCAGCAGCGCACAGCCCGAGACGTCGGCGCTAAAGCTGACCTGGTAGACGCCGGTCGACTTGTTCTCGGCCGAAGTGGCTCCGCTCCCGGCAACGAGGGTACCGTTGTGGTTGACCACCGCCCAGTAGGCTCCGGCGGTCGGTCCGGCGGGACCGGACGACCCGGCGGGACCGGGCACGACAAAGTTCACGGCGAGAGCGACGAGCGCGATCACGATCGCGACCACCGCTAACATCGTTCCGAGGTTCATCTTCGAGGGCATCGCGGCGGGGGCCGGCGAACCGGCAGCACCTGGGGCTTGCATTGCGACTGAGTCCCACTCCTAGGGGGAAAAACCTTCGGGTAGAGCCGTACGGGGTCCGTTCGACCCGGTCCGGGGCCCTAGGGCTCGATCTGGCGGCTCAGTTCGAGCGCGGCGTTGCGGATCCGGGAGATCTCCTGAAGAAGTGCGGTCAGGGTCTCCCGGGCCTCGCCACGGCGCGGGGGATCGGCGACGAACCACAGATCCCGGAACCGCTGCAGTTCTCCGAGCGCCGCTTCCAAGTCTCGCTGGCACTCCGACTGCAGAATTCGGATCTTGTCGTCCCGGGGGAGAACTCGGGCCGCCACGGGCTCGGATGTGCGGGATCCCCGCGGCTCCAGCATCGATCTCCCGGAGGAATCTTCGGCGGGAATCGGGATAGTGTTTGCGCTGGAGTGGAACGGTGTCACAGTCTCCGCAGGACCCGGGATTGAGCAGATTCCATGAATCACGGGCTAGGAGCTTTAAATTCGGCCGCCGCCTACTTTGAACGCCGAAGGCGGGACTCGAGAGCATGAAGTGTGAAGGATGTGGAGCCGAGTTGGTCGACGGTGCGAAAGCCTGTTCCGCGTGCGGACGGCAGGTCGGGATGGGTCAGCGGGCGGCGGGCGAGTCGGTCAAGGTCGCGAAGGAGACCGGTGCGGCCGCCGAGAAAGTCGGCAAGAGTCTCTGGGGCGGAGTGAAAACGCTCGGCTCCAAGACCAAGAAGGAAATTGAACACCTGGACGGGGACAAGAAGTAAGCCCCGCTCGGGGCATCCCCAACCCCTTCCTCTTACTCGTTACCGGAATCGTTTCTGCGATTTCGGCGCTCCCGGGGGCAGCACGATCTCCGGCGCCATCCCTTGGATGAAACGGGGTTCAACCACAACTGAACCCTCGAGGCGCTCTGGAGCCCCAGAGTGTGAAAGAAGAGCCCGTTGGGTTTCGGTGGAGGCAACGGCGAGCGCATCGGTTCTACCGACCGACTGGGCGAGGGCGGCCGACGGCTCCTCCCGCGGGCGCCCGGAATCGACCGCCGCGGGGTGGCTCCTCGCGGAGCAGGGGAACGAGGGCGCGGTCGATTCGTCCGAGCCCTTCTCGCATCCGATCGAGATCCAGCCCGATGTAGTGGACCGACATCTCGAGGCTGGCGTGCCCGTAGAGATTCTTGAGCTGGACCAGATCCATCCCGGCGGCATGCGCCACCCGACCGAACGTCCGGCGCAGATCGTGGTGGGAGACCCGAAGCCCAGGGGGTTCGAAGCGGGCGGCCACGACCGCGGCCGCGAGTTGCTGGTCCGCCCACGAGGCGGAGTACGGGAGGAGACGATCGTCCGGCGCAAGCCCTCGGAGGCGACCGGCGACCTCGCTTCGGGCGACCTCGCTCAACGGGATCTGACGCCACTTGCCCCCCATTCGGCCCTTCCCACGGACGTTGAGCCATCGCTCCTCCAAGTTCACGTCCTTCGCCCGAAGGCGAAGCACCTCGACTCGGCGGAGGCCGTTGAACCCTTCCAACGCCACGATCAGGCGGCTTGGCCCAGGGGCCCTCCGCAGGAGCCGGGTGAGCTGCTCGCCCGTGATCCACCGCCGATGGGAGGAGGCGGCGGGAGGGAGCCGCCAGATCTCGGGCTGCTCGGAGACCGGATTCTCACTCCATCGCAGAAACTGCCGCAGACCCGCGAAGTAGAATTGTGTGGTCGAGCGAGCCCACGGCCGTCCGGTCCGCAGCGCGGTAACGTGAAGGTCGGTCACATCGCTCGATCGCCGGATCCGCGGGAGCGAGTCGGAACCGGCGCAGAGGTGCCGGAACCGTCGGAGAATGTACCGGAGCCCTTTGGCCCAGCGGTCGCCGATCAGTCGCTGCGTTTGCCAGCTCTGGACGAACGCCTCGACCTCCGCGTCCCAGTCGTCGGCGCGGCGTCGATCGTAGCGAGCCGCCGCCCGAGCTGGGGAGGAGTCGAACGGACGAACGGCTCCGCGGGATCGCCCCCCTTCGAACCGAACCGGGCGATGTGCGAAGGGGCGACTCGATTCGGTCCGGCCTTTCGACGGGGTTCCGCGCACGAGCCGGCGAACGACGCAGTGGTGGATTCATTCGTGCCTCTCGGCGGACGATGAACGTCGGCGAGCACGGGGTCCGCGTGCTTACGTTCGAACGAACGTGAAATTGAGGTACTGCGCCGACCCGCTGACCTGCATCGTGCCCGTCCATCCGGTGACGCTGTCGACCTCGAGCTCGTAGTCGTGGATCGGAACGACGGCCCAGCTGTAGGACCCGTTGCGCAAGTTCAGGGCAAGGGCTAATCCGGTCCCTCCCGCCGCGGCTGACATCCCGAAACACCCGGATTTCGCCCTCTTCGGGACGAGGCAGGCCCCCCGCACATGCCAGTGGACCGAAGCCGCGAGTCCGGTCTCCTCGAAGACGACGGGGTATAGCCGGGGCGCAAAGGTGGCGTCGAGTGTCGCCCCACGCAACGTGAGATCGACCGTCCCCGAGTCGCCTACCACGACGTGATGGGCTCGAACCATCAGGGAGTAACCTGGGGCTTGATCGATGTCGTAGGAGTAGCTCCCCGGAGTCACGCCTTTCAGGGTGATCGTGGGTTTGATCGCGCAATGCAGGCTACCGAAGAGTACGCACCAATTGTCCCCCGGGATCAAGCCGGCTTCGTGGAACACCATCGTCACGGTCGACCCTCGGATGAACTGGATTGGGTCGGTGACGTTCGAACCAGAGACCGTGAGCGTGCCCGCCGGCGCGAACCCCACCACTCGGTATCCCGAGGGTCCCCGCAAGAGATAGGCGAACGTGCCGTTCGGCTCGTAGAACGTCGCCGAGCCGTGCGTAGTGACGACGGTCGATCCGCCGAGACCCGCCGACCACGTTTTTCCGGCGGGAAGCCCGGTTTCCACGAAAGTGACCGAGTGGTACGATGCATTGGCGAGGCCGTAGGCGGTCAGACTTCCCTCGGTGCCATAGTCCCCGCTCGCCACGAATAGGACGCCGTCGGCGACGACCGGTTCGGTGACGCCGCTCCCCCCGTCGGGGAAGGTGGCGTTCCAGAGCACGGTGCCGTTGGTCGAGTTGATCGCCTCCACCTCCGAGCCGCCCGCGGCGAAGACGACGCCGTCCGCCCAGCCGAGCGAACCCAGGATCTCCCCGCCCCCGTCCATCCCAGCGCTCCAGAGCACCGAGCCGTTCCCGGGAACGACCGCTTCGACCGAACCTCCCCCGGCGAGGTAAAGAGTGTGGCCATCAAACGCCGCGCCCGAGAATCCGCCCCCGGTCGAGAGATTCCAGGTCGGTCCCCAGGTCCCGTTCACGCTGACGTTCGCGCGGTCGAGCGCGTAGGCGATCCCGTTCTTGTCGGTGGCGACCACCATCGGAGTCCCGGAGTGGGTGAAGAACAGGACCGGGGTCGAGCCGAAATCGGCGTCCTGACCCGCCACGTTCGGTACTTGCCAGGAGCCCGATACATTCAGGGTGGTGGCGTTGAGCCCGACGATGGCGTTCGCGTAGCGGGGATAGCCGGGGGGGTTCTCGTTCCCGGTCGCCACCCAGAGGGTGTTGTTCGCAGGATCGAGCGCGGGAGTCGTCCAGATCGACTCCCCCGCAGAGCCGACCGGCGTCGAGTGGAACACATGGCTCGGGGTATGGGGACCCGTGAGATTCAGTTCGATCAGCCCCGCCGGGATGAGAGGATTGTCGAAGCAACTCGCAATACCGATGTACAGCGATCCATGGTAGACGAGCGCGCTCGCCCAATCGTAGAAGGCATCCGCTCCGGTCCCGACGAGGTACCTCCATTCGGTGGCCCCGGTACTCGCGTTCAGGGCGTACCAGTAGCCATCCCCTCCCCCGACGTAGATCGTCCCGTCGAGATACGCCGCCGTCGATGAGATCCCCATCGGAGTGTACCCTCCACAGCTCGGGTCGGTCCCGAGGTAGCGGGTCCACTCGATCGCCCCCGTCGTGACGTTGACCGCCGTCTCGTTCCCGTTCCAGGAACCGTAGAAGAGCGTCCCGTTGACGACGATCGGGGCGCTGAAGTCCGACCCATTGTTCGACAGCGACCAGATCGGGCGGAGCTCTCCGACGTCCGAAGAGTCGATGGCTCGCTCCCGGTGATTTGCCGAGGTCCGCTCCGGGTCCGACATGTAGGTTGGCCACGGGCCCGAAGGCTGCAGTGCCGGCGCGAAGTGCCCCAGCGTCGGGGCGAATTCCATGGCGGCCGCTGGCGCAGCCGCGGCGGGACCCGGTCCCACTACGTAGGAGGTGGCGGCGAGGGCCAGCGCGACCATGCAGATCACCGTCCACCGAGTCATGCGATCGGAATGTACCGGCGGGGCTTCAAGACTTTGGTGAGATTCGTGTCCCGTGCCGGGGTGGAGGGCAGGGAAGCGGCTCCACGTACCCCGGCGGACGCAACGTCACGTCGAGCAGGGCAGCCCGAACCCCACGAACTCATCTCGGCGGGGCGGGCTCGGTGGGGTCAAGGATTATCCAAGGCTCGGTCTTCGCCCCCGAGGTGACCGAAGCCACGGCGGTCGCTCCCCGACTCGCCTACGGGGCGAGAGCTCGGTCCCTCTTCGCCCGATGGCTTCCCCCGGCCCGATTTCTCTGGATCCTCCTCCTCGCGATCGGTGTCTACGGAGTGCAGTTCTTCGGTGAGGGGACAGGCCTCACGTCGATCCTCTTCCTGCCCCTGGTGGCGGCGGTCGTCGACGTCACTTTCCAGACGCTCCGGTTCCCCGCAGTGCGGCTCCCCGACGCCGCGATCGCCACGGGGCTGTTCCTCGCGTTGATCCTCCCCCCGACCGCTCCCCTGCCCTTGGCCGCCTGCGCCGCGGCGGGGGCGATCCTCCTGCGCCACCTTCTGCGATTCCGCGGTCACCCCGTATTCAACCCCGCCGTGACCGGCGCCCTGCTCGGTTTCCTGTTTCTTGGGCTCGCGCCCGCCTGGTGGGTCGCCGTGGGGCCCACGGTGGGTGTCGGGTCGGTGGGCGAATTCGTGATGATCCTCCTCGGCGGATTGCTTCTCCTGCGGAACCTGAGAAGCTGGAGGCTCCCCGTCGCCTTCTTCTTCGCCTACGGGTTCATCGCAATCGTCCAGCACCTGCTCGTGGGGACTTCGACCGACCCGCGCGTGCTTCTCCTGCAAGCCATCGATCCGGTCATGGTCTTCTTCGGTCTCTTCATGATCACCGAGCCCCGCACCGCTCCGTCCCAGATCCGGTTCCAGACCCTCTACGCCGGCACGGTCGGCGTGATGGCAGCCCTGCTGCCGAGCTTCTTCCCGTCGATCGGTCTCTTCCTGGCCCTCCTCGGAGGGAATCTGATCGCACTGGGCGTTCGCAGGTCCGCGGCGGAAACCCGTCCAGAGAGTTCCCGACTCCGTTCCCAGGATCGACGGGGTGCGAGAGCGGTGCCGCCCCGGGCGAGAGCGCCTGCCCCGGGTCCGGGGCGATGGTCCGTCGGGCGCAGAGTTACGGCAGGGGTTGCCGGGATCCTCGCCATCGCGATCGTCGCGAGCGTGGTCGGCGTGGGGCATACGTCGGCCCCGTTGTTCCAGGTCACCGGGCCGGGAGGGGGAGGAGGGAGCTCGGCCGCGTGCACGAAGGACAATCCGGCGATTCCGGCCTCCACCCTGAGTACATTGCACCGCTTGCTCGGACCCTCGATCATCCTGTCGTACGACAGCAGCACGGGCGTCGTCGTCTTCTACGACCCGGTAAACCAGGTCACGGTCACGGAAACCGATCTCTACGAGGATTATGGATATGCGGAGTTCAACGGCGACGACTACGCGGTGAGTGGATGCTCCGGATGAGCCGCACCGTCCGGTGAGTTCCGATGACGTGGAAATACACCGACGAATACTATCGGGAGTACACCCGAACCACCTGGAACGAGAGCGCGGAGGCGTACGTCGGACTCATGCGTAATCTCGAGCCGTTTCGCTCCGATCTGATCGGGCGGCTCGAACCGAGACCCGGAGAAAGGATCCTCGACATGGGCACGGGCCCGGGGGAGCCCGCGATCACTCTCGCGCGAACGGTAGGATCGACCGGCCACGTCACCGGGATCGACCTCTCGGAGAAAATGGTCGAAATCGCTCGGCGGGTCGCGGCGGCGAGGGGTGAACAGAACTTGGATTTTCAGGCGATGGATTGCGGGGACCTCAAGCTCCCCGACAAGTCGTTCGATGCGGTCGTCAGCAGCTTCGGATTCCAGATATTCACCGATCCGGAGGCGGCGGCCCGGGAAGCCCTCCGAGTCCTCCGACCCGGCGGTCGGATCGCGGTCAGCGTCTGGAGCACGGGGGACCGGGTGCCCTGGATCCACGCGATCATCGAGCCGATGCTCGAACATGCCGAGCCCGATGAGACCGGATACATTCCCACGCCGTACGAAACCGGAGGTCCCGGGGAAATGGTGATGTTCCTCGAACGCGCGGGCTTTGAGGCGGCCCGCGAGGAACGGCGCGCGCACGACCTTATGTTCGCGAACGAAGACGCCTACCTCGAGACCCTGCTGAAGGCGACACCGATCGGGCATTCGCTTTCGGAGGAGCCCGAACCGACCCAGCAGGACGTTCTACGAAAAACTCGGAAGAACCTGCTCCGTTGGAAGGGCGCCGAAGGGTTGTCCATCCCCGGCGAGGCAGTGATCGTCGTCGCGCTCAAGCCGCGAACCGAGACCTGATCCGGCCCAACGGGAGGACGAGCGGGCCTCCTTAAATTCAGGAAAGGGCCGCATGCCCGCCCTCGGGACGGCTCCGGTCGATGGAAGTCAGGCGGGTGTTTTGAACACCCGGACCCTGCGGTCGGTGCGGGATGAACGAGCCGAACGCCGATCCGCTACCCGGAGAACTGTCGACCTCTCCAGATCAGATCTCGCCCGACGCGCTCAACCACCTCGACCTGCTCCCCGGCGAACGACTGGCTCGCTGCTGGCGCACAAGTCTCGGGTTTCTGGTCATGACCAATTTGCAGTGCGTCCACGTGTGGCAGAAGCTCGAGCTGTTCTCCCAGGGAGAGTGGCACACCGGCCCGACCTTCCTGTTCTACGATATGACTCCCCCCCAAGTAGTGGCGGGCCGTTTTCTCGCCCTCACCGAGGGGCTCGGAGGGGACTCCCATTCGGCGCGCTTTCTGGTCCACGACCCGAACGGAGTCTGCCGGGAGATCGAAGCCGCGAGAGTGCCGGGGCGAGCCGAGTGGGAGGTTCGGAGCGCGCTCGCGAAGAAAACCCTCGGACAGCCACACGCTCCTGCTCCGCCGCCCGGGGCCACGATCATCGTCCGCGAGATAGTGAAAGTGCGGTGTCGCTACTGCGGGAACCTCATGGACGCGTCCGACACTCATTGCCCGGCCTGTGGGGCGGGGCAGTCCTAGGAGCCGCGTAAGCCACCGCGAGCCGGCGCCTTCTCCGCGGACGACTTCTCGAAGAGGGGATTCTAACCCTGATTTTTTCGACGTTTTTAAAATTCCGTAGTTGTTGAAAAGTCGTCGAGCGAGAGGAATTCTTCCGCGGGCGAGCCCGATGCTTTGCCTGAAGTAGTCTCGAGGCTACTGTTCCTCGCGATGCCGAAGAAGGGCGGGAAGAAGACCAAGAAGCGTTAACGGCCGTGCTCGGCCGTTAATGCGGCTCGCCAAGGGGATTGCTTGCGAGGGCCGCTCGCCCGGCTTCAGTAGTCGGGGACGTCCTCGGATCCCCACACCCGAGTCTGCTTCGCTGTCCCTTTGCGGTCCTGTCCGAGGGATGACGGAGTGGGTGCAACTGCCATTGAGCCCAGTTCTGAAAGCTCCGGACTAGCCGGCTCGCAAGAGTGCGCTTCGCCAGGAGGCGGGAAGTCGGCCGGCGTATCTGACGCGGTCCGCCCCGAGGAACGACCCGAGGCGACGAATCGTTTCGGCAATTTCAGTGATGGTTGTACGGTCGCTCGGCGCGCCGGGTTCGGCGTGAACCGCCTTGATCACTAACTCGCCCTTCTCTCGGTCCATCTGCGGGTCGATCCGCCCGACGAACTTCTCCCCCCAGAGGATCGGAAGGACATATGTCCCGAACCTTCGTTTCTCCTTCGGTAGGAACTGTTCTCGGACGTAGTCGAAGCCGAACACGTGACTCGTGCGGGCCGAGTTGATGACCAGATTGTCGAACGGAGGAAGCAAGGTCACTCGCGGCTCCCAACCCGAATCTCCTTCCAGTTTTTCGAGAAGCGCGAGATCGGACGAGTGAATGTACCGTGTATCCCGTGCGCCCAACTCGTCTACCCTAACTTGGTGGATCATCGACTCTTTCTCCAGGTGGGCCAGCGTATCCCGGAGGTGATCGTAACGGCCGCGGACGAAATAGAAAGTTATCTCGCGCGGGGACGCTGTCCCCAAGGCACGGATCGCTCGCTGGGCGGCTTCCCGCTCGGCGTCCTCGGCCGTCAGCGCTTTCCGCTCCACCCAGTCGGGCAGAAACTGCCCAGAGAGCCCCCAGAGATTCTGGTTTCCACGATGTCCGACGACCATCATGTCGCCGCTCATCGTGAGATGGTAGAGCATCTGAGAGACGTCGCTCGAGGGAGACCACTCGCCGTCGTTCCGCTTCGAGACGGAATGATCGCCGAACTCACCCACCCGAAGGGGCCCGTTCCTAACCTCACTTAGGATTCTCCTTCGGAGGTCTTTGTGAGCGGCGAGGAATTGCTTCGCCCGCACTCTCTGACTTCCCCACGATTTAGAGAGCGATTCCGGGTAGCGGCTCATGAGGGAATTGTAGAGGGGATAGTCCTCGCTCAGAACGATCGAAGCCATGGGAGTCCAGTGCTGAAAGAGCCGCTTCTCTCTCCACAGCAATCGATCGAGGTCGGAGGCACGGAAGCCTCCTACACGATTCCAGAGGGAGAGAATGTGGGAGGGGGCCACGATGGGAACGGGGTCCCACTGAATATAGGCAACATCGCGCACGACGGAGAGTATTGTCTTCCGAGTGGAGTGAGACGGAAGCTTGCCCGCAAGATGCTGCTTAGTCACCGACAGGCGTCGGACCGCCTTCAGGGAAGCGCGTGCGGGCTTCCGGCTCATCTTGCTCGCAAGGGTGCGGGAGGCTCATAAGTTGCCGCGCGAGGAGTTCGATTCCTGGCGCGCAGAATGTACGATCGCAATTCGGCGAGTCGTAATTCTATCGCGAACTCGTGAACGACACTCAGTGCGCACGACCTGGGAGCCTGGACAGATTCGCTACCTCGCCCGGATCCGATTGTTCTTAGGCTTGTGCTCGACCTCTGCCCAGCCGAGAGCTTCCATGACCGGAGGGACGTAATTGGCGAACCGGCCCCGCAGCCCTTTCTTGACACCGTACCAACCGCGCACGGGATTCGTCGGCGCTCGCGCCCACGCCTCGACCGTTCCTTCGGTTACCGGCTTTTGCTCGTCGACACTGCCAAGCGATATCCAGTCGCCGTGCGCCTTCAACATCGCCCGCAGATCCTCGAGGCACCTCAGCTGGTATTGTAGAGTCGTGGAGCCGACGGTCACGACGAGGAGGGGAGGGTTCGCCTTCTCGTCGCGGTGGGCTTGGAACGACGAAAGGCCGCTGGGCGTCCTGAGCTCCCAGGGTTTCTCCTTGGTGCCTTGGCCAACCGCCATTGACCCGCCTTAGGCTTGCACTCGTAGAATAACCCCGATGTTACAGAGTTAACGTCACGGCTCCGTCGATCGCTGGGATGCGTCTTCCGAATCCGAGGCGAGCCCACTAGGTGCAATCGTGGTTGAACCAAGGCGACCGAGTAGCCCTATAGGGTTTCAATCGACCGCTCGAATTCCAGTGCCAAATTTATTGAACGAAGGATGGTCGGCGCACCCATGCCCCTCGACATGGACACGCACCGAAAAGTGAAAGGCGTCACGGCCGCAGCGGTCGGCGAGGCTCACCCGAAGGACCTCAAGGTTCAGGGCAAGCACGGGCTGAACAATCGCAGCTACTGGGTCGACGAAAAGTCCGAGACCATCTACCGTTCAGTGGAGACACCCTCGGCCGAAGCTGCTGCCAAAGTCAACAAAGACGCTCACAGTTTGGTCGCGGACGAGATCCACGAGCTTCATGCGGGCTAGCGCCTTCCCTGCGGAACATCCCTACCCCGAAGCGGGCGCAAGGCCGCTTTGAATTCCAGAATGGGTGCAATTCGTCTTGAACGCACTTTCGTCCGAGCTTTCGCGGCGAGGCCGCAGAAAGTAGTGGCTACTGGGACCCGAGTGCCACGAGAAGGAAGCCGAGCCCCAGAATTACGACGCCCGTTCCGGCTACGACAAAGCTGGCGGAAATGTCAATCATCCAGGCGGCGTCGTTGCCCCCGTAGCTCGCGTTCAGCCCAAGCCCGACGAAGACAATTCCGAAGCCGACGAGAGCAATCCCGACGAATTGAACCACTCTTCCGGCCCTCTTGAGTCGACCGGTGGATTCGCTGCCTGAAGCCATCACGACACCTCCCTACAGAGCGAACTGTCAACTGTATCCCTACCCCGCAGATAAGCAGACTCGACAAGTCATTTCGCAACGACGTATGGTCCGAGGCCATTTGAGAGCTCACTCAGGAGAGCTCAATTTTGGAACTTAGAGAAGTGGTTCAATTACGATCCCCCAGTACTGGATCTCAATGGGCCCATCAAGTTCCATTGAGTCGTCGAAACTGAAGTCAAAGATCCCCCCGCGTGAGGTTATTGTGCAGTTCCCCGACGTTCCGGTCTGCCCGCAGAAGTCGAAACTGCGTCCGTAGGCGTTTTCCCATGCGATGAAGCTGACGGCGGGCGAGCCCGGCGCGACCTGCCAGGAAAATCGAATCTGGGATCCGTTGCCGACCGTCTTGAAGACATCGGCAAAATATGGATATCCGCAAAGATCGCAGACGGAGGTGGTCACGGATCCCGAGAATTCGACCGGAACGGGAATGATCGCTAGCAGGAGGATGACCAATAGGCTGCAGAGAACGACGGCGATCGTGCCAATTTCAAAACCCGATAACGAGTCCGTGGGCTTTCGGTCTGTCGACATGTACTTCATCCCCGATTCGGGTGCACACAGGCTTAATCGCCTGACATGCGATAAACCCACAGACCAGGTTCAGTTCCGCCATCTAAGCCAAAGGTCCGAATTCTGACGGAAATTGGCCGACGACTATCTTCAAGGGTTCAATTGTCATTGAACCGCGCTGGCCTTGGGGCTATCACTTTAATTTCGCCGGAGAGGAAAACCACCACTCATTCGCCCAATCGTCCTTCACCCCGCCTCGGCGCTGACCGTCACCGGAGTCACCTGGCTCACGAACCGACTTCGCCCCAGCCGCCAGGGCTCGTTGGTACGCCTTGTCCGAGTCCTCCACGTACAAATGGATCATCGCCGGGAACGGAGCTCTTCCCTTGGGAGCGTCCGCCACCATCACCAGACCGTCGGCAATCCGGAGCTCCGCGTGAGTCAGTTTCCCTTCGGAGTCGGGCACTTCAAAGGTCAGTTTGCCACCGAACGCCGTCTCGATGAAACGAACCAGCTTTCGAGCATCGTGGGCGACCAGATAGGGCGCTAGCTTGGGAAAGAGAGTCGGCTCCATCGACTACTCCAGGGCATGCGAACTAATGAGCATCATATCGGACTTGCGCCCGAGATCCCGGATCCCGCCGAGAACGGCCCCGGAACTCACCAGTCATACGGGGAGCGCAGGTCGTGGTCGTTCTCGAGAACCGACTTGAGATTCATCATGAAGTACGTCCAGCCACGAATCGCTCCCTCGTACAGCTCGTCCCATTCGCGGGACCGCTGGAACCCGGTGTGAGTGAATCGCAGCAGCGTGCCTTTGCCCTTCGGCTTCACGGTAAGTCTAAGACGCGTCGTTCCGAGCGATTCCTTTCCGGGCCACTGCCAGCTCAGAGTGTAGCTCTCCCCCCGAGTGATTTCTAGAACCTTTCCTACGTGCGCTGGGCCGTCGTTCCAGGCGAATCGGTACCGTCCCCCTTTACGCGGCGAAATTTCCGCGGTGTCCGATAGCCAACGGGGAATCTTCTCTGCCTCGATGATCCACTTGAAGACGCGCTTCGGTGAGCTGTGGATGAAGATAGGGATACGCAGCGTCCGAGATTTGCGCGGCGGCATCGGATCGGGTGAATCTTGTGGGGACTAAGGGTCTGCGGGTAGGTGGATCGCTTCGCCGATGCGACCGTTTACTCAGAGATCCTCGAAATTGGATCACTTCTTTCCGAGCACGGTAGTCCAAGGGCCGACCGATAGGATGGATCCGCACCATCCACAGTAGGCCGCGCTGAGCCCGACGGTTACTCCCATTCCCTGGTACAAGATGTCCCTCTTTGGATCGATCACGTGCCGGCAGACCGGACACATCGGCGCGGGAGATGGATTTTCGGGCATCGCGGTTCTCGGAGAGGAGCCGGACGTCAAACCCTTATGGAGCGAATACAAGTGTGTTTGCAACCGGCACCGGAACACGGAATGTTGTGTCCGGGAGCGAACCCGCTACCTGTACCAGGACGGAACCGGCTGAACCGCGGGTCTCTCCTCACTGCGGCGATTATCAGGACGGAGATGTCTTCCCTCGGTCATCCTCGACATGCCCGCCCGGACGGTCCCTCCCGAGCCGTTCCAACGACCCTCCTTCTCGTTTATGAGCCGCCCAGCGACTCCGGAATCGATGAGCGCCCCGGTCAGTCCCAACTCCCTAGAAGTCTCTGGCGGGAAGATCTCCTACGACGAGGCGGGTCGAGGAAAGCCGATCGTACTGCTCCATGAAGGGATCGCAGACCGTAGAATGTGGACTCGTGAGTTTCAGCTTCTCTCGAAGGACCATCACGTCCTGCGCTACGATATGAGAGGCTACGGCGGTTCTCCCGCGGCGACGGCAGAGTTCTCTCCTGTCCGCGACCTGCTGGCCCTGCTCGACCACCACGGCCTTGTGCGACCTCTGATCGTGGGTCCCAGCTTCGGAGGGAGGATTGCCCTGGACCTAGTGCTTGCCCACCCCAAGCGAGTGGGAGCCTTGCTGCTCATCGCGCCGGGGTACTCGGGGATGGACTACGATCAGGTTCCCGGCGGAAAGGCGACGTTCGAGCGCGACGAAACCCTCTCCAAGGCCGCGGCGGAAGCGTGGGCGGCGGGGAAGCTTGAGGAGGCCACCGAGCACGTTCGACAGCTATGGGCTTCGGCGTTGACGGGAAGGTCGCTCGAGCTGTTCCGAACGATGGTTCGGGAGAATGCGAAAGAGGTGTTCGAGGATCGGTCACTCCAGTTCGCCGCTCCGGACGGAGAACCGGCCGCCGGCCGATTGAAAGAGATTCGCGTCCCCACTCGAATACTAGTCGGCGACCGGGACAATCCGGCGATGCCGCATCTTGCGAATTTCTTGGCAGGCGGAATCACGGGTGCAACGGTTCAGATAGTTCCCGGGGCGGATCACCTCCTCAATCTTTCCCGGCCGGATGCCTTCGATACCTCCATCCACGAGTTCCTGACGAGTACGCAGGTCGCTCGAGAATAGACGTGGCGAGACCATTGGTCTCCGGTAGGTCGAGGGGGCGTCCCACGGACGCGAACGCGGCTCGCCCTGCCTCCACGAGGCCAGGGATCCGGCCCCGGACTCCAGTTCTCGTCTCGAAGGCGCTTACGCCAGAGACCTGGCCCGCGTTTGCCCGGCTTGTGGAGAAGCACAACGGGATATTCGGAGGGTGCTGGTGCATTTCCTTTCATCTCCAACCCGGCGAGGGAAAGCGCGGGGCCGCCGCCTACCGAGCCATGAAGGAGGCACGAGTTCTAGAAGGGCGGGCCCACGCGGCGCTCGTCTTCGATGGAGCGGACGCCGTAGGCTGGTGCCAGTTCGGGCCCACCGCGGAACTTCCGAACATCAGGAGCCGGAAGGTCTACGAAGAAGGGCAGACTACGCTCCCCGATTGGCGCATTACCTGCTTCTTTATCGACCGAGAACGTCGCGGGGAAGGTATCGCGAACACCGCGCTCCGGGCGGCGCTTCGTGAGATAGGTCGGCTGGGGGGCGGAACAGTTGAGGCGTATCCGGAGGATGTCTCGGGCAGGAAGGTCTCCCGGTCGTTTCTCTGCAGCGGGACACTCGGAATGTTCGAGAAGGCGGGGTTTACGAAGAGCCGCAAGATCGCGATGCACCGATGGGTCCTGGTCCGGGACATCGCCCCAACTCGGGGAGCACCGAGGTCGGAGTACATCGGGCTTGAGCGGCATGTTTAACAGGGTATCCGAAAATAGCTAAAGGATCCCCTAGTCGTGAGCGAACGAGAGAACCTGTTTCAGCCCATCCACAAGGGAATTCGCCTTATGCTGTATCAGATGGGGGCGGGCCTCCAAGCCAAGGACTTTTCCGACGTGGCCACATCGAATTTGTTCGTCGAGCAACTCAAGCGAGATCTCGGAAGCAGTCAGTCGACCTGCGTCCTGTGCTTGCTCCGAGTACACGCAGGGCATGAGGAGACATCCCTATTCTCGCCGCTTCGAAAGCACGACCCCGACGCGGTGGAGATCGTGATGAACGAGCACGGCCACTTGGCGAAACGCATCGCCACCGTGTCAGCCACCTGCGACGCGCTGGTGAAAATCAGCGACTCGCCGCACCGAATCGAAGTCGGAGATCGACTGGTTCGAGAGGTGAACGATCTGATCGCGGCCTACCTCCACCACATGAACAACGAGGAGGCTCTGCTGGTCCCCGTGATGTGGGAATGGTTTAGCGACGACCAGCTGGCCTCGATGCGGAGAGAGCTGTACGACCATCTCCCGCTTCGCGTCTTCGAGACTTGGATGAGGTGGGCCCTACCGGCGATGAACGAAGAGGAGTTGGTGATCCTCTTCAAGGGGCTAACCGCGGAGCCTAGGAGCCCCCGATTCAACGACTGGGTGCGAATGGCGCACTCTACATTGGACCTGGAACGCTGGATCGTCCTTCGCGAACGGGCCGGGGTCGATTATTCAGCGGACTCGGGCGATCAAACGCCGGCCGGGACGCCTCCCGGCCCGGGGCCGGGGGATCGAGTGGATCGGTTCCCGGGCGGATAAGGCGCGGCGTGTTGATCGATCGAACCATGCGCCTGGGCCGTGGCTCGGCTCAAATGTAATTGAACCCCATTCGGTCTATTCATCGGTGATCCACCTTTTCGGGTCGGCCGGAGACGCGTACAGGCTGAGCTGAACCCAATCCGACTGGGGGTCGAGTCAGCATCGCCCGCAAAGGGAGAGATCGTTCTCATCGGCGAAGGCTTTAGTCGGGTCACATTGCCGTCCTCGCTCACCTAGGGGTGACTCCATGTCGGAGGAGCGATCGATCCGCAGATACGAAGCGCGGACGATCTTTCGAGCGCCGCTCCCTTTCGCTTTCAGATGGTGCACCGACTACAATTCCCGCGACGGGGAGAACTCGGGTGAGGGGTATCGTCGGCGAATTCTCATTCGGAGCGCTCGCAGGGTGGTATTCGAAGACCTGTACGATACCAAGGAACGCTGGATCTGGATTCGCCGCACGGTGCGACTCATGCCCCCCGACCGATGGCACGCGGACTCGGTGGGCAGCGATCGGATTCTATCGGTCGATTATCGACTCTCGACGCTGCCGGGGAATCGAACTCTGCTTACGATCGCGGCCCGTCGACAGCCCTACGGCACGGGGCGCGCCAACCCCTCCAAAGCCGAGTGGCAACGAGTCGTAACCGGTAGCTGGAAGAGATTCGGCCGGGCCCTCGAGCGCGACTACCGGGTTTACCGCAAACGGTAGACGGCGGGGGAGCCATCGGGGTTCGCCCGGAACGATACCGATTCATACGAATACCTCTCTGGCGCGGCGTGAATCTCTCGCAAATCGCGACGTGGGTGGGCGTTTTCGCGTCCTCTGCGCTGGTTGCGTCCGTCTGCATCCTCGCGTACAACGTGAGGGCGAGCCGTCTTGACGCTCGGCGGAATCTGGCCTTCTCCATGATGGAGCAGCTTACTTCGGCCGGTTTCGCGGCGCGGCGGTGGAAAATGCATCGATCCGTCGAGGTGGCTGCCGCCGCCGGTTGGAAAGATTTCGATAACACCCTCGACGATTTTGAGGCTCGGTCCTTCGCTTACCAGTACGAATTGATTGGCCAGATGGTGTTGTCCGGAACTCTCGACTACGAGCTGGTTCGGGATTTCGTTCAATACACGGTCGTTTCAGACTGGAACGCATTTGAACCGCTGGACGCGCACCTAGTCCAGCGGTACCCCGGTCGGCCCAGCCCATGGACTCGATTCCGGCGGTTGGCTCAAAGAATCACTACGGACCTCCAGGGCCCGGAGCTTGAGGGGCAAACACCCCCGCCAGCCCCGAGGCGGTGAACTGGGCCGGGATTCCCCGCTCGCTCGGGAACCTAGGTTCGAGGGAGCATACTCTACCAAGCACTGGGATTTCGATACCGAGCGACCGCCAGCGCCGCTGCACGAAAGATATTCATGCCTACACAAGGTCCGGCGAACCTATCCGAAAGGTGGGCCAGATGAGCATATTCCGTGTCGCCCAATGGAGCTTGAAATATGAGCATGCTCGAGAGCACGACGACGATGTCCTCGCGAAGCTGCTCCAGCATGTTCGGGAGGGCCATCCCAGCGTCCTCTCCGCTCGGACGTGGGCGGTTCGATTCGGATCTCAACCTCCGACACCCGGCCGAATCTGGATGGAGGAGTTTGAAAGCCTGGCATCTATGGAGTCCGCCGATAAGAAGGAGTTCACGCCGGAGTGTACCCAGATTTGGGATCGCGTGCGCAGCATGTCGGTGCCCGGAACCTACTCGACCGCGATCTGGCTAGACAATCATCGAAAGCTCTGGAAGTGAAACCAACCCACTCGGGTCGGTTCAATCGTTATTGAACCTCGACGCTCGTTGCGCCCTGTAGTCCTCCGAGAGTCCTGCGCTCTCACAATTCTGAAAGGGGGAATCCGCCCGGCTAATCGTCGAACCCTGTTACGGGTGGATTGCGGTCCGCCTGCCACAGGAGGGCGTTCATCTCGCCTCGGTGTTGAAGCTCTTCCTCGATCATGTGGACCAGCAGTTCTCGAAGCGCGATAGGCTTGGGTGCCTTCCAGCGTTTGGGGAGAGGAAATTTTAGATCGAGATCTGCGGGTCGGAGAGATCGGAGGATACCTAGAACGCGCTGGTCGATAGTCCGCATTTCTCGGCGCACTTCTGCCACGGTAAAGCGCTGTCCCAGAGGATACCAGGTCGGAGGGGCGCCGCCCGCGTATACCTCGTCGAACCACAGCCGATAGGCATCGAGCACGTGAAGGAAGATGTCGACGATGGAGGGGAAGGAAGCTCCGCGGTCTCGGTACCGCTCGCGAAGCGGAAGCTTCCAGATCGCCGCCAGATATTTTGCCCGAGTCTGGGAGTTGTAGACGTACAGCCTGCGTAGGAGCTCGAGTTCCGACCCATCCGAACCCTTTCGAGCCTCCCTCGGGGTCATGCTACCCTGAATTCCCGGGAGTATTCAAGAAATCCGGAGACAATCCCCGTGCTCAGCCTACCGCCTTTTTCACGAGGGCGATGATGCGCGCCTCTTCGGCAGAGGTTAGGCCCTTGAGTGCGAAGTCGGTCGGCCACATGTTGCCGTCATCGAGGTTGGCCTCGTCGCTAAAGCCCAAGGTCGCGTAGCGGGTCTTGAACTTCTGGGCGCTCCGAAAAAAGCAGAGGACCTGGTCGTTCTTCGTATAGGCCGGCATCCCGTACCAGGTCTTCGTAGAGAGAGCTGGCGCGTGGGCCTTGATTATCGCATGCAGTCGCTCGGCCATGAGGCGATCCGATGTCGGCATCTCCGCGATCTTGGCGAGGACGTCGACCTCCCCGTTCGCTTTGCCGGCGCGCGATCGTCCCTTCAGCTCCCGGGCTCGCTCCCGCATGGCGGCTTTTTCTGCTTCTGTGAATCCGATGGCGGACTTCTGCGCGGCCTTCACGTCTCGTTTCCTCTCGGCCATGAGTCATCGGATTTCCGCAGTCGGATTAAAGCACCAGTCTAGTTCCTGTCCGGTCGATCGGCCCAGGGGGGCCGGGGCTCAGGAGAAGTTCCCCGCCCCATTTCGCTCGGCCATTCTATCGATTCCGAATGCGGGGGCTGTTCGCCGAGCCTGCCCTAGTCTGGACAGGGTTCGATCGCCTTTTCGCCCACCCGGACTTGCCTCCAGCGTACAGAAATTGTGGGCAGTCGTCGTTCGGTAGGCGACTGCCGGCAGCTACCTCTCCTTCGGAGAGAGCCGCCCGTTCGAGCCCCGAGGTTGATCCTCAGGTTCGCATGATGCGACGGCCGGCGGGCCGGTTCTTGACCATGCCCTTCCCGCCCTTGCCCACCGCTGCCCGTCGCTTCGCCGCCGTCATCCTTCCGCCTCGGCTCTTCTTCGCCATTGTCCCATGACCCCCGGGTGGGGTATTTTGGCCGCACCTTGATTCCAATTAAGTCGCGGAAGACCCCGGGGGCCGGACAGTTGAGAATCGGAGCGAAGTCCTCCCGGTCACGGACACGGGGAGGTCGAGTACGGTTTGAGATTTTTCGAGACCGGCGCGACGGCGTCAACGAAGGCGGGAGGTCGACGGACAGGACGGTGGGCTCCTGGCCCCTCCATTCAAGGCCAAGCCTATCGTGAGTCCGCGACTCTTTTCATTACCCGCAGGGCCTTCATCGTGATCCACTTACTGGGTTTGCCCGGCGGCTCGATCACGAGCGGCTTGATCTTCTTCGGGTCGGGATTGATGGTAATTCCCGGCCCCACGTCCGGGTGCGACCGCTCCATGAGCCAAGTGCCGTCTCGTCGCCGCTTCCGGGCCAGTAGCTTGAGTGCCGGGTCTAACCGCCGGTCGGCCCCGAATCCGAGCTCGGTGAGCACGTCGAGTCCGACCAGAATGTCGTAAAAGTAGTGGTTTGGGTAGTGCAGCCGGAGCCAGGGTGCGTACGGCTGGCCTTCCTTGAACAGCTTCCGATCGAGATAGAATTCCGCTCCGTTCGTTATGGCCCGGTCGATCCTGGGCGTGCGGTTCGCCTTCGGGAGAGCCGCGAAGGCGGCCAAAGGCTCCCAGACGTCGAGCGTGCCCGGAGTGCCCTGGGAACAGTTCCATCCACCGTCTTTGCGTTGGTCCTCGAGCAGCCAATCGTAGAGTTTTCGGACCCGCGAATCGTCTGCGTATCCGAATCGGGTCATCATCCGTGCGGTGTTCGCCGAGATGCACGCTTCCTCGTAAAAGAAGTTGAACGGAGAACTCAGTCGAAGCTTGAATTCGAAGATGAGATCCGCGACCCTCTTGATCCCAGGGTGGGTCGCATCCAGTCCGAGGTCGGAGAGGAGGAGGGCTCTCCAGTTCGTCGCCAGGTACGCGGGGAAGTAGAGAAAATCGATCCACTCCTTGACGTTCTTGGGCTCGTGCGCTTCCCAGAATCCTTTGGGTCCCTGTGCGCGCAGCTGGTCCGCGGCCCAGCCCACGCGCGCGATCCGGGAGCGGGCTGCAGTGACATCGGGATCGCCTTTCGCACGGCCCAGCAGGTCGACCAGAGTGTAGTAACGAGCGGCAGGCTGTTCATCTTCGAGGAGCCACCGGATGACCGGGCTATCCTCGCCGAGGGGGATGATATCGGACTTCCCGCTCATGGGCACCATCTCTCCCGCGGGCGACCTCATTCCGCCGTATATGAATCCTGCCGGGTGATACTGGAACGGTCTAGCGGCTTGACGCACACCTGCACGATCCTGCCCAGGGATCCTACCCCCCCGGCTCCGCGAGTTTCCGGCTGCGGGGATGGTCTCCCCTCGTTCCGTCGGATGGTCGCCATTGGCGCGGACTGCTCCGGGGGGGGTCGACTTCAGGACGTGCACACCGCGGTGGAGGGGCCATAGTGGCAGGACCGGCTGGAACGCACCCTCTCCTGCGCGAACCACAACTTATTCAGTGAAGCTCGGCTACGAACGACCTCCGGGGAGCGCTCGGCGACGTCGCGGACTTCACAACGGGGGTTTGTCACTCGGATGTCGAACGAGCGGCCGAGGGACCGGGAGGTCCGTAATGTCGAGACCGACGGTGCCGGGTTCGATACCGATCTCACCGAGGCGAGCCACCTCTTCGTTCGTTCCCACTATCCGGCTCCCCAACTAGCCGAGGGTGCCTGGACCATCGCCGTTGCCGGCGAGGTCGATCGGCCCCGTCGTTGGAACCTATCCGATCTGGACGCGCTTCCGCAGCGATCGATCGTCGCGACCCTGGAGTGTGCGGGGAACAGCCGGAAGCGGTTCGGCGAGATCGCTCCCGGGGAGATCGCTTGGGGGGACGGCGCCGTGGGATGCGCCGAGTGGAGCGGAACCCCCTTGACGGAGCTGCTGCGGGCCGCGGGACCCCGTCCCGGCACACAGTACGTCGCCTTTCTGGGCGCGGACCAACCCGAGGACTCGGGCGCCCCCCGTTTCGAGCGAGGCTTGTCGTTGATGCCGGGGGGGCCCGCGGCCGAGACCCTGGTCGCGAGCCGGCTCAACGGCGAACCGCTTCCGACCGATCACGGAGGACCCGTCCGACTCGTTGTCCCTGGTTGGTACGGGATGGCGTGGGTGAAGTGGATTGCTTCGATCCATGTCCAAATCCGTCCGTTCGAAGGCTGGTTCCAGAGCTCTCGGTACGTCTATCGTTCGGCGGAGGGAAAGGGCGTCCCCCCGGTGCCGGTGGAACGCCTGCGCGTGAAATCGATTGTCGTACGACCCCGTGCCGGCGAGCACGTGCGATGCGGGGAGCCGTGCCTCATTCGGGGGAAGGCGTGGTCGGCCGACGGGCCGATTCGCTCGGTCGAGGTCGACACAGGGTCCGGATGGACGGCAGGTCGGCTCCGTCCGGGGGTGGGCCGGTTTGCCTGGTCGGACTGGGAGTTGCGATGGGTGCCCGATCGTTCCGGTGTCCGTCGGATCCGGTGTCGAGCGGTCGACGCGGTCGGTGAGAGTCAGCCCGAGGTCCCCGACCCGAACCCTTTCCAGTACGGGTGCAACTCGGTCCAGGCGCTCGAGGTGGAGGTGGTCTGAATGCAGGGTCGCGTCCCTACGGCACCCGAGACCGGCGGTGGCGATACGGCGCCGCTCCGGGAGGAGCCCATGCGAATCGACCGGGTGTCCCCTACTCGACTCGCCACGTGGCTGAAAGAAGATGGGCCGCCCTTGCTGCTCGACGTCCGTCGCCGAGAGGAGCGAACGATCGCGCGGCTCGGGGGCGACCTTTGGATTCCCCTCGACGAGCTGCCCGTCCGGGCGGGCGAACTTCCGTCCGAGAAGCCGATCGTGGTCTACTGCCATTACGGCGGGACCGCGGGGCGTGCGGCTGCGCTGCTCCGGGCCCGGGGTTGGTCGTCTGTCAGGGTGCTCGAGGGTGGGATCGACGAGTACTCGCGATGGGTCGACCCCGCGGTCCCTCGTTACGCCGAGCCGCCCATCGGGGGACTCGTAATTCAACAGTTCGCGAGCCGTACCTCGGGATGTCTGGCGCACCTGCTCTGGGATCCGATCAGCCACGAGGCGGTTATCGTTGATCCGGGACGCCAGGTCGATCCGTACCTAGCGACCGTCCGCGAGCACGGCCTGACGGTCCGGGTGATCCTCGAAACGCACACCCACGCCGATCATCTCTCGGGTCACGCCCGGCTCAAGGAACGACTATCCGCCGACATCTGGCTGAGTCATCGCAGCCCCGCGAGCTATCCCCACCGGGCGCTCACCGAAGGTGAATCGATCCGTCTGGGGTCGTTCGAGTTGGTGGCGCTCGAGACCCCCGGCCACACGCGCGACCACCTCTCCATTCGCGCCGGTGGCGCCGTGCTCGTCGGCGACACGTTGTTGCCGGGGTCCTGCGGCCGAACCGACCTCGGCGACGGGAACCCGGAGCTCCTCTGGGAGAGTCTCATGACCAAGCTCCTTGCCTTGCCGAACGATACCGAGGTGCTGCCGGCTCACTATGGCTCCCGGCACGGACTTCCTCCTCCGGAACGGTTCTCGAGCTCTATCGGGTACGAGCGACGGACGAACGAAGCCCTGCTGCAGCCGGACCGCGCCGCCTTCCTACGGTACATGACCGAAGGCTGGCCGGCCAAGCCGAACGAGTTCGACCGGATCGTAGGCGAGAACCTCCGCGAGTGAACGGCTCTGGGCCGGACGCGGTCCGAACGCGTTCGAGGAGCGTACAAACGTTGTTGAACTCGCTCGGCGATTCGATGGAGGGGGGAGCTAGACTGCGCTTCCCTTTGCTTCCCCCGATCCGAGATCTCGCTGAAGCTGTTCGTACTCACCCACCAGGTCCGGTCGAATCTTCGGCAGGTCGTGACTCTCCAGCTCGGCGACGTACTTTCGAGCCGCCTCTCGGTTCCCTCGAGCCACCGACAGCTGGGCGAGCCGAAGAATCACGTCGGTCTCCTCGAGAATATGGTTCAGCCCATGGAGGAGTCGATACGCCTCTGTCAATTCCGACTCCGCGAGGTCGAACGCCCTCCGATCGATCGAGATCTGCCCAAGCACTTTGATCGACACGCTCAGACCGACCTTATCGCCGACTTCCCGCAAGATCTTGCTCGCCCTCTGAGCACTCTCCGACGCTTCGTCAAGACGCCCTTTCTCTCGTAAGAGTTCCGAAATCTTGTAGCGGGCCCAGCCGACCCGTCGAGGGTCCTGCGCCGTCTCCGCGAACTGGATAGCCGAGGCGTACTCTTGGAGAGCCTCCTCGCGCACCGAGCCGGGCGATCGGGCATCGGCGAGAATGTCTCCCAGGAACAGATGCGCCTGAGCCGACTCCCGAGCGGACCCCAGACCATCGCGAATGACGGTCACCGCCCGCGCTTCCGCGATAGATTCCTCGATCTTGCCCATCATCGATAAGGCTGCGACCCGCCAGATCTGGGCTCGAGAGATGACGAGCACGTTTCCGACTTCTCGAGCCAGGCGAAGTTCCTCGGTGTGATGGGACAACGCCTCCGAAAAGTGACCGTCGTAGTAGTTCGCCTGGCCGAGCTGGTGGTGCGCGCCGATGGGCAGCAGGAGTTGCCCCTGGAGTCCCGGGGACGAGAGGATCTTCGTCGCGATGACGGACGCCGCAGGCAGGTCCCCGCGGTCGGTCAGAACTCGGGCCAGGAACATCTCGAGAGTTGCTCGTCGCACCGGGGAAAGTCCCGGCCCATCGCGCGGATTGTCAAGGAACGATCGGAGTTGAGTTTCCGCTTCCTGCAAGCGGCCAAGCTCCTCTAGCACGCGGGCCAGATCGAGGACCAGCTCCGACTCCACGTCCGGAGCCACTCTCGGGAGCATGCGCTGGCTCTCGAGTGCGCGGGCGAGGTGATCACGGGCGACCTCGGGGGCGAACGCTTGTTCGGCGATTCGCGCGGCGGTCCGATTGTACTGGATGGATTTTTCATTCGTCCGACTTAGGTAGAAATGGCGCGCGAGGGCATACACACGAGAAGTATCGGGCGCCCCCATCCCCTCGAGCGCGTCACCGGCGCGGCGGTGGAAGAACCGGCGCTGCAGTTCCACGACCTGGGAATAGGCTTCTTCCCGAAGCCGGTCGTCGGCGAACTCGAAGCGTTCATCTGGTCGCTCGAGGAGGAGTCTTCGGTCGACCAGGTAATCGACCACCTCCGCCAGCCGTTCCGATTCCATGCCGCTCGCCTGGAGCAGGAGGTCGAACGGAAACTCCGGTCCCAGTACGGCGGCGATCGACAGTATTCGCTGGGCCTCCTCATCCAGGCGTGGAGGCCCCGACCCTGGCGCCCGGCTCGGGGAGACCCGGGGGGATAGGTAGCGTTGGGTCTGCTGCAAGAAGAGCGGGTTGCCCTCGGCTTCCGAATTCAGACGTTCGAGCTCCTCGGGGGAAAGCTTCCGGGAGGGATCGGTCATCCCGATGTACTCCGACATCTCGGACGAGGTCATTGGGGGCAACGCGACGTGCTGCGCGCGCGTGCGCTCCTCGAATTTCTCGAGGCGAATTCGCCGCATTTCTGACAGGGCGGTATACGGCCGGCTGGTAGCGAGAATCCAGAGCGGTCGATCCCGGAGTTCCTCGGCGAAAAACTCGACGGCGGCGAGCGACGACTCATCGGCCCGATCGACATCTTCGAGGACCAGCACGGTAGGACCGTGCCGAGTGAACTCGAGGAATCTCTCGGAGATACCAGCCAGGACCTTCTCCGACGAGATCGACCCACGGTCCCGCGAGCCGCCCAGCAACTCGATGAGTCGGTCTTCGAGTCCGACCGGCTCCGGAACGGGGAAGTCTCCCAACCGAAGTGCAAATCCGATCATTAACTGGTCCCCACCGAGCAGGGGATTCTCGTCAGTTCGAAGAGTCGGGTCCTCGTGGGCGCTCGCAATCGCGGATTGTATCATCGCCAAGGGAGGTGGATCGTCGAGCGAAAGGGCTCGGCCAATTAGGACTCGAATTCCTCGCGCTCGAAATTCCTCAACCAACTGCCTAGTTAGGGTCGACTTCCCTAACCCCGGGTTGCCCGTGAGCACCGAGACTCCACCGAATCCCCCCTTCACCTCGTCGAACCGACGATGCAAAACGGCGACTGTCTGCCCACGGCCGACGAACCGTTGACTGCTGACGGGAGCGTCGGTCATCCTACCCTACCGATGGAAGGTGGGGCTCGACTATTTACTCCAGCCTCGGAGTGACATCTCGATTCGAAGGCAACGCCCGCTCAGTCCTCACTTCTAGCTCGTGACGGGCCCGGGGCCCGCTGATACCTTGGAAAGGCGAACACACCGACCCGAAGTTCATTGTCCCGAACTGAACTCGCATTCGCGAAAGGAGGTTCAAACGTAATTGAACCAACACCCTATTCCATCGTCAGAATCCCGAACTACAATTGGCATTCGGGTTTGTGCGACCCGCCAGTGGCAGTCGTACCACCGGCGGGCCCCGGCGGACGGATCCGCCATGGAGGCGAGCAGGGATCTCTACTTCGATCCCTTATGGAACGCCTTGATCCCGACCGAATCCTCGTTATACGCCATTTCCCAGGCGCCACGGACCATCGACTCGAGTTGAGCGGCCGGAACGCCGGCACCCTGCATGTCGCTGTAAATCGACACCTCAGTCTGGTGCCCGTGGGGAGTGTAGACTGTGAACATCTTTGATCCAGTCATGGGGCCCTCTATCGACTCGGCCACCATTCCGAGAGGTGGGAAAACGGTGATCCGGTTCGCCACTTTCACCCAGTTCCCGTTCATGTTCTGCTCCCATGAAACCACGAACGATGACTCCGTGAGCGGCTTCATCGCGCGGTTCCGGGTTCCTTGGTGAGCGCTTCCGTGCGCTTCGGGGCTTTGGATGTACTTCCAGACAACTTCCAGCGGTGCGTCGAACTTGCTCCCTTCCTGGTCATTCATTCGTGCCATGCACGGAGGAACCACCTGCCGTACTTCAGTCAGACGTGCTGAACCGATTTCGAGGTCCCGCACTCCGCACTACGGAGTCTTCGTAGTTGCGAGCTTTTTTTGCATTTCATCTATCGGACACCGCGTTCTGCCGAAGGGATGTCATATCGAGCCCAATGCTTCCTAGAGAGAGCCCGCCGTGACCCGATCAACCACGCAGCGGGATTGATGCCGGAGGGGCCCCCGAGGTTAAGTTTCTTGGAAAAGTAGCTAGTTCTGATGCCGGCCAATAATCGGAAACACTCTGAGAAGCATCCGGATCTCTACCTGTTCGCGACAACCATTATGGTGTCCAATCGGAAGAGGTCGGTAATCTGGTACACACAGAAGCTCGGCTTCGAAGTCATCCAAGATCTGGGCCATTGGGTGACCGTCGGCCACAAGGGGCAGACCGGCCTACTCCATCTTTGCCAGGGGTCGGATTTCGAAGCGGAACTTGAACCAGGTATCCAAGGAATAACGTTCCACATTCGCGGCGACTTCGAGAAGAAGTGCAAGCAACTTGCGCGCAGCGGAGTTACTTTCGAGAAGCCTGTTACAAAGACATCTTGGGGAACCTACGCCCTAATCGCAGATCCTGACGGGAATATTATTAATGTCCACCCGGAGGACTGACCCCGCGAGTCGAGACCGCCGGATCTGTCCTGCTTGCGGTCAGGTTCGGAGCTGTAGGTTCAACGGTCATTGCACCCATCTTGACTCCCTTTCCTTACGGAGGACACGGTCTCTGGCAGTCCCCGGTGGAGGATTTGGATCTAATGCTGGTTTGAGCCGGACATGTCGTAGGAGATGAGCCACTTCCCTTCCGGACCGCGCTCTCGCACAACAAAGAACTTACCTTCGTCTCGGACAGGGGCCGATCCGGCCTCCTCAAACACCATTCGATAGGTTCCCACTTCGTAGGCTGTGTCACCCACAATTCGAACATCCGTGGTGGTGATCTCAATCTCCCGAATTTTAGTTGATGTCAGCCAGTCACGGAAAAAGCGGTTGATGGCGGCTTTTCCCCGGATAATTCCCGCGTTCTGTGGGAGGAGGATGGCGTTGTGGGTGTACTGGTCTGTCAGCGCCTGCACATCGCTCTGCTTTAGTTCGGTGACAAATCGTTGAATCGAAGACTCGAGAATCTGTCTAACCCCCGCGTCTGTCGGTCCTGTTTTTGACTCAGTCACGTGCCAAGCACTTCCGGATCGGTTTGAAGTCCGAGAGGAACCACGGGTAGATGAGTTACTGCCAAGATCCGGGGGCTCACTCTTCGGAATAATTTTCCATCAACTGCCCAAACAAGTGGCCCTCGGGGCCTCTCGCGATTTGATCGTTGTCGAGCCCGGGCCGAGTTCGCTCCGTGCGGTGAGTCTAGACAATGTTAGAGCGCAAGCTTGATTCCCAAACACATCACTGCACGACCGTGTCCGCCGGGTTCTGTACACGCTGCGGCAATCCCTGGGCTCAAGGCAGTACAACGTGCCCTAGCTGCGGCGGGCAAAAGGACTCGGGGAGTACATCTCAGCCCCTCGCTACCGGAGCTTCGCCCGCCGCTCAACAAAGGATATGCCTGAATTGCCGGGCTCAGATGCGAATGGTGGGCCAACCTAACTTCCGGGTAGGCGGATACGTCGGCGGAACGGGTCTCCTCATCGGATCTTGGAATCAGCTAGCCGAGGGGCTCCTCTCACTCAGCATGTGGTATTGCGCCCAGTGCGGAAAGGTCGACTTCTACTATCCGGGTACCTGACGGCCGGCTGTGTACAATCTGAGTTGAACAGAGGCTTGCGGAGCCCACCCTATCGCCTCGGCGCCTCACGGTGATTCCGCCTCCCGGCGCGGAGCGCTGAATAAAGTGCCGACATGTCAGCGAACCGACTGCGGGCTCAACTAGCTAGGTTCGTAGTGGCGGCAGGTACTTTTCTGAGTGACCATGGGGGAACGGCCCAGACGATTGCGCCGGCAACAAGGCCCATTCCACCCCCAAACCACATTCCCAGCAATTCCCCGCCGGACAGGGCGTTTGCTAGATCCGGCCCGTAGCAGTTGACTGATGGGACGAAGCACCAATCTTGCAGCCCGGTTAGAACCGCTGCCTCGCCGCCGACCCACAAGCCAACTAAAAGACCGCTCAGAACGGAGATGCTGAGGAGAGCCGCGACTGCACCCCGGCGAGTCGCAGATGTGCGCAGGATCGGATACTTGACCGAAAGCCCGATCACCGGCACGGTTAGAAGGGTCACAAGGGCGGAAATGATCGAAGCCACTCGATTCGTGTCGGTAGACAGACCGAGCCACCACGAAGCGATGGCTTGATTCTCTAAGCCGACTATGTAAGCCGAAACGAGCCCGGCGAGCACGGCCACAGCTCCCATGACTCGGGGGCGGTTCAAGACTAGGCCCGAGTACGATACCGCCGCGCAGACCAGAGTCGCTATCGGTACTCCGAAGAGCACTGGAAGAATTTCCGGCCCGCTGTAGTCGTTGTAGTACGTTATCCGAGTCGACTGTGAGTTCTCCGGTGCGTGCTCGGCAGCCACCGAGATTGCGATAAAACTCCCCGCGACGGCTACGATCAGCGCGCAACCCGCGACAATCCAGATGGGAGGAGTCCGGGTAACGAGTCCGCTGTTAGGTTGCATACTCCGACAACCGATAGGCCCGAGCGCTATAGTAATTCGCAGTAACCGAGGATACCGCTAACGACTCGAGTAGTAACCATTCAACGGATTATCCCGACCGACTGGTGGACCTGGGTCATTGGTAAGGCCGTTGTTTTTGAAGATGCGCAAGAACGGATTGGATCGCGCTGAGCCGTCTCAGGAACGCTCGATCAGAATCGAGCCCGTGCGGGGATGCTTCCCGAGGAATACGGCGAGTCAGCTTCCCTGAGAACTACCGCTAGGTTACAGGCCGATCGGACAGGCGATCTTCGCGCTACGCTCTCAACGAAGTTGTCATCTCTACCGAGCCTTGACCGAGTTGAGCTGGATAGTTGTCCGCCAATCCCCTGATCGAAGGAATCGTCGTTTTCATAGTGGTCGCAGTCCTCCAGCTCCCCGGTAAATCGAACTTCGGCGTCATCACCCTTGCCGCACGCCATCCGTATTGGGACGTCTTCCTCGGGGCGACGATCGGCCTCGGGGCGGCTACCGTTGTGTCGGTAACGCTCGGGTATGCCGCCGAGACAGTTCTCGGCCCATACCTGCTCTGGGTGAAGGCGGCCGGGGGTCTCGTTCTAGTCGCATTCGGTTTTCGCGAAATTATGAGAGGTCCTACACCGGTCCATGAGCCGGGAGAGGGGACGGCAGCGGTGGCCTACTCGGCGCGAAAGGTTCGAACGGTCGCCCTCGGGCTGGCGTTCTTGCTCGAAATGGGAGACAACACGCAGATTCTTACGATCGTGTTCGTAGCCTCGACCGGAAATGTCATCCTCGTATTCATCGCGGCGACGGCAGCTCTGATCACGATAACGGCGGTCTCGTCGAGAGGAGCCGGTTACCTACAGAAGCATGTTCCAGAAGAGCGCCTCCGTGTAATCCTGGGTGGACTGCTCATCGCGGTGGGCCTGCTTACGATTTTCTTCACGGCCTTCCCGTCACTTCTGCCTTTCGCGGGTTGAACAGGTTCTCGGGCGAAATGTACAATCCCGATTGTACCCAAGTTTCTGAGATGCAATTTCTGCTGAGCGTCCGCGTTCGAGGGATTCGGCTCTCCAGATCTGACCTCGAACCAAGACCGGAAGTTCAGATCCCGTCGACAGAGGTAACTTTAACTCCAATTGATTCAATTGACCGGGTGTGCTAGACGATACCCCTACCACCATTACCGTCCGCAGCTCCACACTGAGGGCTCTCTCCCTCTACAAGATTGGAAAGAGGAGCTACGACGAAGTTCTCCG
>JBAUAJ010000135.1:0-30354 GCA_049675585.1 Thermoplasmata archaeon
TACGATCAGGGGGGGCGCGCGACGACCCGCGACGCCGGGGATCGCGTCGCCGAGGCGATCCGGGCGGAGGCTCGATGACCGGCCGGTCGGTGGCGATCGTCGGGGGTGTCACGACCCCGTTCGGGGCGCGCCCGACGACCTGGACCGAGCTCGCCCAGGAAGTGGGCGCCGCGCTGTTCCGCGCGGTGCCGACGTTGCGTGCGGAGGAAGTGGACTCCCTTTTCGTCGGCGCGGCCGAGCCGGAGCGATTCGCGTTCCAGTCGCACGCGGCGCCGATCGTCGCGGAGCAGATGGGGATCCGACCGACCCGCATCCTGCAGCGAACGGAGCTCGCGTGCGCCTCCGGCCAGTCGGCGATCCGTTCGGCGTACGCGGCGATCGCGTCGGGGCTCTCCGACGTCGCGGTTGCGGTCGGCCTCGAGAAGATGAACCTGCCGTCGATGGCGGAGGCGAACACCGCGATGGCGTGCGTGATGGACCGAGCGTGGGACGGCCCCGCCGGGGCGACCGCGCCGCCGTTCTTCGCGATGGTCGCTCAGCGGCACATGCTCGAGCACGGGACGACCGCCGAGCAGATGGCCGTGGTGTCCGAGAAGAACCACCGGTTCGCGAACACCAACCCGACCGCCCAATTCCACGGGAAGACGTTCTCTCGGGACCGCCTCCTCCGGCTTCCGCTGGTCGCCCCTCCGCTGCGGCTCGGCGACTGCTCCTCGATGACCGACGGCGCGGCCGCCGTCGTCCTCGTAGCGGAGGATGCGGTCGGCCGGTATCCGGATCCACCGGCGTGGATCCGCGGTACCTCGCAGTACTCCGACTTCCACAATCTCGCCCACGCGGGTTCCTTGACGGAGTGGCCCGGGCTGACCCATGCGTCGCGCGAGGCGCTGCGCGGCGCCGGGATCGGCGTGCACGACCTCGATTTCGCCGAGCTGCACGACTGCTTCACCATCTCCGAGATCGTGGAGTACGAGGCACTCGGTCTCTGCCTCCCGGGCGAGGGCGGAAAGTTCGCCGAGGACGGACGGGGCGACCTCGGCGGCGATCTCGCGGTCAACCCGAGAGGCGGTCTGCTCGGTTGCGGCCACCCGCTCGGAGCGACCGGGATCGCGCAGGCGGTCGAAGTGTTCGAGCAGTTCGCTTCGAAGGTCCCCGCGGCTCGGCAGGTGCCCGACCCGGAGTGGGCGCTCGTGCACAACCTCTCGGGCAGCGCGAACGTCCACTCGGTGATGGTCTACCAGCGGGGAGGGGCGCCGTGAGCGAGCCGGCGCGCCTCCGACGGCCGAACCCAGCCGCCGTGACGGTGCCCGAGCCCCCGCCCCCGGCGGCGGTGGCACCGAAGGAGCGGAAACGCGAAGCGAAGCCTTTCCTGCTCGACTTCTTTCCGCTCGAGGGCGAGAAAGAGACCCGGCTCTCTCGATTCTTCGTCCGACTGGCGGAGGGCCGGCTTTCGACGACCCGTTGCCCCAAGGACGGCCGTCTCCTCTGGCCGCCTCGGACCGCGTGCCCGCACTGCCACACCGAGGAGCTCGAATGGGTCGACCTCCCCGAAATCGGCCGGATCTACGCCTTCAGCGCGGTCCTAGCCGGGGCACCGCTCGGCATGGAATCCGAGGTTCCGTTCTCGGTCGGGCTCGTCGATCTGGACGGCATTCCCCTACGTCTGTTCGGCCGCATCGAGGGCCGATCGTGGGACGGCTTGCGGATCGGCGGCTCCGTGCGCGTCGAACCGTACGAGACCGGCGACGGCCGTTGGTTCTACCGGTTCCGGGCGAGCGACTAGCCCCACGCAGCCCCCGGCGGTGAGCTCCCGGCGTAGACACCGACGCTGAAGCACGCGGCCGTCGCGGCGACGGCGGCTCCTGGGAGATCCTTGTGAGGAGGCTATTTATACCGCCCCCAAGTCTCGCGCCCGCCGGTTCGGAGCAAGCCGGCCGGGCATGGAAACGACGAATACCGGGTGGTGGCACCGGCACGGCTGGACGGTGTCCATCCTACTCACCGCATTCGCGTTCGCTTTCTCGATCCGAACGATCTGGGCGTACCCGGTCATCGCGAAGTGGGGCCCGCTCTACGTCTACGCGGGCGGCTCGGACTCCTACTACCACTCGCGGGTGATGCAGTACATCATCACCACGGGTCACAACCTGATCCACGACCCGATGCTCAAGTACCCCATCGGGGGAACGAACCCGCGCGAGCCGCTGTTCGACTGGATGAACGCCATCCTGGGGCTCGTCTTTGCGCCGTTCTTCGGCGGCAACTCCGTGGTCGCGGGTGCGTGGTTCCTCGACTTGCAGGCGCCGCTCTGGGCGGCCCTTGAGGTGTTCCCGCTCTACCTCATCGGAAGGGAGGTCAGCAGCCGCCGGACCGGCCTGATCGCCGCGCTCATCCTGCCGTTCCTGAGCGCGAGCATCACCTCGTCGACGTTCGGCTACGCGAACTATCTATCGTTCTACACGTTCATGATCCTGATCGTAGTCTACTCCTACATTCGCACGGTCAAATCGCTCGGGACGCATCGTTACGTGGAGAGCTACCGGGAGATCCGGCAGTTCCTCCCGGCGCTGCGGACGTTCTACCATCGAGAGCACACCTCGGTCAAATGGGGCGTCTTCACCGGCGTGTCGCTCGGGGCGCTCGCGCTCTCCTGGCAAGGGTACACCTACGCGATCTTGATCGTCGGATTCACGCTCCTGATCGCCATGATCGCGGAGCGGATCCGGCGCGTGGATTCGTTCGGCCTGTACGTCACGACCTGGATCATCGGACTGGTCGCCATCCCGATGATGATGCCGTACTATCTCGTGCAAGGAGACCTGCGGACGTTCTTCGACCTTCCGGTACTCCTCCTGTTCGGCATGCTCGCGCTGATGCTTCCGTTCCTCCTGATGCGCGACATCCCGTGGGTGTTCTCGCTCCCGACGCTCGTCGGGATCGTCGGGGCCGCCGCGCTCTTCCTGCGGTTCGTGCTGCCGAGCTACTTCGCCGATGTCGTGACGGGGCAGGGCTACTTCGTCAAGACGCTGATCTACTCGACCGTCGCCGAAGCGCAGCCGCCGTCGTTCGACGCGCTGATCCTCGGGTACGGGGTGGCGACGTTCTTCCTCGCGTTCGTCGGCCTCGCGATGTTCGTCTACCTGCTGGTCCGCCACCGGTTCAAGCGCTACCACATCGCCCTGCTCGTCTACGGCGCGGTCTCGCTGTACCTTCCGATCACGGCGACCAAGTTCTTCCTGCTCGGTGCCCCCGCCTACGCCCTGCTCTCGGCCGAGACGCTCCACCGGGCCCTGGACGTCGGCAGCTATCCGGAACTGCGCCGGACCGTCGCGTCGCTCTCCGATCGCGGCAACCAGTTCGCGGCGTTCCGTCGCGCGTTCAAGGCGCGCCACGTGCTCGTGCTCGCCGTGGTCGTGGCGATCGTCCTGCCGAACGTCTGGATCGCGCTCGATGCCGGGATCCCCGGCAACACGAAGAACGCCGTCGCCGAGCAGATCAACAGCTCGATCCCGGCGTTCCTCAAGCTCAACTCGACCGAGCCGTCGACGAACTACCTCGGCGCCACGGGGACGGAGCTCGATACTCCGAACCAGTACGATAGCGCCGCGTACAATTGGCTCAGTCAGCAGGACACGAACGTGCCGGAGCCGAACCGGCCCGCGTTCGTCAGTTGGTGGGATTACGGATTCCAGGCGATCGCCCAAGGCGATCACCCGAGCGTCGCCGACAACTTCCAGAACGGGATCGATCCTGCGGGTCAGTTCCTGCTCTCGCAGAACGAGTCGTTGGCGATCGCCGTGCTGACCACGGCGCTCCTCGCCGCGGAGCAGATCAAGACGCACTCCTCGACCCTGCCGGCGGCGCTCACCACCATTCTCGCGAACGACGGGGTCAACATCTCGAAGCTCGAGAGTCTGCTCGGCAATCCGCAATCGGACTACGCCTTGGTCGTTTCCCACCCGGACGTCTATCTTCCCGTGAACCCGGGAACGATCACCGACGACAATGCGATGTATCTCGCGGTCTCCTACTTCCTCGCGGGCTCCCTCTCGCTCACGAAGGTCGCCGGGGTGTACGACTCGGTCCAGCAGTACACCGGCTGGACGATCCGCTACGCCATGGTCGACTCCCGGCTCTTCCCGTTCAGCGGCTCCGACACCGGGATCTTCTACGCTCCGGCGGACCTCACGGGCCGGGTCATCAACTCGGCGGGGCTACCGACCACCTTCTTCAACGTCACCGTACTCGGATCGAACAACCAGACGTACCCGCTCGGCGGTGTGCCGGCCGGGGTGTCGTCCACGCAGTACGAGATCAATTATTTCTCGCCGTTCTACAACACGATGCTCTACCACACCTACATCGGCTACAACGGTAGCCAGGTAGGGCAGTCGGGCGGGATCCCGGGGCTGTCGGGCGCCGCGGCCTCCGACCGGCTCGAGCCGGGCTGGATGGAGCAGCATTTCCAGATCGTCTACCGGACCGCGTACTACTGTCCGGGCGTGAAGAACGCGTCGAACAGCTCGGGGTGCATGCTGCCGACGAACCTCCCGAACGCGAAGTCGCTCGCGAAGTCCACGAACGGCACGTTTGACGGCTCGGCGCTCTCCTACTTCCAGGGCGGGGAGACGATGCTGGCGTACTACGCCGGCCAGACGATCGACGGGACCGTCACGCTGCCCGGCGGAATTCCGGATCCCGGCGTGCGGGTGACGGTGTACGACAGCTGGGGTATCCCGCACATGACCGCGGTGAGCTCGAAGGACGGCAGCTTCACGGCGATCCTCCCCCCGGGGAACGACACGCTCAACTTCACGACCGGCGCGTTCGACAAGCTTACGCAGGCCGGTAAGACGGTCCTTCGTTCGGAGAAGGTCATCGTTCCGGACTCCGTGGGATACAGCTTCGACGCGCCTCCGCTGGCCCAGCGGTACACGCTCGCGGCGGGGACGCTCCAGGGGACCGTCTACTGGAACAACGCCAACAACTCGACGTTCTCCCCGAGCAAGGACACGGTCATCTCGGGCGCGCAGGTCGTCTTCGGGAACGCCGCCGATCCGGCCGCCCTCTCCGCGACGACCGACGCGAGCGGATCGTACCTCCTCCCCAATGTGCCCCCCGGGAACTACACGTTCGCGGTCCACGTTCAGGGCCGCTCCTACAACGAGACCGCGCAGCTGGTCCGGCCGGGGACGACGGTCAACGCATCCGCCGGTCTCACGCCGGCGTCGATCTCGGGCACCGTCGCCAATCTCGGTGGGGTCCCGTACACGGGCGCCTCGGTCACGCTGACCAACTCGCTGGGTACGGTCGGCACGGTGCTGACCACCTCCGGCGGCTCGTACAAATTCCCCACCCTGGCGCCGGGGAACTACACGCTCACGGCGCGAGTTCCGAATACGCTGTTGCGATCCGTCGCGACCCCGGTGACGATCACCGCCGCGGGTCAGACGCAGACGGTCGCCCTCCGGGTCGAGCAGATGACGCCGGTCGCGGTGGAGGTCACCGCGGCGAGCGCGCCGGCCGGCGGGATCGCCGTCCGGTTCACTTCGATCCTCTCGTTCGTGGGGGCCGGGAGCGCGACCCTCGCCGCCGTCGACGCGGTCACCCAGAACAGCACGGTCGCCATCACGGGCGCCGACGGCGAGGCGCACGTCGCGCTCGGGGCCGGAAACTATTCGGTCTACGCGCTCGGGTTTGCGGGCGGAACCCTCTCGGCCGCGCTGGGCCAGATCCAGGTGACGAGCTCCGGGATCTCCGCCGCGACGACGCTTTCGCTCGCGCCGGCGCTCAGCCTCTCGGGCACCATCGCCCCGGTGATCACCGCGACCGGGGTCGAATCGGCGCTCGTCGCGTCGCCCGGGTCGGGCGGCGAGATCATCGCGAATGCGGCCGCGAACGGCTCCTACGCGCTCCGGATCCCGAGCGGTACGTACCAGTTGCTCGCGCTCCAGGGCACGCAAGGAACTCCGCCGGAGACGGACGCGGCGCTCGACGTCGTCAACGTGACCCGCGACGTGACGGTCCCGATCACTCCCCTCCCGTCCACGGTCTCTCGGTTCGCGGTCTTCGCGAACCTCACCAACGATACCACGTTCGCCATCGGCGGCGTCGCCGTCACCGTCTCCGCCGGCCCGCACGGGCCGACGGTCGAGCAGACGAGCTCGACGAACGGTTCCGTCACGTTCGTCGTGCCGTCGTCGATCCCGCTCTCCTCGGGCGGATATTGCGTCGCAGCGACCGCCCCCGGCTACGTGAACGCCCAGGAGTGCGGCCTCACGGCGTCCGCTCTGGCCGCTCTGTCGACCTTCCGACTGACTCCCGCGCTCGTGCCGGTCACTTTGAGCGTCGTGGGCGTGCCCACCGGCACCTCCGTGCGGGTCAACCTGACCGCGGAGAGCCCTACCGCCGTGGACCGAAACCTCGACGGGGGTCCGCGCTTCTCGTTCTCGATCCCCGCCGGTGTCTACAGCATCACCGCCTACGCGGCGACCAGCCACAGCACGATCGTCTACGCGCCCGCTCGAGCGCTCGCCTTCCGCCTTCCGTTCGGAGCGCCGGCCGCGAGTCTTAACCTCCCGGTGCTCTCGGAGATCCTGGCGCACGGTACCCTCAGCCTGCCGAGCGGAACGACCGCGGCGAACACCACGGTCACGCTCGCCTCTTCTGCGCAGAACGTGACCGTCAACGGCACCAAGTTCCTCTCGGGATTCCGCATCTCGGTCGGGGCGTACACGGCGTCGGTGAACGCCTCCGGCTCGCTCGGCGCGCTGTCGAACCTGACGGGAGTAGCGGTCAACTCGGGCGGAACGATCACCCCCCGGCTCGTTCTCGACCGCGCGGGGGTGCACCTCGCTGGCTCGCTCCAGACGACCTCGGGCGGTTCGCTCAGCCTGAACGGCACGGTCACGCTCCGGGCCCCCGGCGGCGCCGTGCTGCACTCGAAGGCGTCCGGCGGACACTTCTCGACGCTCGTCCCGACCGAGCACAACTTCTCGGTGGCGGCGAACATCACCGTGCGCACGACCGGGCCGAACGGAAGCTACTTCCTGACCTGGTCGGTCGTCTCGGGCACGACCTGTTCGGTCGGGACGGGCGCGGCGGCGTGCACGGTCCCGATGACGTCCACCAAGGACCCCGCCTGGCTCAACGGGACGATCACCGAATCGGCGAGATCCGGACCGACCCCGTCCCAGCTTCGGCTCATCGGCCCCTACCCGTCGACCAATCTGTCGGTCCTCACGGTGGCGAACGGGACATTCGCCCTCCGTCTCGCCCCCGGCTCCTACTTCCTCTACGCCGCGCCGCTCGACGGGTCGCCGTTCGCGGGATTCCTGACGGCGCTCGCCCTCCCCGGCGCCGCGGGCCCGATCTCGTTGGCCCTCGCATCCGCGGCGACCGACCAGGTCACGGTGGCGAGCTCGGGCGCCGCGGGCCAGACGATCGGTGCCATCACCCTCACGGCGACCGGGTTCGCAGGGAACCGCGTGGTCTATTCGGATCTCACCGCCGGCACGACCGTGGCGCTGGCTCTGCCCGCGGGCTCGTACTCCTTGCGGGCGACCGCGCCGGCGACGCTCAACGGGATCGCCGGCACGGCGACCGCCCACGCATCGGTGACGATCGGAAGTTCGGGGAATCTCGCGACCCGGCTCGCGCTCGGCGTGCCCTCGACCGCGAAGGTCACGGCATCGCTCGTCGGCCCCCGCGAGAGCAACGTAACGGCCGGTAGCTCCGTGACGTTCTCGTTCACCGTCCGGGACAGCGGCAACGTCCCCGTCACGGTCCATCCGGTCGGCTCTCCGTCGTTCTGGAAGTTCAACTTCACGATCGCGAATGTCACCCTCTCGCCGGGCGGCGCGAGCGTATCGGGGGAGGTGGAGATCTCGGTGCCCGTGGGCACGGAGGTCGCTCATCCTCCGGTCGCGATCACGTTCGCGCTCACGAACGGAACGCAGGTCGGATCGGTCGCGCCGGCGCCGAGGGTGCTCGTCGCCTCGTACACGGGGCTGACGATCGATCGCAGCGGCGTGCACAAGGTCCAGATCGGGGCGTTCCGCGCCGAAGTGCCGTTCTACCTCCGCAACACCGGTAACGTCCCCGAGAACATCCAGGTCGCGTTGTCGAACAGCGCGACGCTGAAGGCGCACGGATGGGGGTACGCCTTCGGACCCGTCTCGAACGCCTCCAACGTCGAGAGCCTCTCTCCGGGGGAGAACAAGACCTACTACCTGAACCTCAGCTTCTCGGGGACGGTCTTCGTCGCCCCGGGGTCGGTCACGATCGTCGCCTCCGTGTTGAACGCGACCCACGCGCCGACCGGTAGCGTGACGATCCCGGTGCCGATCACCAAGGTGACGGTGTCGAGCACCGGTGGCCGCTCCGTGACCGTAACGGGCCCGAAGATCGGCTCCTCGTCGACGTACCTTGAAGAGTGGGAGCTGCTCGCACTCGCGCTGATCCCCGCGGGAGCCCTCGTGGCCCTGATCGTCGCGCGCCGCTGGTGGACCACTCGGAGGTGGAGCCGATGGTAGGCCGTCGCGCATCGAGGCCGTGGGTCGCGCTCGTCTTCCTCCTCCTCGGGGTGGGCGCGCTCCTCGTGCCCGCCGTCCCGGCGCTCGGGTCGCCCTCGCCGTCCCCGACGATCCAAGGGAGCGTGGACGGCCCGTCGGTCGTGGCCACGAGCTCGAACAGCACGTTCTACATCAACGGGACCGGCGGCCCCGCGTTCGGTGCGAACGGCACGGAGATCGGGTCGGTCAGTTGGAAGGCCCACCTGTCGGGGACGGTCCTGACCGGAGTGACGCTGTCGCCCAACTCCTCCACGTTCTCCGGCTCGAAACCGGGGGTCTCGCACCTCAAGGTCTCGAAGCTCGTCCAGTCGCTCACGATCACGGTCGAGATCACCTCGACGTATCAGACGAAGGTCGCCTCGATCAACGTGACCAAGACGATCCAGGTCGTCGTGCCGTACGTCGTCCGCGCGCAGCTCTCGGTCGGTCCGGGGGCGGGGGTGCTCGGGTTCGACGTCACCGTGGCGCTCGACGGAGCGCCGGTCGGCACGGTCGCGGTGCCGGCGATCAAGGCCGGGGGCACGTACAATCTGACGTACGCCTATGCGACCGCGGGGCTCTCTGCCGGGTCCCATACGTTCACGCTTTCGCTCAAGTCCGCGAGCGCCCTCGTCACGTTCCCGGGCGGGGCGCGGCAGTACTCGGTCACGATCTACGTGGTCGGGCCGCCGCCGGACTATCCGCTCTACGTTCTGCTCGGCGTCGTGGTGTTCGCCGGCGTGCTCTTTATATTCGTCACCCGGGTGGGCGCGCGCCGGCGCCCCGCTGCATCGAAGAAGTAGGGTCCGGGAGTAGCTCACGATGCTGGCGCGGGTCGAATTGCGGTGCACCTCCTGCGGTCGGACCTTGCCCGGCCCGGGCGGAACGCAGTTCCCGTGCCCCGGCTGCGGCGAAGTGACGGTCGGCCGGTGCGCCCGCTGCCGGGACCAGAGCGTCCTCTACCGCTGCCCGAAGTGCGGATTCGAGGGGCCCTGAGCTCCCCGCGGAAGGTCGGTCGATGGGCCAGGTCGCCGTGCTGTTCCGTCTGATGCCCCAGGGCGTCGAGACGGACCTGAACGCGCTCGCCGCCGGGGTCAAGACCGCGCTCCCGGCCGGGGTCACGGTCCGCGGCATGCAGATCCGCGACGTCGCCTACGGCCTCCGCACGCTCCTCCTCTCGGTCGTGATGGACGACACCGGGGGGATCCTCGAATCGACCGAGCACGCCCTCGCCAAGCTCCCCCACGTCGAGTCGGTCGAGGTGATGGAGGAAGGGCTCCTCTAGCGGAGGCGCCGCTCCGTTCCCCGTGGACCTGTTCACCCACGTCCTCGTCGCCTACCTGATCACCTACGGCCTCGTCGGGTTCCACCCGCAGTATCTTGCTGCCGGAGCGCTCGCCGGCGGGCTCCCCGACGGGGACGCGCTCTTCTTCCCGATCGCCCGCCGGTTCCCGATCCTGCGCCACCACGGGATCACCCACTCGGTCGTCGGAGTGAGCGCCGTGGCGGTCGTCGGAGCGCTGGTGGGGCCGCATCTCGCCCCCGGGAACCCCTGGCTCTACCTCCTCGTCCTCGAGGCGGGGGGGCTCGCCCACATCGCCCAGGACGGGTTCACGAACTTCTCCGTCCCGGCGCTGATGCCGTTCTCGGGCCGCGAGTTCCACCTCGACGCCGACCGGGCGGTGAACTTCGTCACCCTCGCGATCTCGGTCGTCTCGTTCTACCTCCTGCTCGGCATCGAACGGAACCACGTCGCCTTCGCCCTGTACCTGTACACGATCGACGCGATCGCCGCGTTCTTCGCGGTGTACTTCGCGCTGCGTCTCGCCGCCCGGTTCACCCTCGGCCGGCGGCTCCCCCGGATCGGCGACTACGACCACGTCGTGCCGACGTCGAACCCGTTCGTCTGGATCCTGATCTCCGAACGGGTGGCGAACGGGCGGGAGCGGACGAGCTGGGCGCGGTACGTGCTCGGGCGGGGAGTGGTGGCCGGACCGTACTCGGCCGACGCCCCGGTCGCCCCGCAGCGGCACCCGGGCGTCCCGTCGAACGCGACCGAGGCACTCGAGTGGTCGCTCGGTCTGGCCCGCGAGGCGAGCGCCACGATCGCGGGCACGTACCATTTCGGGGAAGCGTTCGCCGACCCCGACGGGGGCTGGACCGCCGTCTGGTACTCGCTCGAGTTCACGATGTTCGGCCGGTCGGCCGCGGTACGGGTCCGGTTCACGCCGGGCGACCGCCCCGCGGAGGTTCGGACGGCGTTCTATCGTCCGAAAGCGCCGGCGGTGTAGGTTCCCGGACGGGCTCCGGGCTCGTCGGCGCCGGGAACCGACCGATCGCCTCCTCGAACATCGCCGAGAAATCCTGGCCGGACCGCCCAGCCGCCGCCGATTGCTCGGCGGCCCGCCGGACCGCGTGGGCGAGGGGAACCCGGCCCCCGGCCGATCGGGCGGCCTTCTCGATGAGTCCGAGGTCCTTGGCCGCGAGCGCGAGCAGGAACGCCGGCGGGTACTCGCGGCGCGAGAACGCTTCCCGCTTTCCCTCGAGCATCCTCGACTGGCCGCCACCGTCCAGCAACAGGTCGATCGTGCGTTCCCGGTCGAGGCCGAGCGCCCCGGCGAGCGCGAGCGCCTCCCCGGCGAGCGCGACGTGCGCGATCGTGAGCAGGTTGTTGACGAGCTTCATCGAGGTGCCGGCGCCGACCGGGCCGAGATGCTCGACGCGGCGGCCGAACGCCGCAAGGAGCGGACGTGCGCGTTCGAACTCGGACGCCGGGCCCCCGGCGAAGACCAGGAGCTTCCCTTCGGCCGCGGCGGCGGTGCTTCCGCCGAGGGGGGCGTCGACAAACCCGATCGTCCTCGCGGCGAGCCGAGCGGCGACCGTGCGGCTCTCCTCCGGGGCGATCGTGCTGAGGTCGACCACCAGCGTGCCCGGCCTCGCGCCCCGGGCGATCCCGCGACGTCCGAACAGCACCGATCGGAGCGCCCGCCCGTCCGTCAGGAGGGTGAACACGACCCCGCCGTCGACCGCGCGGGCCACCGCGGCCGGAGAGTCGGCCCACCGCGCGCCGAGAGCGAGGAGCTCCTCCGCCTTGCCGGCCGTGCGGTTGTGCAGGACGAGGGGGATCCCCCGTGCGATCAGCCGGCGGGCGATGGGGATTCCCATCCGGCCGAGGCCAATGAATCCGACCGGGCGGGCGTCAGGGGCTGTGTCCAGCGCCATGCGGGAGGCAATCGTCCACCGCAGATAGGGCTGAGGCTCGGCTCGCCCCGAGGGCCGGAGGGGAGAGATGCCGTTACTTGTAGGTCGACTTGTGGACGGTGCCTTCGTCGTCCACGATCGTGATGCACTCGCCTTCGCACTCGAACAGGCACGCCTCGCACATGATGCAGTCGGGGCCGTGAATGACCGCCGACTTCTCCGCCCGGAACTGGAATTTCGCCGCCACGGCGGGGTCGTCCGTCACGTTCGGCCAGTTCTCCCGGGGTTGCATCTCGAAGACCGTCACAGGGCAAACGTCCCGGCAGTGCGTGCAGCCGGTGCACTTTTCGTGGGCGACCTCGACCGTTACCATGACGACCCTGATTGCGACAATTTGGGGCTTATATTAAGGTCACTTCCGCAGACGTCTGCTCTCGGCGCCCGGGGCCGATCATGGAATGCGGTTCGCGTCGCTCCAGTCGCTGAGTCGCCCCCCGCCGCGCAGCCCGTCGAGCCGAGCCATCTCGCCCGGGTCGAGCGAGAAGTCGAACACCGCCGCGTTCTCCGCCATGCGTGCTCGGTGGACGGTTTTCGGGATCTCGATCAACCCGTGCTCGAGCCCCCAGCGGATCAGGATCTGGGCCGGGGTGCGCTTCTTCGCGGCGGCGATCGCCCGGACGGTCATGTCGTCGAGCCGCTCGCCCTGGGTCAGGGGCGAGTACGATTCGAGACGGATGCCGTGCCGCTCGCAGTACGCGAACAGCTCGGGGTCGTAGACGAACGGGTGCATCTCGACCTGGTTCACGGCAGGGAGTACGTTCGAATGCATCCGCAGCTCCTCGAGATGTCGTACTCCGTAGTTGCTCACCCCGATCGCGCGGCACGCCCCTTCCTCACGAAGCGTTTCGAGTGCCTTCCACGAAGCGAGTCGGGCGTCGGGGGTGGGCGCGCGGGGCGAGTGAATCAGGTAGAGGTCGATCCGATCGAGACCGAGTCGTTTCAGGCTGGCCCGTCCGGCGGCGAGGGCGGATCCGAAGCCGTGGTCGGTGTGCCAGAGCTTCGTCGTGACCGAGACATCGTCCCGAGGCAGGCCGCTCGCCCGAACGGCCGCCCCGACGTCCGCCTCGTTCCCGTAGAGCTTCGCCGTATCGATCAGTCGGTAGCCGACGTCGAGCGCCTCGCGCACCGCACGCTCGGTGGGTGGGCCCGCGGGGATCTGGAACACGCCGAATCCGAGCCAGGGGATCTCCGTTCCCTGGTTCGTCCGAACGCGCGAGCCGAGGTGAGCGCCGGAGGGGAGTGCCACGGTCTCACCGCTTCGGGCGCGAGGGTCCCGCCGGCCCCGCCGGCGGGGTACGGAACCGGGTGGCGATGCCCCTCGCCGAAAGCTTTGCGTCGTGCGCGCGGAGCTGAGATTCGTGTTCGGGACAGAGAGAGAAGGCGCGGTAGGCGGCCGACGCACTCGTGGGGTCGGCCGTCGCAGCGTACATTTCGACCGCGCGCGGTCGGTCATCGCACGGTCCGCCGCTCCCGGGGTCCGCGTCGCCGATCAGCGGCCGAAGGGAAAAATCATAGGCGGAACCCATCTCGCACAGAGGCCGCTGAAAGATCGCGCTCATCGTTCGGTAGGGGGCGCGAGCGGCCCGTCAGAGCTTCTGGGAGAGCTGGGCGAATTCGGCCGCGCTCCACCCCTTGAGCGTCGTCGTCCGAACGAAACCCTGCATACCGGAACGGAGCATCAGCTCGTTCGCAACCTCGTCGGAGGGCAGCTCCACGCAGACCACGAGGTCGTAGCCGCCCATCGTGTAGAGCAAGGAGAGCACCCGGCCCCCGGCGGCCTCCACCGCCTTTCGGAGGCCGTCGCTGCGCTGGGGGGCTTGCTTGACCGTTCGGATCCCTTGCTCGGTCCAGTTCGCGAGGATGGCGTAGAACGGCATGGACGCCCGGGAGGGAAACTCACGGCTCGGTACTAAACAGTTCGGGAAGACCGTCCCCGCTATCTCGGAGCGCGTCGTCTCACGGAGGTTCCGAGCGGCTCGCGAGGGCCGGGGGGGCTCAAGATGCCGCACGCGATCGGTGCCGAGGTCAAAATCTTTTACGAGATACCCGGGAGATCGGGCGACCCCACCGTTCTCGTCCACGGATCGTGGGCGGACCACTCGACGTGGACCCGTGTGGTCGCGCCGCTCGCGAGCTCGCTCCACCTGATGACCTACGATCGCCGGGGTCACGGCAGCAGCACCGGACCTCGACGGGCGAATCCCGTGCGGGACGATGTCGCCGATCTCGCCTTTCTTCTCGAGTCGGTCGACCTGTATCCGGCGCATGTAATCGGACACTCCTACGGGGGTGCCGTGGCACTTCGGCTCGCCCTCGACCGTCCCGAGCTCGTGCGGAGCGTCGCCGTGCACGAACCCCCGTTTCTGAGCCTGCTTGAGGGCGCCGAAGGGAAATCCTCACCGGACGCGACGGAGGCACGTTTCGAAATACGCCGGCTCCAGGGACTCGCCCGTTCGGGGAGGCACGAGGAGACGGCGCAGCAGTTCGCCGAGCGATTCGACTCCGGGCCGGGCGCCTGGAACCGCCTTGACCCGGCGGCGCGCTCCAGCTTCACGCGCCACGCGCCGCAGTGGGCCGACGAAATGGACGACCCCGACGCGACGACACCCTCGCGGTCCGAGCTAGCGACCCTCGACCTCCCGGTACTTCTGACCACCGGAGAACGCAGCCTCCCCCTGTTCCACGAGATAGAGGGCGAACTCCGCCGGGCGCTCCGGAACGCGGTCGCCCGAGTCCTGCCCGGAACAGGGCACGTCCCGCACCTTACCGACCCCGAGGTCTACGCCGGCGCGATCGCGACGTTTCTCCTTGAGCGGGATGTTCCCTCGACATAGCGCGACCGGGACGTGGGACCTCGCACCTTCTCAGCCCCCGCTCGGACGGCGTCGTGAGGTGCGCGGCGGCTTCCCCGGGAGGGTGGAGGGAATGCGGGCCAGGATCTCCTCGATCCGCCGAAGCCCACACGAGTCGATGCCCACCCCCGAGACTCCGTCGACTCGGGCGAGCTGCATGCGTTCGTGGAAAACGAGGACCGTCGGAACGATGTCGATCTCGAATAGCTCCCAGAGGGGATTCCCGAGGTCCGAAATGTCGACCTCTAAACCGTGAGCGGCCCCGAGGGGAAGCGCCTCGAAATCGGGAACGAACTCCCGACAGAACCCGCACCAGTCCGCGAGGAACGCGACCGCCCAGGTGCCATCCCTCGGGAGCCGGGTCCCCTCGAACGCCGACGCCCCCACTCGCTCCATACTATCTCCCGCTACCGTCGCGACGCCCAGGGTCCGGGCGGCGCCTTCTCCTCGGAGGCGCGGGTACCTCATCTCGTTGGTGGCGGGTCTGTATCGGAATCCTCGAACGCCCTGGCCGGCGACCCTGGTCTGTCCAGTATTGTGCGATCCAGCGCGCGGGGGTACGGTCGAAGAGCCGGGGAAGCGGGCCGGAACGAGAGAATTCGGGCACCCACTTGGAGGAGCCGGCGACCACCACGACCGGAACCTGCCTCCGGAGAGCCTCCCGGGCCAGCGCCCGAGTCCCGACCTTGTGTACGACGGATCCGTCGCGCTCGACGGTGTCGGCTCCGATCACGACCAGGTCGGAGTCTCGAACGGCGATGCGCCGGGACCGGTCGCGTACCCAGCGCGCCTTGATCCCCGCGCCGCGCAGCTCGGAGGCCAGCGTCCGCCCCTCCCCGCCGGGCTGGCTTTCGAGCACGACAACCTCTCGGGGTCGGCGCGCCGGGTCGAGAGATCGTAGCGACGCCGAGACCGTTCCGCTGCGGCTGATCGTGACGATCCGCGCGCCTCGGGGTAGTGAGTTACGGACCGTCCGGTTGACCCGGACCGCCTCGGCCGCCAGACGACGCTGCCATTGGGCCCGCCACCGTCGAAGGCGGGGGCCGAGGAGCGGGGCGGGCGAACGACCGGCGATCTTGGCCCATTCGCTTCCCCACGTTCGAAAGATGCCCATCGCGGGCTGGATGCGCCTCCATCGACGAGCGAGCGCGAGCAGGGACGCACGCGATGGGCCGACGGGGGCGTTCGACCATCGGGCGAGCTCGCGGCCGACCTCCTCGAGCGCCGCTGCGGCGATCTCGCGGGCACCGTGGGTGCGGTCCCGACCGGCCCGGGCGAGAAAGCGCATGAACTCCCGGGACGGAGGCGGCGCGACCGGACGCTCCTCGCGCATCCCCGGGCGAGACGCCTTGACCTCAAGAGGAGCCGGGGGATGGGTTCGGTGATGAACCGTTCCTGGCGAGTGCCGATCGAGTCGCGCAGCGAGCGGCTGTTCCAAGCCCCCCTGAAGGGGCGCATCGAGACGCATCGGTTTCCCAGCCGACGCCTCGAGGGGAACCCGTGGAACGATCCGGTCGAGCGCGACCTCCCCGTCTACCTGCCGCCGTCCGGAAAGACCGAAGGGGTTCCTCTGCTGGTCCTCTTGAGCGGCTACACCGGGGCCGGATGGATGCACTTTGCGCGACCCCGGTACCTCGGCAACAGCATCGTGGGACGGCTCGACCGCCTCATCCGAACCGGCGCCGCCCCGGAGGCGGTCCTGGTGGGTCCCGACTGTCTTACGACGCTCGGCGGCAGCCAGTACCTGAACTCTTCGGCGACCGGAGCGTACGAGGACTACCTCGTACACGAGGTCGTTCCGTGGGTTCGCGAGAAGTACCATACCGGCGCGATCGGCGTGCTCGGCACGTCGAGCGGAGGATACGGCGCCCTCTCCCTGGGTCTTCGCCACCCGGACCTCTTCCGGGCGGTGGGGTCGAACGCCGGCGATACGTTCTTTGAGCTCACCTATCTCCCGGATTTCCCGCCGGCGTTCCGCGAAATTCGCAGGGCTGGCGGGCCCGAGGCGCTGCTCCGTCGTCTGCTTTCGGAACCGGTGAGCGGATTCGGTCCGCATCTTCCGATCGTCCAAGCGCTCGAGATCCTCGCGTACGCCTCGTGCTACTCCCCGATCGACTCCGAGCCGGGTCGATTCGACCTCCCGTTCGACCTCGAGACCGGTGAGTTGCGGGAGGACGTCTGGGCGAAGTGGCTCGCGCTCGATCCGGTCCGCATGGTGCTCGCGGAACCGTACCGCTCCGCCGCGCGCGGGCTCGCCTATCTCTACTTGGACGGGGGCGCGCGCGACGAGTACGCGCTCGACATCGGAGCCCGCGTCTTCGCTACACGGGCCCGGTCGATCGGCGCCCGGGTCGATCTTGAAGAGTTCGATGGGCTCCACGGCGACAGCGGACCACGCTACGATGTGATGATTCCTCGAATGCTGGCCGCGCTCTCGGGCGCGCACATTTAGTATCCGGCGCCGCTGGGCCGCGAGACCGAGGGGGTGGAGCCGATCATCCGGGATCAACAGCTCGTCTGCGACAGCTGCCAGAAGGTGATCTCCCGCATCGCGTTCACTCCCGACCCCGAGTGGGCGACGATGCACAATCTCTGCTCTACTTGCTTCCTCGAGCTGAAGAAGCAGTCGATCTCGCCGACCTAGAAATTCAGCCGCCCGCGCCGAGTCGCCGAGCGGCATCGGGCCCCTCGAACGGGACCAGCGCCTCGAGCGCCTCATCCTCGATCCACAATAGGACGATGAGGTACCAGCCGAGCACCGCGAGAAGGAGGAGCTCGCCGGGCGGAGTGGCGCCCGAGGTGACCACCGCGCCGCCCTCGAGCCGGAGTCCCTCGGCGGCTGCCTCGATGTGCAGGCGTTCGCCTCCGTCCCGGTCGGTGACCTTCCACGCGGGCAGCAGCAGCCCGGCCCGACGAATTCGGTAGGCGCCTCCGCCCCCGATCTCGATGTCGTGGTGACCGAGCCGGTTCGTCAACTGAGCGATCGCCGCCTCGCTCCCTTCCCGTCGCACGGTCAACCGCGGTACGAGAAACCCGGTCCGCCCCAGGGTCCAAGACCCTTCGGCCGTCTCCGCCGTCGCTCGGGCCCCGTGTCGGCGGGCCCAACGAACGATCGCGATCGGCGAATCGCCGGCCAGCAGGGTGTACTCGGGCGTCTTCTCCCCGGTGCGGAGCCATCGGAGGGCGGAGGAGTCGACCGATGCGATCGGGACCAGCGGCACGACCCCCCAACCTGTGGGCCCCTTCTTAACGCCCCCCGGGCGACCGGACCGCCGTGCGCGGAGCGGGGTCTATCGCGACGAGACCAGGAAGACGATGCCCGAGATCAGGATGAAGATGCCCGCAAGGAGGGCGAGTACCCCGGAACCGAATCCGACGAAGATCCATCCGACGATCGCGAGGACGATCAGCACGACCCCGGAAACGATCGCCCGGTCCTTGCTCCGGACGGCGCCCAAGATCGAGAACAGAACCACGACCGCGGCGAGGACGAGGAAGATGACCGCCTGGTCGAACGGTCCGAGCGCCCGGATCCCGTGCCCAAACGCGAGGTAGACGACGCCCCGCACGAGGTCGAACAACGCCTCGATCACGAGGAGCGCGGCGCCGACAAAACCGAACACCGCGGCGATCCCCCGGTCCCCGAAATCGCTCACCGACCGACCCGTTCGCGGGAGCGGCGGGGCGGGAAAACGGTTGCGCGCCGCCTACTCAAGCCCTATCTCCCACGGGGCATGGGCCCCCGAGGAGTGGCGTGAAGGGATCCCCCACGATGCGGCGCGAGTTCGACCGCGAGGCGCGGCAGTACGACCGAACGGCGCGAGCCTCGATGCCGGGCTACTCGGACCTCCACTGGATGCTCAGCCGAGGGATTCCGTATCTCCCGACGCGGGCGTTCCAGGTGCTCGAGCTCGGAGTCGGCACCGGTACTCTTACCGAGCTGCTTCTGTCGGAATTTCCCCACGCGCAGGTCACGGGGGTCGACATCTCTCCGAAGATGATCGCCCGGGCGCGCACGAAGCTGCGTCGGTACCGCGGACGGGTCGAGCTCGTGCCCGGCCCGCTCGAGGAGTTTCACGAAGGGACCTACGACGTCGTGGTGTCCGCGCTCGCCATCCACCACCTGGCGGACCCGGCGAAGTGGCGGCTGTTCCGGCGCATCCATCGCACGCTCGCGCCCGGGGGATATTTCGGAGATGGGGACGATCACTTGCCCGAGGACCCGGTGTTCGACAGCCGGTTCGCGCAGATCGCGGGGGCCGAGGCGCGCGGGACGCGCGGTCGCGGCTCTTGGAACAGCCCCCAGGCGGTCTGGCACGAGCACGAGAAGTTCGACCGGCCATGCACCCTGAGCAGCGAGGTCTCGCATCTCGAGCGTGCGGGGTTCCCGCACGTCGGAGTGCCGTGGAGGTTCTTCGGGCAAGCGGTGGTCTGGGCCTACAAGTGAGGGTCGGGCCCCTCCGTTCGCCGGGGTGGCCCGACTCCCGACATGGCATCGCGAAACGACGTTCCGATTCGGCGGAGGCCTCGCAAGGACGCTCGCGGTGAACCTCCCGACGAGGTTCGTGTGGTCCGGCGCCGGAGTCGATTTTCTGGGGGCGGGGCTACCGGCTGCCTTCGACATCGTCATGGGGCTCCTCTTCCTCCACGTCGCGCGCCCCTCTCGGGAAGAACACCTCCGAGCGGTGGAGACCCGGGCTCTGCCGCCTCGGGGGGGCCCACCGGACTGACGGCTCTCGGTTTCAAACCAAACCTTTACTTGGGCTCGAGTTGTCGGAACGCCGTGGCCGGGATGGGGTAGCTTGGCCTATCCTGGGGGACTGTGGATCCCTCGACCCGGGTTCAAAGCGGAGCGGGGCCGCCCCCTGCTCCGTGAGACTCTCGGTCCCGGCCCTACTTCTTCGGTCGACGAGCGCGCCCCGACGCGGCGGGACGCGCGCGACCGCCCGCCCGTTCGAGGCGAGCTAGCGCTTCGGGCAGTTCGGTCAGGTTGTAGTCGGCCCACGCGGCGCCCCACTCGATCAGGTCTTTCGGGGTCAACGCCCAACCCGAGAAGGAGCTGGCCCGTCCGATGGAGGTGACGCCGACGACCGAGGCGGCTGCCTCCATATCGAACCGGGAGTCTCCGACCAGGAAGATCTTCGCCCCCGGGTACCGCCGGCGGTACTCCGCGATGTGCTCGCGTTTCGTTCCTTCGGCCGAGCCCAGCACGTCCTCGAACCAGTAGCGCAGACCCTCTCGCTCGAGGATCAGGTCGGCCATCTCCGTCTCCGCGCCGGTCGTGATCGCGAGGGTCCATCGATCGACCGAGAGTCGCTTCAGGACCTTCGGCATCTCGGGGAAAGGCTTCGCTTTCGCGTACGCCTCAGTCACCTTGCGCTGGTGGAATGTGCGCGCGGCGGCCACGCGCATGGTCGGCGGCACCTCGGGATACAGCTGGGAAAGTTGCGCCTCGAACGGCATCCCGGTCGTCGCGAGGTAGTGGATGCGCCCTTCGTCCACGGGCGTGCCGAACTCCTTGAACAGTACGTCCGCCGCGACCTCGCTGATCGATGGAAGGTCGTCGAGGATCGTTCCGTCCAGATCGAACAGGACGACGCCCCGCTCTACCGGGGTGGGCGTGGGAGGCGGGCGCCTCGGGAGAGGGGAGAGCGTCGGCTCGGTTCCCCGAAGCCCGGGAGCCGCCATCGGTAGCTCGAGGGGTCCAGCGAGCGGATCGGCGTCGTCCGCAGAACGACGGGAACCTCGAGGCGGCGGTCCGGTGTCCATCGTGCCTGCGAACCCCCGCTCCATTAAACCCCGGCGGAAGAGCGGGGCTAATAGACCCGGCGCCACTTCGGCTCGGACGTCGAGGTCTTCTGCGATGCATCCCAGCCGAGCGATCCGGGGCCGAACCACCCGACTGCTCGATGGCCGTCGCATTGTGCTGGGGATCTCGGGGTCGATCGCGGCGGTCGAAGTTCCGAAGATCGCCCGCGAACTCATTCGCCACGGGGCGGACGTGCGAGCGGTGATGAGCCCGGACGCGGGGCGGATCATCACCCCGGAGGCCGTCGAGTTCGCTACGGGCCACCCTGCGGTCCTGCAGCTCTCGGGCAACGTAGAGCACGTGACCCTCCTCGGGCCGGGGGAAGGGCGAGCCGACCTGTACCTCATCGCGCCGGCGACAGCGAACACCATCTCCAAGATCGCCCACGGGATCGACGACACGGTCGTGACCTCCTGCGCGTCGGTCGCGCTGGGAGGGAAGGTCCCCATCCTCCTCGCGCCCGCGATGCACTCCCTCATGGGGGAGAACCCGGCGGTGCGCGAGAGCACCGAGAAGCTCGCTCGGTGGGGCGTTCGGTTCCTCTACGGCCCGCGCACGGAAGGGGAGGAGAAGATCGCCTCTCCAGAGGAGGTCGCGGCGGCGGTCATTCACACGCTCGCGGCCGGTCCTTGGCGCGGCCGCCGCCTCATCGTGATCGGAGGCGCCTCGCGGGAGTCGATCGACGACGTCCGCGCGATCACGAACGAAAGCTCCGGGGCGACCGCCCTGGCCTGGGCGACCCAGGGGTACTATCGCGGCGCGGAGGTAGAGCTGTGGGCGGGTGCGATCGAAGGGTCGAGCCCGTCGTGGATCTCCGCGCACCGATGGCGCGGCGTCGGCGATCTGCTCGAGCTGGTCCGTCGCCGCCGTCGGGAGCTCGCGGCGGCCGCGGCGATCGTGGTCCCCGCCGCGCTTTCGGATTTCACACTCCGTCCCACCCGGGGGAAGATTCCCTCCCGGGCAGAGCAAGGGCTCACGCTGGAGCTCACCCGTGCGCCCAAGGTCCTCCCCGAGCTGCGACGGCTCGCCCCAGCTCCGACGCGCCTGATCGCGTACAAACTTCTCTCGGGAGCCACTCCCGCCGCCCTCGAGACGGAAGGACGGCGGCTCCAGGAGGAGACGGGGGCCGACTGGGTGGTGGCGAACGATGCGTCGACGATGGGCACCCCCGATACCGCCGCGCTGGTGCTCCCGCGGGGAGGCGATCGGAGGTGGCTTCGAGGTCCCAAAGGGGAAGTCGCGGGCAAGCTGCTCGACGACCTCGGCCGCGAGCTCGCGGACCTCCGCGCGAAAAGTCCGGAGCGGGTTCGAGGGGCGACCCGCCGTCAGAGACGCCGGACGAGCCGCCGGTAGCCCCGAACGTCCGGCGAGGGGCCGCCGCCTGCGCGCCGGTCTCCGCCGCTGTTAAGAGAGGAGCCCTATTCGCCGCCGCGGAGTCACCGATGGTCAAGCTGGCGGAGTGGCGCGGCAAAGAGCTGTTCCGAAAGTATGGCATCGCCCTCCCGAAAGGGCAGGTCGCCCGTTCCGCCGAGGAAGCCGAACGGGCCGTGACCTCCGGGGCCGTGCCGTTGCCCTGCGTCATCAAGGCCCAGGTGCTGGCCGGCGGCCGAGGCAAGGGAGGCGCCGTCCGGTTCGCGAGCACTCCCGCCGAGGCTCGAGCGGCGGCGACTGCGATCCTCGCGCTCGAGTTCAAGGGCGAACGGGTCAAGGAGGTCCTCCTCGAAGGGAAGGTGACGATCGCGAGGGAGCTGTACGTCTCCTTGGCGCTCGATCGGAGCGCTCGACTTCCCGTGCTGATCACGAGCGGTCAGGGGGGAGTCGAGATCGAGTCGGTGGACGACGCCTCGATCGATCGGCAGCTGATCGACCCGTTCCCCGGGTTGGCGGCCTACGAACGGCGGCGGGCGGCGCACGTGCTCGGCCTATCGGGGCCGGCCGCCAAGTCGCTCGATGCTCTGCTCACCTCGCTGTGGACCCTGTTCGACCGGGAGGATGCCGAGCTCGTCGAGATCAACCCGCTCGCCGTCGTAGGCGAGAGCCTCGTGGCCCTCGACGCGAAGGTGATCATCGAAGACGACGCAGCGTTCCGTCACCCGGAGTACGCCGCGATCCAGGACGACCGCACCCCGCTCGAGGAGATCGCACGGGAAAAGGAGATCGCGTTCGTACAGCTCGACGGGAACATCGGCGTGATCGCCAACGGGGCGGGGCTGACCATGGCGACCCTGGACGTTCTGAAGGAGTTCGGCGGGAATCCGGGAGTCTTCCTCGACCTCGGGGGGACCGATGACCCGAAAAAGGTCACCGAGGCGTTCCTCCTGATGGCGCAGGCGAAGCCCAAGGCGGTGTTCCTGAACATCTTCGGCGGGGTGACGCGGTGCGACACCGTCGCGAAGGGGCTGGTCGAGGCGATGCAGCAGGTCCCGGTGGCGGAGCGATTTCCCCTCGTCGCTCGGATCCGGGGGAACAACGAGAAGGAAGGGATCGAGATCCTCCGGACGGCCGGCATTTCGGCCGTCCCCGACCTAAAATCGTCCGCCCAGGCGGTCGTTGCGGCGGCGGGAGGCCGCGCATGAGCGTCCTCGTCGACGCCTCGACGCGCGTCGTGGTCCAGGGGATCACGGGGCACCAGGGGACCGTCCACACCCGGGGCATGAAGGAGTTCGGGACGTCGGTCGTCGCCGGCGTCACTCCGGGGAAGGCCGGGGCCACGGTGGAGGGAGTGCCGGTCTTCGACTCCGTCCGCGAGGCGGTCGATCGGACCCACGCGAACGCGAGCTGCATCTTCGTCCCGGCACCCTACGCGAAGGACGCGCTGATCGAGGCCGTGGACGCGGGGATCCGCCTGTGCGTGGTGGTGACCGAGCACATCCCGTTCCACGACATGCTGCTGATGTACCATTACGCGAGGTCGCACGGGACCCGGATCATCGGGCCGAACTGCCCGGGGATCGCCGCCCCCGGGAAAGCGAAGGTCGGGATCATCCCCAACGTCGTCTTCCGGCCCGGCCGGATCGGGGTCGTGTCGCGCAGCGGCACCCTGACCTACGAGATCGTCAACGGCATCAAGGAGCACGGGCTCGGCCAATCGACCTGCCTCGGCCTCGGCGGAGATCCCGTCGTCGGGACGTCGTTCGTGGACGCTCTCCCGTTCTTCGAGGCCGACCCGGAGACGGACCTGCTCGTGCTGGTCGGGGAGATCGGGGGTACCGCCGAGGAGGATGCGGCCGAGTATATCGGACATCACTTCACGAAACCCGTGGTCGCCTACATCGCCGGTCGGAGCGCCCCGCCCGGGAAGCGCATGGGCCATGCCGGCGCGATCATTTCTCGCGGCCGCGGCACGGCCGAGACGAAGCTCGCGGCGCTCGAGAAGGCCGGGGCCCGGGTCGCCCGATTCCCCTACGAGATCCCCGACCTGGTCGCCGGCATCGTGGCCGAGCAGGCCCGCCGATGACCCCCGAGCGCGCGTCGCCGGCCGGGCCGCCGGAGGTCGAGCCGTGCCTCGTCCCGGGGTGCGGCGCGCCGTCCGAGCGTCACCTCACGCTCGCCGAAGCCCGGCGGGCGTTCTCGAACCTACCCGAGAAAGGGAGGAGGGCGCCGCTTTGCCGAGACCACTATCGGGAGTGGAAGAAGGCGACCAAGACCGCGCGCAAACTCGACCGACTGGCCTGGTAGCTGCTTCGAGAGAATCGACCCCCTGGCGGGACCGGCACCCACCGAACCGCCCGCGCACGATCGGGCCACCGGAAACTTAGGCGAAACGGGTTCGTGAGGGGCGCGGAAGGCGCCCCTCACTGCTTGCGCATCTTCTGGGCCCTCATGCGGCGGCGCATCCTCTTCTTGCGCCACTTCCACCGCATGTGGCCGCGTTTCTTCCAGACTCGAGAAGAGCGTTTCATTCCACCCGCGTCCGACCGGCGCGCGCCTACAGGTACCCGTTTATTAGGGTTACCTCGGCCGGTCGCCGAGGGACCGCTCTCGCCGGCGGACGGCCGCCGGTGTCGGCCCGCTGCTCCGGGGGGTTAACTAGCGCGCCCGGCTCCGACCGACCGTGCTGACCGCCTCCGACCTCGAGGTGAACGTCCTCGATTTCCGGCAGCGGTCCTACCAGTTCGAGCGCCTCGCCACGGTCGGGGGGACCGAGTTCGCGGTGTTCTCTCGCACCGAGACGGAGAGCGAGAGCAAGTTCCGACCCCATCTCGTGCACCTCAAGCTCGTGGTTCCGCTCCCGTGGATCCTCCTCGACGAAACAGTGGACGCCCTGCGGGTCTCGAAGGACGGCCTCGGCCTTCCGATGGCCTCGGTCGACGCCGTGGTAGAGGTCGGGGCGGAACGGCCGGAGTTCCGCGAGCAGGGGGTGGAGTGGCGCCGGTCGGACGGGCCGGGGGGCACGCTCGTCTACGCGCCCGCCGAGTACGCCCCGAACCTTCTCACGCCCGCCGGGTATTCGGCGCTCGGGATCGGGTAGATCGAACGGCTCAGTTCTGGCGCATGATGCGCTCGACGATCGCCGCGATCACACCGCCGATGATCGGCGCGACCCAGAACAGCCAGTCCTGCTGGATCGCCCAGTGGTCGCCCGTGAACATCGCCGCGATCAACGCGGGAGCGAAGCTGCGCGCGGGGTTGACCGAGGCGCCGTCGATCGGGATCGCCACGAGGTTCGTCATGATCAGCGTGAGGGCGATGCCGACCGGCGCGAGGTTCTTCGCGAACCCGTCCGACCGGGTCGCCATCAGGATCACCGTGACAAGGAAGAACGTGAAGACGAGCTCGAGCAGGAACACCGAGCCCATCGCCACATGGTACGGAGCGCCGTTCCCCGCGTATCCCTGGGAGGCGAAAGCGGGGCCCCCGGGCGCGGAGATGGCGTGCCAGAGGGGCGCGTAGCCGTGCGCGACCCCGGCGATCACGGCGACTCCCATCACTCCACCGAGGACCTGGGCGATGATGTAGCCGATCGCGTCACCCATCTTCGTGCGTCCGGAAAGCCACATCGCGACCGTCACGGCCGGGTTGAAGTGGGCTCCAGAGATGTCGCCGAAGGCGTAGATCATGCCGAGGACACCGAAGCCGAGCGAGAGACTCAGGAGCATCACGTAGGCGTAGGCATCGTTCCCGCCGGCGTTGAGCGCCAGCAGCGCCGCCCCCGTGATCGACAGCAGGAGCCCGAACGTTCCGATGAACTCGGCGAGATAGCGCTGGCCGGCCGACCACGTCATCGAGGAAGCGCCACTCCGGCCCGCTTCTAAAACCTTCGCTTCGTCCGGAGCCAGCCCGAGCCCCGCCGGGCCGCTTACAGGACGCCCATCTGCCCGAGCTTCTCGGGCAGGTAGTGGTCCGTGACGTAGTTCAGGCCGTATTTCGCGAGCGACTGCTGCTCGGCCTTCTTGCCGTTCTTGAGCATCAGCTCGATCTCGCTCCGCCACTCCGCGGTGGCGAACCGGGGGTCGGTCAGCTCCGCCTCGAGGGCCCGCACATCCTGCTCGGAGAGCTTGTCGCTCGGGAGGTTGTAGTTCTCGATGTCGGAGGCGGTGACCCCGAGGAACTCCGCGGAGGGGGTCGCGAGGTAGTTCGAGAGATGGGCCGTCTTGATCGCCCCGTAGGCGACGCTCGCGAAGATCCGGAACGACCAGGGGTCTCCGTCGGTGAACACCACGACCGGGAGCTTCAGCTCCTCGGAGACGCGCCGCAGGAAGCGTCGGGTGGACCGGGCCGGCTGACCCTTGAGATGCAACAAGAGCGCGTTGTACTTCTCGTCGAAGCCGTTCTCGGCGAGGCGGTCGACCATGCCGCCGCACTCGATCGCGATGACGAACTTCGCGTTCGTGCTGACGAACTCGATCTTCTCCTTCTCGACGTTGAACGGCAGCGAGTAGCCTCCGTCCCCGACGTCGTCCCGGCAGTTGATCTTCTTGACGATCCCCTTGCGGTTGCGCTCCTTGATCGTCAGGTCGCCGATCACGGACGCCCCGTTCTCCTCGGGATGGAGCCGGAAATCCTCGCGAAGGCGCTCGCACATCACCTCGAGGTCCTCGATCAAGAGGTTCGACTCGTCCTCGCTGTGGAACTTCGCGTCCTTCCATCCCTCGCTGATGTAGTAGAGCTCTCGCAGGGTCGACGTCTTCTTGTCGTCGGCCATCTCGTTGATGAAGTCGACGAGATAGAACGTGCGGAGGAGCATCAGCGCCCCGTCGAGCTTCCGCGCGCTGCGCGTGCCCATCGAACGGCCGAGCTTCCAGACCCCTTCGCGGCTCTGGAACTCGAGGTTCTGCTTCGTCCGGAGCGGGAGGCGCATGCGAGGGATCTCGCCGCGGGAGAGCTGGTCGTAGATCTGACCGGCGAGGCCGACCGTCGGCGCGAGCGCGTCGGCCCGCACGCGGGGGCTGTCGTCCTCACTCTTCGTCGCGGCTGCCCGAGCTCGTTTCGGCGGCATCGTAATCGACCTCCCCGTCCTCGTTCGGCGTTCCCCCGGCGGTCTCCTCGGCGGCGGCCTCGGCCGCTTCGACGATCGTCCGCGGGAGACGTACGTCCCAGTCGCCGGGCAGCGGATCGGCGCCCAGGACCCGACCCGCGTCGATCCCGGCGACGTACCAGTCGAGATCGCTCGCGTCGACGTCCGTCTTCGGGGGGAACTTGAGCGAGAGCGACGTCCGTCCGTTCGGCGCGAGTTTCGGGAGCGTCCACCACGCCCGCCCGAGCGACGGTTCCGTTCCGTCGGGGGTTGGGTCTAACGTCGCCTTAGAGAACAGCTCGGGGTCGACCTCGAGGAACAGCTCGAGCACCCGGGCGCGCGGCGTGTAGTTCGTCACCTCGACCGGCGCGGCGACCCCCTTCGCGTCGGCGGCGAGCTTCGTTTCCACGTTGACGACGTCCATGATGCGGGTGATCACGGGGGTGAGATCCGGTACCGGTTTGTTCACGATGTGCGAGGTCTTCTCGGCGAGCATGGGCAGGATCCGCTGGATGATCTCGAACTTCTCGCTCGCAAAGTCTCGGCGGCTCTTGCGCGAGAGGTGGGAGCGCAGGTGGCGGGCGGCCGCCTGGAGCGCCAGGGTCAGCTCCTTGTCGATCTCGGGGTCCTCCGCGATCGCCTCCTTCGCTTCGCTGGTGAACGGAACCTTCGTCGAGGCGACGTGGACGAGGACGAGCGCCGGGCCGACCGGGACGCCCGCCCCCCCCTTCTGGTCGAGCCCGTAGCGACGCCAGTCGACCGTACCGATCGAGTTCGTTATCGCGCACGCGCCCTGCTGGAACAGGAGCGGCACCCGATTCGCGAACCGCAGGATCTGCATCGGCTGGTCGGCCGGCAGCCCCCCGCCGTAGACGAGCCCGACCTCGACCATGAACGGGAAGCCGCCCCGGACCTTTGGCGGACGGCTGACCGGGGGCGCGAAGAACTCGGGTTTGAGCTCCCCGAGCACGTTGCGCAATCCCCTCTTGATCAGCATCGCGCCGATCGGCGAGAGGCAGTCGGCGGACGGAGCGATCAGCGCCACCGTGTGCAACGCGGTGAGCAGCCGCTCCTGCGATTCGCCCTGGATCGTCGATGGCTTGACGCTCACGGCGAGACCGGCCGCGCCCAGGATCTCCTTCACCGCCCGGGCGCTCACCCCCTGTAAGTCCTTCGCCAGGAACTCCCCGAGGGTCGGTCGCTTCGTGCCTTTGAGCAGGTAACCGAGCTCGCCCAGCTCGAGGCCGTACGGATGCGGCAGCGACTCCTTGGCGAGCGGTGGAAGGTCGGTCGTCGCCCGTTCGAACGTCGTGCGGCTGCCGTCGGGCTCGACGAGCACGATCCGCGCGTGTGGGTTCACGATCGCCGTGCCCCGAAGGTATTCGACTGGAGATTGTCGGCCGCGCAGGTAGCGGGCCTTGAGGACCAGCTCGATGCTCGTCCCGTGTGGTCGGTCCCAGAGGACGACGTCCTCCGAGGCGATCCGGGGCTGGTTCTTCTGGGTGTCCAGGAACAGCTCGAGCACATGCGCCGCGTCCTCCTCCTCGATCTTGGAGGTGATCCGGGCCGGGCGTGCGGTCGTGAGATTCGCGTACAGAACGGCCGCGGAGATGCCGATCCCCTGCTGCCCTCGAGCCTGACGATTCGAGTGGAATCGGGAGCCGTAGAGTAGGCGGCCGAAGACGTTCGGGATCTCCCGCCGCAAGATGCCGGGGCCGTTGTCTCCGACAATTACCTTGTAGCGGTCCTCGCTCTCTTTCGAGATCTCGACCGTCACATCGGGGAGGACCTGAGCCTCCTCACAACTGTCAATAGAATTGTCCACGGCCTCTTTGACGGTTGTCAGCAAAGCTCGCTGCAGGTTGTCGAACCCGAGGATCTGACGGTTCCGCTCGAAGAACTCGGCGACCGAGATCTCGCGCTGCTTGGCTGCGAGTTGCTGGGCGATCGTGGGAGGGGGAGGCACGCCCCCATCGGGGGCGTCCGCGCGGTATAAGGGCGGCGGTCGAGGCGAACGCCGCTCACCGGGAGGACGGCGCTCCGGGGCGCGCGGCGACGTCCCGAAGCACGGGCCGGAACGGACGCCAGCGCCCGACCGATCCCGGGTCGACCTCGACCCGAAGCAGTGCCTCTTCCGGCCCCAATCCGGGGACGGAGATCCTCTCGGCCGCGATCGGCTCGCCCCGGGGATCCCACGCCCCCGATCCGCCCCCGAAGACGAAGCCGTCCTCCACGCCGACGCGGTTCACGTAGACGACCGACATTCCGTTCTCGATCGCTCGCGCCGGGAGCAGCCGCTCGAAGAGCGTGCGGCTGGTCACGGGGGAGGCGGAGATGTTGACGAGCATCTCGGCCCCGGCGAGGGCCAGGTCGCGGGCGACCTCGGGAAAGAAGACGTCGTAGCAGATCTCGACGCCGATCGAGTGCGCCCCGACGCGCAAGGGCCGGCTCGAGTCGGTCGGCGAGAAGGCGAGGCCCTCCTCGAACGGACCAAAGTTCGGAAGGTATCGTTTGACCTGAATCTCGACCTCGCCGCTCGGGCGCACGAGGACCGCCGCATTCTGGACCTCCCCGGGCCGTTCGGCCGCCCTGACGGGCGCCCCCACGAGCAGAGGCGTTCGGCTCTCCTCGGCGACCTTTCGGAGCGCCTCGGTCGGCGCGTCCCGACCGTTCGCCGCGAGGGCGAGGGCCCGGATGCGGTCGCCCACACGATATCCCGAGAGGAACAGCTCGGGGAAGATCGCGAGGTCCGCCGGAGCGGCGCGGACCGACGAGGCGAGCCGCTCGAGGTTGCGCGCCGGGTCGCCGGGCACCGGGGCGAGCTGGCCGAGAGTGAGCCGCATCAGTAAAAGTAGCGACGCACCGCGAGCAGATAGACGAGCAGGCCGACGAAGACGAGGAACAGGACCGTGATGAGCCCGGTGAAGAACAGGTAGGCGGTCGCCCCGAAGACGAGGACGATCGTCGTCCACAGCGCCCACGTCTCCTGGCGCCAGAGCGAGGTCGCGACGGCGAGCAGCGCGATCCCGAGCACCATCAGGATCCCGGCGCCCTGCAGATCGATCGATTGGAAGATCTCGAGCGACGCGGGCACGGCCGCGCCGAAGGCGCTGTTGAGCACGAAGAGGAGGCCGGCGAGGACCATGACGACGGCGAGGAAGGCGATCACGACCGACAGGACGGCGACGCCGATCGGCAGCTTCGGGCGCACCGGCGTCGGCTCCCACGGCGGCGGGAGGCGGTCGAACTGGACCGGCTGACCGGCGGTTGCGGACGCGGTGGAACCTCCGCTCATGCTCCCCCGGACGAACGCGCGAGCCGTGCGGGGTCAAATCTACCTTTCGTTCGAGAAGTCCCGCGGTTCGGCGCCCGCCCTCGGGGGACGCCGCCCGGCGAGGGCAGAGGTTAGAATCGGCGCTCGGC